>NZ_JBFAZB010000048.1:0-77763 GCF_040681575.1 Kitasatospora sp. NPDC051702
GGCCGAGGCGCTGAGCCGGATCCCGTCCATGGAGCTGATCGGCGACACCAGTGCCGCCGCGGCGACCTTCCAGATCCAGGCGGTGCTCGGCGTGCTCCGACAGGTCGACGCCGATCGGCTCGAAGCCGCGCTCGCGCAGCTTGACGGCGAGGCCGGTGGCCGCCTCCGGCAGGAACACGTGCCGGCCGTCGCTCACCGCGTTGAGGCCGAACACGGCCGCGTCGTCGGCGTCGGCGAGCACCGCGTCCGGGAAGAGGCGGCGCAGCACCGCCCGGCTGCCCGAGGAGAAGGCGTCCGGGTGGTACATCACCTCGTCGCCGTCCAGGACGGCCAGCGCGGTGTCCAGGTGGTAGTAGCGCGGGTCGACCAGCTGCAGGCCGATCACCGGGCGGCCGAAGAACTCCTGCGCCTCCTCGTGGCCCGCCGGCGTGCTGCGGAAGCCCCGGCCGGCGAGCACGTACGAGGCGGTGACCAGGAAGTCGCCCTCGCCCTCGTTGACGTGCTGCGGGTCGTGCCGGTCGGCGTAGCCGTGCGAGCGGAACCACTCCAGGTAGGCCGGGCCCTCGGCGGCCCGCTCCGCGTTGCGGAAGCGCGCGCCGAGCACCTTGCCGTCCACCACGGTGGCGCCGTTGGCGGCGTACACCATGTCCGGCAGGCCGGGGATCGGGTCGATCAGCTCCACCCGGTGGCCGAACTCCCGGTAGAGGGCGTGCAGCCGCTCCCACTGCGCGACGGCGAGCCCGGTGTCGACGGGCTTCGCCGGGTCCATCCACGGGTTGATCGCGTAGCTGACCTCGAAGTGGGTGGGGCGGCACATCAGGTAGTGCCGGGGGCGGGCGGTGCGCTCGGCCCGCGGTGTGGCGGCGGTCATCGGTGACTCCTTGTGAGGGATCGGGAGGTCGGGCGGCGGGGCTCGCTCGGCCCGGACGGGCGGCGATCGGGTGCCTGCGGGGCTCCGGGGCCGGTCCGCGGGCGGCGCGGCCGGGTGTGGGGGAACCCGGGCGCGCCGCACCGCGTCGCTACGGGCCGGCCCCGCGCCCGTCCCTGACATGCTGTCAGTTCCCGTTCAGGGGGCGGAAGATCCTTAAGCCAGAGCGGAACAGCCCTGATGGAACCGGTCGGCCGGGCTCAGTCGACGCGGGCGTCCATCGCCTCGGCCAGGCCGCGCGGGCGCAGGTCGGTCCAGTGCTTCTCGACGTAGTCCAGGCAGGCCTGCCTGGTCTCCTCGCCGAACACGCTCCGCCAGCCGGCGGGCACCTCGACGAAGGCGGGCCAGAGCGCGTGCTGGTTCTCCTCGTTCACCAGGACCAGGAAGGCGCCCTGCTCGTCGTCGAAGGGGTTGGTGCTGCTCATCGGGACCTCGTCTCAGTGGTGGTGGGAAACTCGCGGACCGGCGGCGTCGCCCGACCGGCCGGGGCGGCGCGTTCGTCGGGGCGGCGCGGCTCGTCGGGGCAGCGGGGCTCGTCGGGGCCGTTCAACGTGTCGGGGCCGTTCAACGCGTCGCAGAACGCGGCGACCCGCCGCCGGAAGGCGGCCGCCACCCGACCGGCGGACGGGCCGTCGCAGCGCTCCAGCGCGTGCACCAGGGTGCACTCCAGCCCGTCCGGCGAGCCGTCCGCGGCACGCCGCTCCACCAGCTGGAGCAGCAGGTCGACGGCGGTGCGGGTGGCCGGGACGGGCCGCTCGACGGCCGTCAGGGCGTCCGTCCAGCGCACGTCCGCACCGGTCGGGGCGGGCCGCACCAGATGGGAGAGCGCCACCCCGAACAGCGGCTGGCGGCCGGCCTCCCGGGGCGGGTTGAGCAGCTCCACCACCCGGTCGAACGGCAGGTCCTGGTTGGCGTGCGCGGCCAGCAGCCGTTCCCGCACCCGGCCGACCAGGGTGCGGGCGTCCGGGGCGCCGGACAGGTCGACCCGCAGCACCACGGTGTTCACCAGGCAGCCGACCACGCCGTCCAGCACCTCGTCGTCCCGGCCGGCCAGCGGCACGCCGAGCGCCAGGTCGCGACCGGCGCCCAGGTCGCCCAGGGCGGCGGCGAACGCCGCCTGCAACAGCATCCCGGTGCCGGCCGAGCAGGCCCGGGCGGCCGCGGCCAGCCGCCGGTGCGCCGCCGCGTCGAGGGCGAACCGCACGGTGCCGGCCTCACCCGGCGCGGCGCCCGGCACCCCGGTCGCCTCCGGCAGCCCCCGCCACGGCGGCAGGGCCGCCAACTCGGCCCGCCAGTGGGCCTCCTGGCGAGCGGCCGGACCGTCCGGCCGGGACTCCTCGCCGAGCCGCCCGCGCAGCCACAGGGCGCAGTCCGCGAACTGGACGGCCGGGGCCGGCCACGCCGGGGCCCGGCCGCCCGCCCGGGCCCGGTAGGCGGACCGCAGGTCGGCCAGCAACGGTCGGAGGCCGTGCCCGTCCACCGCCGCGTGGTGCAGCACCAGCAGCAGGGTGTGCCGGTCCGGGCCGCTGCGCAGCAGTGCGGTGCGCAGCGGCGGCTCCGTCAACAGGTCGAAGCCGCGGTCGAGTCCGGCGGCGATCCGCTCGTCCAGCAGCTCGGGCGGGACGTCCTCGCGCTGCGGCGCGGCCGGGGCCTGCGCCGGGTCGAGGACGCGCTGCTCCGGGCCGTCCGGGCCGTACGGCAGGACGGTGCGCAGCGCCTCGTGCCGGGCCACCACGTCGCCGAGCGCGGCCGTCAGCGCGGCGGCGTCCAGCTCCCCGGTGAGGTCGAGGGCCAGCGCGGTGAGGTGGTCCGGGCGGTGCTCGCCCAGGTAGCCGGCCGTCCACAGCCGCAGTTGGGCGGGGGCGAGCGGCAGCCGGGCGGGCCGGTCCGCCGGATCGGGCGGGCCCGGTGCGGCGGCGGCCGGGCGGGCGGCCCGGTCGAGCCGGCGGTCCAGCGCGGCCACCGTGGGCGCGTCGAACAGCTCGCGCAGCGGCAGGTCGATGCCGAGGACGGCCCGGATCCGGCCGGTCAGCCGCATCGCGGCGATCGAGTTGCCGCCGAGGGCGAAGAAGTCGTCCTCCGCGGCGACGGCCGGGGCGTCCAGCACCTCCGCGAACAGGGCCGCCAGGACCTCCCGGCGGGGCGTGCGGGCCGGCTCTGCGGCCGGGCGCGGCGGCGCCGGGAGCGCGGCCGCGTCGACCTTGCCGTTCGGGTCCAGCGGCAGCCTCTCCACCGGGACCAGCACGGCCGGCACCAGGTGGCGCGGCAGCCGGTCGGCGAGCCGGCGGCGCAGCTCGGCGACGGCCACCGGCCGGTCGGCGACCAGGTAGCCGACCAGGGAGCGCCCGGCCGGACCGCTGCCGTGCGGCACCACCCGGGCGGCGGTGATCCCGGGCTCGGCGCACAGCGCGGCCTCGATCTCGCCCGGTTCGATCCGGAAACCGTTGATCTTCAGCTGCCGGTCGGCGCGCCCGAGGAAGTGCAGCAGGCCGGCGGCGTCCCAGCGGCCGAGGTCGCCGGTGCGGTACAGCCGGCCGCCCGGCGGGCCGTACGGGTCCGCGACGAAGCGTTCGGCGGTGCGCGCCGGCGCGCCGTGGTAGCCCTCGGCCAGGCCCGCCCCGGCCAGGTAGACCTCGCCGGGGACGCCGGGCGGCACGGTGCGCAGGGCGTTGTCCAGCAGCAGCACCCGCGTCCCGGCGAGCGGGCGCCCGACGGGGACGGCCTGGTCCTCGCGGACCGGGCCGGGCGGGAGCTCGTGGCCCAGCGCGAAGGTGGTGCTCTCCACCGGGCCGTACAGGTCGAGCAGCCGCTGACCGGGGGCGGCCCGGCGGGCCCGGGCGAGCGCCGCCGGGGGGACGACGTCGCCGCCGGTGCAGATCAGCCGCAGCCGGGCGAGGGCGGCCGGGATCTGCTCGGTGAGCAGGTCGAACAGGCCGGCCGTGAGCCAGGCCGCGGTGACGCCGCCCTGCTCGACCACCCGCGCGTAGTCCGCCGGGGCCAGCTCCCCGGCCGGGGCCACCACGACCTGGCGGCCGGTCAGCAGCGGTGCGAACAGCTCGTAGACCACGGCGTCCCAGGCGTGCGGCGAGTGGAACAGCACCCGGTCGTGGTCCGGCCCGTCCCAGAGCGGGTCGTCGGCCAGCGCCAGGACGGCGCGGTGGGTGACGGCGACGCCCTTCGGCAGACCGGTCGAGCCCGAGGTGTGCAGCAGCTGGGCTACGGCGTCCGGCGGCACCGTCGTCCCGGGGTTCGCGGTGCTCGCGCCGGAGCTGCGGGCCCGCGCCAGCCCGTCGGCGTCCAGCAGGAGCGCGGTGCCCGCCCCGGCGGCGAGCTCGCGCGCCCGGGCGGCCGGGAACCCCTGGTGCAGCGGGACGCAGACCGCGCCGAGCTTGGCCAGCGCCAGCACCGCCACCGGCACCTCCGGGGAGCGCGGCACCCGCAGGGCGACCCGCGTCCCGGCCCGGACGCCGAGCCCGGCCAGGTGGTGGGCCAGGCGGTTGGCCGCGGCGTTGAGCGCGCCGTACGTGGTGGTGCCGGGCGCACCGGCGGCGCCGCCGTACCGCAGGGCCACCCGGTCCGGGTGCTCGGCCGCCAGCCGCTCGAACCGCGCACCGATCGACGGCGGTTCGGCGGCGGCCGCCGGGCCGGTGCCCCAGGCCCGCAGGCCGGCCCGCTGCACCGGCGACAGCAGGTCGACCCGGCCGGCGGTGAGCGCCCCGGCCCCCGGGCCGGCCAGGACGGCGCAGGCGGCGGTGAACAGGCCACGGACCCGGTCCGCGTCGATGTGCCCGTCCAGTTCGGCGGGGCGCAGCTGGAGCCGGACGTCGAGGCCGCCCCGGCGCGGGAGCACCACCAGCGACAGCGGGTAGTGGGTGCCGTCGGACGGCTCGACCCGGTCGATCCGCAGTCCCGGCGCGGGCTCGCGGGCCCCCTCCTCGTCCAGCGGGTAGTTCTCGAAGACCAGCGAGCTGTCGAACAGCCGGCCGGCCCCGACCGCCTCCTCGATCTCGGCGAGCCCCAGGTGCTCGTGGTCCAGCAGCGCGGTGCGCTCGCGCTGGAGCCGGGCGGCGAGCCCGGGCAGCGGCTCGCCGGGGTGCAGCCTGGCCCGCACCGGGACGGTGTTGATCAGCAGGCCGACCAGCCGCTCCGCGCCGGGCAGTTCGGCCGGGCGCTGGGCGACGGTGGTGCCGAAGAGGACGTCGTCCCGGCCGGTGAGGTGGGACAGCACGAGGGCCCAGGCCGTCGAGACCAGGGAGCCGAGGGTGACCTCCCAGTCGGCGGCCCGCGCCCGCAGCCCGGCGGCCAGCTCCGGGGCGAGGGTGAAGACGGTCGTGGACGGGGCTCCGGCCGGGTCCGCCGCCCCGGCGCGACCGACCCGGGTGGGTTCGGCGCCGGCCAGGGCGGTGCGCCAGGCGGCCCGGGCCGCCACCGTGTCGCGGGCGGCCAGCCAGTCGAGGTAGCCGCGGTAGGCGGGCGGCGGGGGCAGCTCACCGCCCTGGTGCAGGGTGAACAGCTCGCCCAGCACGATCGGCACCGACCAGCCGTCCAGCAGCAGGTGGTGGTGGGTGAAGACCAGCCGCCAGCGGTCGGCCGCCAGCCGGAGCAGCGTGAAGCGGACCAGGGCGGGCCCCGGCGGCGGCGCGTCCGGCGTGAACGGCCGCAGGTCCTCCGCCGCGTGCCGCCGGGCCGCCTCGGCCCGCTCCCCCGCCGGCCGCCCGGTGAGGTCCAGGGTGCGCCAGGGCGGCGGCGCCGGGGCGGCGGGCACGACCTGCCGCGGTGGGCCGTCCCCGTCGGCGGTGAAGGCGGCGGCGAGGTGCGGGTGCCGGCGGAGCAGCCGGTGGGCGGCCTCGCGCAGCCGCTGCGGGTCGAGCGGCCCGGTGAGGTCGAGGGCGAGCTGGACGAGGTACGGGTCGGGGCGGCCGTCGCGGACGGCGTAGCGGGAGTGGAAGAGCAGGCCGCTCTGCAGCGGGGTGGCGGGCAGGGCCTCGGCGTCCGCGGCGGTGGCGGGCGGGGCGGCGTCCGACGGGCCGTCGGACGCGGGGTGCGCGGGGGCGGGGTGCGCGGGGGCGGCCGCGGCGGGCTCGCGAGCGGGACCGCCGGCGAGTGCGGCGGGGACGGCTTCGGCGGGGGCCGCCGGGACGGTGGTGGTCAGGGCGGTGAGCGCGCGCTCCCAGCGGGCCGCGAGGCCGCCCACGGCGGCGGCGTCCAGCACGCCCGCCGGCCACGCCCACTCGACCCGCAGCCGCGACCCGTCCGGGCCCGCCTCCACGAAGGCGTCCACCGCGAGGACGTGCGAGAGCGCGAGGGCCGGGTCGGCCTCGCCCCGCAGGGTGCCGGGCAGCGGCCGCCAGGGCCCGCGCCGGTCGGTGTCGAACCGGCCCAGGTAGTTGAAGGCGATCGGCGCCGTGCGCTCGGGCAGCCGGCCGGCCTGCCGGAGCAGACCGTACGTCAGGCCGCGGTGCGGGGTGGCCCGCAGCGTGTCCCGGGCGGCGGTGACGGCACGGGCCTCGGCGGCACCGGCGGCCTCGTCGGCGGCGGATTCGGCGGACCCGGCACCGGCGGCCTCGTCGGCGGCGGGTTCGGCGGAAGCGGCACCGGCGTCCAGCAGGACGGGGTGGATCACCGTGAACCAGCCGAGCGTCCGGGAGAGGTCCAGGCCGTCCAGGGGGGCCGGTTCCGGATCGCGCCCGTGGCCCTCGACGTCGACCAGGAGCGGTCCGTCGCCGGTGCGGGCGGGCCAGCCGTCCAGGGCCAGGGCGAGCGCCCCGAGCAGGATCTCCGGGACGGCGGCACCGAGCCGCTCCGGCAGCTCCGTCAGCAGGGCCGCGGTCGGGCCGCTCGGCAGCGTGGTGCGCAGGGACTCGGCGCGGGCCGCGGTGTCCCGGGCCCGGTCCAGCGGTCGGGTGCCGAGGCCGCCGGTGCCGGTGGTCAGCAGGCGGTGCCAGTGGGCGTGGTCGCCGGCCACCGCCGGGTCGGCCGCGGCCGACCGCAGGGCGCGGGCCCACTGGGCCGCCGTCACCGGGACGGCGGCGAGCTCGGCCGGGCGGTCGGCCGCGGCGGCCTCGTGGGCGAGGGCGAGGTCGTCGAGCAGGATCCGCCAGGAGACGCCGTCGACGGCGAGGTGGTGGACGACCAGCAGCAGCAGTCCGCCGGCCGAGCCGTCGAACCGGACGGCCCGGAGCAGCTCGCCCCGGCGGGGGTCGAGCCGGCGGCGGGCGTCGCGCCGCTGCTCCTCGACCAGCGCCGCCAGCGCCGGCACCGGCTCCCCACCGGGCCCGAGCAGCGGGCCGGCGTCCGCCAGGCCCTCGCGGGCCAGGTCGACCCGGTGCAGCAGCGGGCCCGCCGGGACGCCGCCCACCGGGCGGACCTCGAAGTCCAGCGGCTCGCCGGGGCCTCCGGTGAGCCGCGTCCGCAGGGCGTCGTGGTGGTCGACGAGCTGTTGCAGGGCGGCGCGCAGGGTGTGCTCGGTGGCCCCGGGCGGCAGCTCGACCAGCACCGACTGGGCGGAGCCCTCGATCGGGCCGCCGCGGGAGGCCAGCCAGTGCGCGATCGGGGTGGCCGGCAGCACGGCGCCCGGTTCGGCGGGGGCGGCCGGCCGTGGCACCGGGGCGGGGGCCGGGGCTCCGGCCAGGGCGGCGAGGGCGCGCGGGGTCTGGTGGGTGAACACGTCCTTGGGGGTGATCGGCAGCCCGGCGGCCCGGGCCCGGGTGGCCAGTCGGATCGCCAGGATGCTGTCGCCGCCGAGCCGGAAGAAGCCCTCCGACGGCCCGGGCCGGGCCCGGCCGAGCACGGTGCCGAACAGGGTCCGCAGCTGTTCCTCGGCGGGCCCGGCGGCGGGGTCGGCGCCGGGGCCGGGGCCGGCCGCAGGCGCGGGGACGGCGGGCAGGGCCACGGCGTCCGGCAGGTCCGGGCCGTCCGCCAGGGCAGGCGTGTCCACCGGGGCGAGCGTGTCCACCGGGGCCGTCGGGTCGGCCAGGGCCGCGGCGAGCAGCCGGCCGAGCACCCCCGCGAGGCGTTCGGCCGTCCGCGGGCGGAAGTGGTCGGTGCTGTACTCCAGGGTGCCGTCCAGGGTGCCGTCCGGCTGCTCGGTGAAGTCGAAGAGCAGCGGGAACTTGGCCATCACCCGGTGGAGTTCGTACGGCTCGGCGGTCAGGCCGGGCAGCGCGAGGGCCGGCGGGCGGCCGGCGTGCAGGGTGACCATCACCTGGAACAGCGGGTGGCGGCCGAGTTCGCGGCCCGGCGCGAGCGCGTCCACGACCCGGTCGAAGGGCGCCGTGTCGTGGGCGAAGGCGGTGAGGTCGGCCTGCCGGACCCGGTCGACCACCTCGGCGAAGCCCGGCCGGCCCGACAGGTCGGTGCGCAGCGCCAGCGACTGGGCGAAGTGGCCGACCACCTCGTCCAGCGCCGGATCGGCGCGGCCCGCGGTGACCGTCCCGAGCACCAGGTCGGTGCCCGCGCCGGAGCGGGTGAGCAGGCAGGCGACGGCGGCGTGCAACACCATGAACAGGGTGGCGCCGCGCTGCGCCGCCAACTCCCTCGCAGCATTGACCAGTTCGGCGTTCCAGCGGAAGCCGGTGGCGGCCCCGCGCAGGGCCGTGCCGCCCGCCGGCCGGTGGTCGGCCGGCAGCGCGGTGCGCTCCGGCGCGCCCTGCAGCGCCGCGCGCCAGTGGGCGAGTTCGGCCGACAGCGGGCTGTCCGGGTCGTCCGGCGCCCCCAGGGCTCGGCCCTGCCACAGCGTGAAGTCGGCGTACTGGAGCGGCGGTTCGGGCCACTCGGGGGCCCGGCCGCGGCACCGCGCCGCGTAGCCGGCGGCGAGGTCCCGGGTCAGCGGGCGCAGCGACTGCTCGTCGGCGGCGATGTGGTGCAGCACGACCAGCAGCAGGTGGGTGCCGGGCCCGGTGGTGAGGACGGCCAGCCGCCAGGGCGGCTGGTGCGCGAGGTCGAAGGGGCGGTGCAGTTCCTCGTCCACCGCCGCCGCCAGCCCGGCCGGTCCGGGGTGCCGGACGGTGAACGGCACGGGCGGGTCGGTCAGCACCACCTGGCGGGGTGTGCCGTCGACGGCCGGGAAGACGGTCCGCAGGCTCTCGTGCCGCCGCTGGACGTCGGCCGCGGCGGCCCGCAGCGCCCGCGGGTCGAGCGGGCCGGTCAGCCGGGTGGCCAGCGGGACGTGGTAGGTGGAGCCCTGCCCGCCGAGCCGGTGCAGGACCCAGAGCCCGCGCTGGGCGTGCGAGAGCGGGACGGACTCCGGCCGGGGGCCGGCCCCCGGGCGCGGCGGGGCGGGCACCGGAGCCTCGTGGCGGGCGCCGGTCCGGGCCGCCAGGGCGGCCACCGTGGGCGCCGCGAAGACGTCCCGGATGCCGATGGCCCCGGCGAGTTCGGCGCGGGCGCGGACGACCAGCCGGTTGGCGGCCAGCGAGTCGCCGCCCAGCGCGAAGAAGCTCTCGTCCGCACCGAACCCGGCGACGCCGAGGACCTCGCCGAACAGCCGGTGCAGCAGGTGCTCCTGCTCCCCGTGCGGCGCCCGGCCGCCGAGCGCCGGGGCGCCGGCCAGCGCGCGCAGCCGGTGCTCGTCGAGCTTGCCGTTGGCGGTCAGCGGGAAGGCGTCGACGGCGTGGAAGGCGGCGGGCACCAGGTGCTCCGGGAGCACCCGGTGCGCGTCGGCGGCGGCGGCCCGGACGGCCTGCCGGTCGCCGAGCAGGTAGGCCGTCAGGCTCCTCCGGCCGGGCTCGCGTTCGACGGCCAGCACGGCGGCGCCGGTGATGCCGGGCAGTGCGGTCAGCGCGGCCTCGACCTCGCCGGGCTCGATCCGGTAGCCGCGCACCTTGACCTGCCGGTCGGTGCGGCCGAGGTGCTCCAGTTCGCCGTCGGGGCGGCGGCGCGCGCGGTCCCCGCTGCGGTACATCAGGGCGCCGGGCGGGCCGAAGGGGTCGGCGACGAAGCGGGCCGCGGTCAGCCCCGGGCGGCCGAGGTAGCCGCGGGCCAGGCCGGGGCCGGCCACGTACAGCTCGCCGGGCAGTCCGTCGGGCACCGGGCGCAGCGCGGCGTCCAGCAGGCGGACGGCGAGGTCGGGCAGCGGGTGGCCGATGGTGGCGGCGCCGGAGGCGGTGGCGGCGGCGTCGAGGTCGCCCGCGGTGACGTGCACCGTGGTCTCGGTGATGCCGTACATGTTGACCAGCCGGGGCGCGTCCTGGGGGTGGCGCAGGTACCAGTCGGCGAGCCGCCAGGGTTCGAGCTGCTCACCGCCGAAGACCACGTGGCGCAGGGCCAGCGGGGTGCCGGGGCGGGCCGCGTCGGCGGCGGCCAGCTGGGTGAACGCGGAGGGGGTCTGGTTGAGCACGGTGACCCGCTCGGCGGCCAGCAGCGCCAGCAGGTCCTCCGGCGAGCGGGCGGTGTCCCGGGGGACGACGACCAGCCGGCCGCCGTGCAGCAGGGCGCCCCACAGTTCCCAGACCGAGAAGTCGAAGGCGTAGGAGTGGAACAGCGTCCAGGTGTCGTCCGGTCCGAAGCCGAACCGGTCGGCGGTGGCGGTGAACAGCCGGACGACGTTGCGGTGGGTGACCAGGACGCCCTTCGGCGCCCCGGTGGAACCGGAGGTGTGGATGACGTACGCGACGGTGTCCGGGCGGGGGCGCTCGGGCGTCACCGGCGCGGCGGGGGCCGCCGCGTCGTCACGCTCCCCCGGCGCGGCGTCGAGGGAGAGCAGCGGCAGGCCGTCCGGCAGCGCGGCGCGGGCCGCCTCGTCGGTGACCACCAGCCGGGGCGCGGCGTCCTCGACGGTGGCGCGCAGCCGCCCGGCCGGGTAG
This sequence comes from Kitasatospora sp. NPDC051702, assembly GCF_040681575.1. Classification (NCBI taxonomy): domain Bacteria; kingdom Bacillati; phylum Actinomycetota; class Actinomycetes; order Kitasatosporales; family Streptomycetaceae; genus Kitasatospora; species Kitasatospora sp. NPDC051702. The sequence goes on from NZ_JBFAZB010000048.1 coordinate 10,732, forward strand.
TCCGGGTCCAGCGGCAGGTAGCCGGCGCCGGCCTTCTGGACGCCGAGCAGGGCGACCACCAGGTCGGGCGAGCGGTGCAGGGCGACGCCGACCAGGTCGCCGCGGCGCACCCCGCGGGCCGCCAGGCGGCGGGCCAACCCGGTGGCCCGCAGGTCGAGTTCGCGGTAGCTCAGGACGGTGCCGCCCATCGTCACGGCGGGCGCGTCCGGGCGGGCCGCGGCCTGCGCCTCGAACAGCGACACCAGGGTGTCCGGCTCCGCGCCCCCGCGGACCGGCACCGGCGCGGGGCCGGGCCCGTCGCCGGTGCGCAGCCGGCCGACGGGGAGCCCCTCGGGCGCCGCGGCCAGCGCCGTCACCAGGTCGAGCACCCGGTCCAGGTGGGCCCGGACGGTCTCCTCGGGGTAGTCGCCGACGGCGTCGGCGAACACCGGCAGGGTGTCCCCGCCGTGGTCGTAGACGCCGAGGGCGAAGTCCTCCGGCAGGCCCGGCGAGACCTCGTGCACGGTGGCCGGGACGCCGTCGAAGCGCAGGCCGAGGTCGAGCGGCAGCAGGTTCAGGGTGGGGCCGACCAGCGGCCGGTCACCGCGGGCGGCGGCGGTGTCGCGGAGCATGTCCTCGAAGCGGTAGCGCTGGCGGCGCAGCGCCGCGCGGACCCGGTCCGCGGTGGCCGCGACCAGCTCCCCGGCGGTGGCGGCCGGGTCCACGGCGAGCCGCAGCGGGACGACGTTGGCGGTCATGCCGAGGGCCTTGCGGGCCAGCGCGGCGTCCCGGCCGCGGACGCCGAGCCCGAGCACGGCCGTGCGCTCGCCGGTGTCGGCGTGCAGGGCGAGCGCCAGCGCGGCCGGGAACAGCGTGGTCCAGCCCGCGCCGGCCCGCTCCCGGACGGCGGCCCAGCGCGGCGCGGACAGCTCCGTGCGGACGGCGACCGGCGGCTGCGGCCCGGCGCCGGTGCGGCGGGTACGCCCGCCCGCCAGCCGGGGCGGGTCGCCGAGCCCGGCCAGCTCGGCCGCCCAGAACCCGGCGTCGGTGCGGAACCGGTCCGAGGCCCGGTAGGCGGCGTCGTCGTCCAGCAGCGCCGACAGCGGGTCGTGGAGGCCGGTGGAGCCGGGCCCGCCCGCGCGCAGCGCCGTGTACTCGGCCGCCACCCGGCGCATCAGCCCGGCCGAGCCCGTCCCGTCGCACAGGATGTGGTGCATCCGGACGTACCAGAGGTACTCCGCCTCGCCGGTGCGCAGCAGGAAGTGGTCGGCGGGCGGGCCGGCGGTCAGGTCGTAGGCGTGGGCGAGCCCGGCGGTGACGAACTCCCGGGCGGCGGCGGCCGGGTCGGCGTGGTGGCGCAGGTCCAGCCGGTGCAGCGGGTGCCCGGTGTCGTCGAGGACCTGGACGGCGCCCTCGGCGGTCGGCTCGAAGCGCACCCGCAGGCTCTCGCTGCCGGCCAGCACGGTGTGCAGCGCGCGTTCGAAGACGTCCTCGTCGACGGCGCCGTGGATCCGGACGTACTGGGCGGCGGTGAACCGCCGGCCGGTGGGGTCGGCCTGGTGACCGAACCAGATGCCCGACTGCGGTGCGGTCAGCGGCCAGCGCTGCGGCGACATGCGTCAGCTCCTCTCCGGGCCGTGCGGCCCGCCCGGCTCGTGCGGCTCGTACGGCTCGTACGGCTCCTGCGGCTCCTGCGGGTCGGCGAGGCGGGCGAGCAGCGCCGGGGCGAGGTCGGCCAGGGCGGCCGGGCCGCCGAGGTCCTGGTGGGCGTGGTCGGTGCGGTGGCGCAGCAGCCGGCCGCCGTCCAGGTGGGGCCGCCAGGTCTCCGGCTCCTGCACGGGCCCGCTCCTCTCGGGGACGGCCTCGACGAGCAGCAGGTCGCCGCGGAAGCGGCCGGGGCGGAAGGCCCGGCCGATCCGGACGTTGTTGTCGTAGACCTCGGCGAGCGCGGTCAGGCGGCGCTCGGAGAAGACCGAGAGCGGCGAGTCGGACTCCGCCGCGAGGGCGAGGAACTCCTCGGCCGTCGGCGCGGGCGCGTCGACCGGCCGGTCGACGCCCGACAGCCGCAGCAGGGCGTTGCGGACCTGCCCCTGCTCCAGGAGCACCTCGGCCTCGGTGCGCGCGGGCAGGTCGGCGAGCACGTAGCTGTCGAGGAGGGCGAGCAGGCCCACCTCAGCGCCCTGCTCCTGCAGCCGGGTGGCCACGGCGTGGGCGACCAGTCCGCCGAAGGACCAGCCGAGCAGGTGGTAGGGCCCCTGCGGCCGGACGGCGCGGATCTCCCGCAGGCAGTCCTCGGCGACCTCCTCGACACTGGTCGGCAGCGGGCCCCGGCCGTCGAGGCCCCGGGACTGCAGGACGTAGAGCGGCCGGTCGCCGAGCGGGCCGAGCAGCGCCGCGTACGTCCAGCCGATCCCGGCGGCCGGGTGCACGCAGAACAGCGGCGCGCCGGTGCCGGTCGAGCGCAGCGGCAGCAGCGGGGCCAGCATCGGCTCCAGGCCGTCGGCGGGCGGCTCCGCGGCGGACGGGCCGTCAGGGGACGGGAGCGCCGCGGGCGGGCCGTCGGCGGACGGGAGCGCGGCGGGCGCCGGGAGCGCCTCGGACGTCGGGAGCGCGGCGGGCGTGGCGGCCGACGGCCAGCGGTCGACCAGGCCGAGCGCGCCGACGGCGGTGTCCGGTTCGGCCGCCAGGGTGTCCAACAGGTCCAGCACCCGGGCGAGCAGGGCGTCGGCGGCCGCGGCGTCGACGACGTCCTCCCGGTGCAGGACGTCCAGCTCCAGCGCGCCGCCCCGCGGGATGGCCATCAGGGTCAGCGGGTAGTGGGTGGCCGTCTCGCTGCCGGAGGCGGTGATCCGCACCCCCGGGAGTGCGTCGCGCTGGTCGCCGGCCTGCGGGAAGTTCTCGTACACCAGGACGGTGTCGAAGAGCTCGCCGAGGCCGGTGGCCCGCTGGATCTCCGGGATGCCCAGGTGCTGGTGGGCGATCAGCCGGGCCTGCTCCCGCTGGACCCGCTCCAGCAGCCCGGAGAGCGACTCGTCGGGCCGCAGGGTGACCCGCAGCGGCAGGGTGTCGATCAGGAACCCCAGGACGGACTCCGAGCCCGGCAGCTCCGGCGAGCGGCCGGAGACGATGGTCCCGAACACCACGTCCGGGCGGCCGGTCCGCTCGGCCAGCAGCAGGGCCCAGACGGCCTGCAGCACCGTGTTGAGGGTGACGCCGAGTCCGGCCGCGAGGGCGCCGAGGCGCTCGGTGCGCCGCTCGCCCAGGTCGCGGTAGCGGCGGGACGGCCACCCGGTGGCGGGCGGCGGCCCGGGCGGGGTCAGCAGGGTGGGCTCGGGCGGCCCGGCCAGGGCCTCGCGCCACGCCCGGCGGGCGGCCTCGTGGTCGCGGCCGGCCAGCCAGGCGAGGTGGTCGCGCAGCGGCACCGGGTCCGGCAGCGGCACCGGGTCGGCCGACGGCAGCGGGTCGGGCGGCACGGCCCGTTCCCGGTAGAGCGCGGCTAGTTCGGGCAGGAGCAGCTGGTTGGACCAGCCGTCGACGAGCGTGTGGTGCGCGACGACGACCAGCCGGGACCGGTCCGCCCCCAGGCGCAGCAGGGTGAAGCGGATCAGCGGCGGGTCGGCCGGGTCGAACCGGGTGGTCCGGTCCCGGGCGGCCTCCTGCTCCGTCCGGGCGAGTCGTTCGACCGGGCTCAGGCCGGTGAGGTCCAGCTCGGTGAACGGCGCCGGGCGGTCCGGGACGACCTGGACCGGGCGCCCGCCGGGCAGCCGGACGAACCCGGCCATCAGGTTCGGGTGGCGGCGGCAGAGCGCCTCGACGGCCCCGCGCAGCGCGGCCGCGTCCAGCCGGCCCGCGAAGTCCGTCCACAGCCGCATCACGAAGGCGTCGCCGCCGTCCTGGCCGTGGTGCGCGCTGAACAGCAGCCGTTCCTGGAGCGGGGTCAGCGGCAGCACCTCCCGGTGGCCCGGGAACCGCTCCGCGAGCCAGGCGCGGTCGGCGGCGTCCAGCGGGAGCAGCTCACCGCCGCCGGGGCGGCCGGCTGCTGGGCCGGCCGGGTCGACCGGGGTGGCGACCGCCGCGAGCCCGGCCGGGGTGGGATGGGCGAAGACGTCCTCCGGGGCGAGGGCGAGGCCGGCCCGGCGGGCCCGGCGGAGCAGCTTGATGGAGCGGATGCTGTCCCCGCCGAGGGCGAAGAAGCCGTCGTCCGGGCCGACTTCGGGCAGGCCGAGGACCCCGGCGAACAGCTCGCGCAGCAGCCGGGTGCGGTGCTGCCCGGGGTCGGGGGCCGGGGTCGCCGCGGCAGGGTCCGCGGCGGCCGCGGGGGCGACCGGGTCGGCTGCGGACGGCTCCGTGACAGCCGGGTCCGGGCCGGCGTCCGCCGGCGGGGCGTCGGCGGAGGACGGGGCGTCTGCGTGGGGCGGGACGTCGGCGGAGGACGGGGCGTCTGCGTGGGGCGGGACGTCGGCGGAGGACGGGGCAATCGACCCGGCGGCCAGCTCGGCGAGCGCCCGCCGGTCGGTCTTGCCGTTGGCGTTGGTCGGCAGCGCGTCCAGGAGGACCACCGCGGCCGGCACCACCGCTGCGGGCAGCTCCTCGCCGAGCGCCGCCCGGACGGCCCGCGGGTCGGCCGGGCCGCCCTCCCCGGCGACCAGGAAGGCCGTCGTCCGGCGGTCCCCCTCGCCGTCCTCGGTGGCGACCACCACCGCCTGCCGGACGCCCGGCATGGCCGTCAACCGGGCCTCGATCTCGCCGAGTTCGATCCGGTGGCCGCGGATCTTCACCTGCTGGTCGGTGCGGCCGAGGAACTCCAGCTGCCCGGCGGCGGTCCAGCGGGCGAGGTCCCCGGTGCGGTACATCCGGGCGCCGGGCGGGCCGAACGGATCGGGCAGGAAGCGCTCGGCGGTGGCCCCGGGCCGGTGGGCGTAGCCGCGGGCCAGGTGGTCGCCGGCCAGGTAGAGCTCACCGGTGGCGCCGACGGGCGCGGGCCGCAGGACCGGGTCGAGGACGTGGGCGCGCACGTTGCCGATCGGGGTGCCGATCGGCGGCTCGCCCTCGGCGCCGGGCGGGCACGCCGCGGCCGTCGCGTACACCACGGCCTCGGTGGGCCCGTAGAGGTTGAGCACCCGGGCCCGCGGGTTGCGGTCGTGCACCCGGCGGACCACCTCGGCGGGCAGCGCCTCCCCGCAGAAGACGTAGACGGCGGCCCGCTCGTGCACCCACTCCGCGTCGGCGACCTGCCGGTACACCGACGGCACGGTGTTGACCAGGCTCCCGGACCAGTCGGGGCGCTCCAGCAGCGAGAGCAGGCTGTCGACGAGGTCGACGCCGCCGCCGGTGAACAGCGGCACCAGGAGCTCGAAGACCGACAGGTCGAAGGAGAGCGGGGTCGAGCCGAGCACCCGGGAGAAGGCCTCGGGGCCGAGCTCCGCCACCGCCCAGGCCGCGAGGTTGGCCACCGAACGATGGGTGACCACCACGCCCTTGGGCGTCCCGGTCGAGCCGGAGGTGTACAGGACGTACGCCGCGTTGCCGGGCAGCGGGCCGACGGGGTCGGCCTGCGCCGCCGCGGGCCCGGTGGGCGCACCGGCCTCGTCGAGCAGGACGACGGCGGGGCCGGCCGCCCCCGGCCGCGGGTCCGCCCCCGGCTGCGATTCCGGCTCCGGCTCCGGCTCCGGCTCCGGCTCCGGCTCCGGCTCCGGCAGGAGGGGAGCCAGGTCCGCGGTGGTCAGGACCGCCCGCGGACGGGCGTCCGCGAGCAGGAAGGCCACCCGGCCGCGCGGGTGGGCCGGGTCCACCGGCAGGTAGGCGGCGCCGGCCCTCAGCACCCCCAGCACGGCCGCGACCAACGCGGGGGTGCGCGGCAGCAGCACCGCGACGACGTCCTCGCGGCCGATGCCGAGTCCGGCCAGGTGCCGGGCGATCCGCTCGGAGCACGCGTCCAGGCCCGCGTAGTCCAGCTCGGTGCCCGCGCCGCGCACCGCGACGGCGGCCGGGGTCCGCGCGGCCCGGGCGGCGAACGCCGCCGGCACGGTGGCCGCGGGCACCGCGCGGTCGGTGGCGTTGACCTTCCGCAGCAGGGCGAGCTCCTCCTCGCCGGCCAGGTCGAAGGAGTGCAGCGGCGCGTCGGGCCGCTCCGCCAGCCGCGCCAGCAGCCGGACCGTCCGGCGGTGCGCCGCCGGGTCCGCGCCGTGGCCGCCGGCGGCGACCCGCCACCCGCCGTCCGGGTCGGCCGGCCCGGGGGCGGGGTCGGCGCGCAGCACCAGGCCGGGCAGCGGCTCGCCCCAGGCCCGTGCCAGCACGGCCACCGCCTCCGGACCGTACGCCACCCGCTCGGCGCCGTCGGCGAGCCCGGTGACCAGGCCGTACCCGGAGGACGGGCTCCAGGGCAGGTCGAGGTCGGGGCGGTGGCCGTGCCGGCGGGCCGCCCGCAGCGCCCGGCCGGCCTGCCGCAGGACGTCGGTGAAGCACAGTTCGGGGGCGGCGGCGAGCCGCACCGGGACGACCAGACCGCGGCCGCCGGGGCCCGGCGCGGGCGTCCAGTGGCCGAGCAGCAGGTCCCGTGCGCCGGTCAGCCGGTGCGTGTGGACGGCCGCGGCGGCCAGCAGCACCGCCGCGGGCCCCGCGCCGCCGGCCCGGGCCGCCCGGGCCAGCGCGGCCGGGCCGGCCACCGGCAGCCAGGGCAGCTCGACGGGCGGTGCGCCCGGCCCGGCCGGGCGGGCGCCGGCCGCGGGCTCGGGGGCGGCCAGCCCGGCCAGGGCCTGCCGCCAGTGCGCCCGGTCGGCGGGCCGCTCGCCCTCCGGCTCCGGGACGGCCGGGCGGGCGCCGGCCGGGGGCGGGGCGGCCTCGCCGTCCGCGGCGTACAGCTCGGCGGCCCGGCGGACCAGTGCGGCCAGCCCGCCGTCGTCGTCGAGCAGCCGGTGGTGGCGCTGGAACCAGAGCAGCCCGCCGTCCGGACGGCGGATCAGCACGTGGCGCAGCAGGGGCCCGCGGGCGAGGTCGAGCGGGCGGCTGAGTTCGGCGGCGGTCCAGCCGTCCAGGTCCGCCGGGTCGAGGTCGAGCAGTTCGACCGCGAGCGGGCGGGCCGGGCCGGGCGGGAGGCACAGCGCGGCCCCGCCCGGGGCGCCGGGGCGGTCGGTGCGCAGGGCGGCGCGCAGGTCCGGGCGTTCGGCCAGCGCCCGGGCCACGGCGCGGCGCAGCCGGTCGGGTGCGATCCGGCCCTCGAACCGGACCAGGCGCGCCACGCAGTCGGTGGCCAGGCCGGGGGTGTCCCGCAGGACGGCCCGGCGGGCGGCGTCGAGCGGGGCGGCGTCGAGCGGGGTGGGGGTGGAGCTGCTCATCGGGCGTCCCTCCGGGCGGCGTCGGTCTGCGGGGGTGCGGCCGCGGTCGGCCGGGTGCCGACCGGGGCCGGGCCCGGCTCCGGGTCGGCGTGTTCGGCCGCCACGTCGTGGACGGGCCGGTCTGGCTCGGCGAGCAGGCCGCGCAGCAGCTCGCGCAGGGCGGTGGCGAAGCCGGCGGCGGTCGACGGGTCGAAGAGCTCCGGGGCGTAGTGGACGGTCAGGGCGGTCGGGCCGCCGCCCGGCCCGGACCGCCAGGCCAGGTCGAGTTCGGCCGGCCCTGGGCCCTGGGTGGCCGGGCCGTCCTGGTCCGGGCCGTCCTGGTCCGGGCCGTCCTGGTCCGAACCTCCGAACTCACCGCTGTCGCGTCCGTCGCCGCGGTCGCCGCGGGAGCGGACGGTCGGTTCGGCTCCGGGGGCGGCCACCGCGGCGGTGGCGGTCCGCTCGACCAGGGCGGCGAAGCCGGGTTCGTCGGAGAGGTCGGCCCTCAGCAGGGTGCCGCCGGGCAGGCCGACCGCCACCTCGTCCTCTCCTGAGATCCACGAGAGCAGCACCAGCCAGCCGGCCCGCAGCACCCGCTCGGGGTCGGTGCCGAAGGCCTCGACCGCCTCCCGGAGCGGCTGGTCGACCGGGGTGGTGGCGGCGCGTGCGGCGGCGACGGGGCTGCCCGGGCGGGGGCGGTCGGTGGGGACGTCCAGCCGGACGGGTCCGGAGGGGACCGGTCCACGGGGGGCCGGTTCGCCGGGGGCCTGGGCGGCACCCGGGGCCGGGGCCCACAGCCCGGCGAGCGGCGCGGTGCCGTCGGCCGCGACGAGTTCGCCGAGCAGCGCGGTGTACTCCGCGGCGAACGCGGCCGCCGTCGCGGCGGTGAACAGCTGGGTGCTGAACTCCAGGCAGGCGGTCATCGCGTCGTCGCCGGCCCGGTCGGAGGTGATCAGCGTGAGGTCGAACTTGGCGGTGCCGCCGGGCAGGCCGCCGAAGAGGTTGGCACGGGTGTGCCCGGTGTCGAAGTACCCGGTGGAGGTGCCCTCGATCCGCTGGATCGGCGGCAGCTCCTGGTGCACGAAGAAGACGTCGAACAGCGGGCTGCGGCCCGGGTCGCGCTCCGCCGTCAGGGCCTGGACGACCTTGTCGAACGGGATCTCCTGGTGCTCCAGGGCCTCCAGCACCACGGTGCGCACCCGGCGCAGGAAGCCGGCCACCGACGGGTCGCCGGAGAGGTCGGCGCGCAGCGCCACGGTGCTGTTGAAGAAGCCGATCAGGCCCTCCAGTTCGGGCCGGTTGCGCCCGGTGGTCGGGGTGCCGACGACCAGGTCGTCCTGCTCGCTGTGGCGGGCCAGCAGCAGGTAGAGGCCGGCGAGCAGGACCACGAAGAGGGTCGCGGAGTGCTCGGCCGCGAGCCGGCGCAGCTCGCGCATCAGCTCGGCGTCCAGGGTGAAGACGGCCAGGTCCCCGGCGTAGTCCTTGCGGGCCGGGCGGGGGTGGTCGGTGGGCAGCCGCAGCACGGGGGCGTCCCGCAGCTTCTCCCGCCAGTAGGCGAGCTCGCCGTCCAGGGCGGGGCCGGCCACCAGGTCCCGCTGCCAGGCGGCGTAGTCGGCGAACTGGACCGGCAGCGGCGCGAGGCGGTGCGGGCGGCCCTCGCGGCGGGCGGCGTGGAGTTCGGGCAGCTCGCGGGCGAAGATCCGCGGGGAGGCGCCGTCGTTGACGGCGTGGTGCATGGTCACCTGGAGCACGTGCTCCTCGGGGGCGGTGCGGACCACGAGCACCCGCACCAGCGGGTCGTGGGCCAGGTCGAAGCGGTGCCCGGCGGCCCGCCGGACCAGCTCCCGGGCGGCGGCCTGCGGATCCGGCTCGCCCGAGACGTCCCGGAAGGCGAAGAAGTCCCCGGGCTCGGGCCGCAGGCGCAGCACCGGCTGGTCGTCCTCCTCGACGAAGTTGGACCGCAGCACCTCGTGGCGCAGCATCAGGTCGTGCCACATGCCGCGGACGGCGTCGACGTCGAGCGGGCCGCTGATCCGGCTGACCATCGGCAGGTTGTAGAGGGTGGTGTCCGGGTCGAGCTGGTGGTGGAACCAGATCCGGTCCTGGCCGAAGGAGGTGACCGCGGCGCCGCGCGGGACGACCGGGGGCAGGGCGGGGGCGGACGGGCGGCCCGCCCTGGCCCGGATGAGCGCGGCGAGGGCGCCGACCTCGGGGTGCTCGTAGACGTCGAGCAGCTTGGGGCGGAAGCCGAAGCGGGCCTCGACGCGGTCGGCGAGCTGCAGGGCGATGATCGAGTTGCCGCCGAGCTCGAAGTAGTGGTCGGCCGGGCCGAGCGGCTGCTCACTGTGCAGCAGTTCGGCCAGCACGCCGGCGAGCCAGGGCTGCGGGTCCTCCGGCCGCTCGACGGGGGCGGGCGCGACGGCGGTGGCGGGCGCGGCAGCGGTGGCGGGCGCGGCAGCGATGGCGGGCGCGGCAGCGATGGCGGCAGCGGACGGGACGAGCGCGGCGGGTGCGGCCGGCGGCCGGAGCCAGCACGGGGTGGCGGCCAGCGGGTGCCCGGGCAGCCGCAGCCGGCGGGCCGTACCGGGGGCGGGGCCGAGCGCGGCCCAGTCGAGCTCGACGCCGGCCTCGTACAGCCGGCCGAGCAGGGCCTCGAATCCGTCGGCGGCCGTGCCCGCACCCGCGGCCGCGGCCTCGGCCTCGGCCTCGGCGGGGACGGTCACCAGCCGGGCGCCGTCCTGCCCGTGCGGACCGAACCGCTCGGCGAGCAGCCGGCCGAGCACCCCGCCCGGGCCGGGGTCGACGAACACCACCGGTCCGGCGGCGGTGAGCCGCTCGGCGGCCGCGACCAGGCGGTCCCGGTCCGGCGGCGGGGCCTCGACGCCGGCGGCGAGCTCCCGGGTGTCCGCGGCGGTGAGGGTGCCGAGCAGGTGCCGGGCCGCGTAGCGGGACACGCCGCTGCTGAGCACCGTCTCGACCGGCACGCCGGCGGCCAGCAGGGCGCGGTGGAGGGCCAGTTGACCGGCCAGGAGTTCGGCCTCCACCCGGCCGGTGGCGGGCAGGTCCGCGGGCAGCGGCGCCGGGCCGGGGGCGACGGGGGCGGCGTCCGGGGAGAGCAGCAGACAGACGGCGGGCGGCCCGCCGCGGCCGCCGGGCGCGGCGTCGGCGACCGGCTCGCCCGGCCCCGGAGCCCGGTCGGCGAGGGCGCGGGCCAGTCCGGCGGTGTCCCGGGCCGCCACGGCGAGCCGGTACCGGTGGTGGGCGCGCCCGGAGTTGAGGGTGTGGGCGACGTCGTCGAGGTCGGCGCCGGCGGCCGGTCCGGCCAGGGCGGCGCCGAGGTCCGCGCAGAGCGCGGCCAGCGCGGGGCGGCTGCGGGCGGAGACCGCGACCAGCCGGGCCGGACGCGGCCCTTCGGCCCGGCGCGGCGCGGCGGGCGCGGGCGCGGGCGGCCGCTGGACGACGCAGTGGGCGTTGATGCCGGCCAGGCTGTACGAGCTGACGCCCGCGATCCGCTCCGCGCCTTCCCAGGGCCGCAGTTCGGTGACCACCTCGACGGGGTCGAGGGCCGCCGCGTCCACCGGCCGGCGGAAGTGCAGCGAGGGGTAGAGCTCGCCGTGCCCGACCGCGAGGACGGCCTTGACCAGGCCGGCGATCCCGGCGGCGTGGTCGAGGTGGCCGATGTTGGTCTTGACCGAGCCGATCGGCAGCCGCCGGCCCCGCCCGCCGAAGCCGCGGGTGCCGAACACCTGCCCCAGGCCCTCCAGTTCGACGGCGTCGCCGAGCCGGGTGCCGGAGCCGTGCGCCTCCAGGTAGCCGGCCAGCGCCGGGTCGAGGCCGGCGGCGCGCCAGGCGGCGCCGATGACGGCCGCGTGGGCGGGCGCGCTCGGGGTGCTGATGGTGGCGGCGGCCCGGCCGTTGTGCCGGACGGCGCTGCCGCGGAGGACGGCGTGCACGGGCGCGCCGTCGGCACGGGCCCGGCCGAGGGTGGTGAGCAGCAGGACGGCGCCGCCCTCTCCGCTCACCGTGCCGTCGGCGTCGGCGTCGAAGGCCCGGCAGCGCCCGCCCGGGGAGACCAGTTCGGTCATCCCCTCGGTCTGCGGGGCGGGCAGGCCCTCGGGGCGCAGGCTGAAGCCCCCGGCGAGCGCGTACGCGGCCTCGCCGTCGCGCAGTTCGCGGCAGGCCTGGTGGACGGCGACGAGCGAGCCGTTGCAGCCGGTGTCGACGGCGTAGCAGGGGCCGGTGAAGCCGAGCACGTGGGCGATCCGGGCGGGCAGCGCGAAGGGGACGTTGCCGAGGGCGCCGAGCGGGCCGGGTTCGGCGGCGGCGGCCCGGTAGCCGGACGCGGCGGCGCTGAGCACCACGGCCACCGGGTGCCCGCGCAGGGCGTCCACGGGGTAGCCGGCGTCCTCGACGGCCCGGTGGGCGAGGACCAGGGCGATCCGGTGCTGCGGGTCCATCAGGGCGGCCTCGCGCCGGGAGAGGCCGAAGAACGCGTGGTCGAAGGTGTGGACGTCGGCGAGGTGGCCCATCGGGAGGCGGTGGGCGTCCGGGTCGAGTCCGGTGGCGGCGGCCCGGGCGGCCGGCATGGCGCCCACCGAGTCCCGGCCGGCGGCGAGGTTGGCGCGGAAGGCGGCCAGGTCGTCGGCGTCGGGGAAGCGGGCGCCGATGCCGACGACCGCGATGTCGGTGTCGCGGGGCGCCGTCGTGGGGCTGGTGGTCACTGTCTCTGCTCCCGTTCCTCGGGCTCGGTGCGCGTTCGCCGGTTCGTCCGTCAGACCTCGTACGCGGTGCCCGGTCCGGGGCCCGGGTGCTCCGGCGGGCCGGGCGGCGGGGCCGTGGCGGCGACGGCGGCGGCCTGGTCGGCGACGGTGCGCAGGTCGAAGAGCCGGCCGACCCGGACGGCGCCGGGCCAGGTGCGCTCGAGCCGCAGGTGCAGGTCGACCACGCGCCGGGAGTTGCCGCCGACGGCGAAGAAGTCGTCCCGGGGCCCGAAGTCGCGGTGGCCGAGGACGTCCGCCCAGAACCCGGTCACCACCGCCACGGCGGCACCGGTGCCCCGGTCCTGGCCTACCGGGGCCTCTCCGTCCACGCCCCCGCCCTCCACGCCCCCGCCGTCCGGGCCCCCGGCCTGCGGTACCGCCGGGAGCAGCGCGCGCAGCGCCCGCAGGTCGGTCTTTCCGGACGGCGCCAGCGGGAACGCCGCCACCCGGACGAACCGCTCGGGCACCGCCGGCCCGCCGACCAGGGCCGCGCAGTGCGCGACCAGCTCCCCCGCCCCCGGGCCGGGCGCGGCCTGGTCCACCGGGGACCAGAAGGCCGCCAGCGCGGTGCCGCCCGCCGGGTCGGCGACGGCGAGCACCGCGGCCTGCCGCACGGCGGGGTGGCGGGCCAGGGCCGCCTCCACCTCCTCCCGCTCGACCCGGACCCCGCGCACCTTGAGCTGCCCGTCGGCCCGGCCGCGGAAGACCAGGGCGCCGGTGGCGTCGACCGCGGCGAGGTCGCCGGTGCGGTACATCCGGGCGCCGGGGGCGGGCGCGAACGGGTCCGGGACGAAACGCAGCGCGGTGTCGACGGGCCGGCCGGCGTAGCCCTCGGCGACCTGCGGGCCGGCCACGTACAGTTCGCCGGTCCGCCCGGGCGGCACCGGCGCCAGTCGCCCGTCCAGCAGGTGGATCCGGGCCCCGGCGGTGGGGCGCCCGATCGGGACGGGGTCGGCCGGCGCGGGCGGGACGTCGTGGGCGACCACCGTCACGGTGGTCTCGGTGGCCCCGTACTCGTTGCGCAGTGCGGTGCCCGGCAGGACGGCGCGGTGGCGGGCGGCCTGCGCGGCCGGCAGGGCCTCGCCGCCGACGATCCACCGGCGCAGGTGGCTGTCGGCGCCCGCCAGGTACGGCAGCATCAGCCGGTGGAAGGAGGGCGGGCAGACCGCCACCTCGACCCGGTGGCGCCGCACCAGGGCGGCGCAGGCCTCCGGGTCGGGCAGGGCCCGCTCGTCCGGCAGCACCGCGGTGCCGCCGCCGCACAGCGTGTGGAGCAGCATCAGCAGCGGGCCGTCCCAGGAGAGCCGGGAGGCGGTGAAGGTGGTCGCGGCGGGGTCCTCGTCGCGGGAGGCGACCAGCGCGGCGAGGGCGCCCCGGGAGACCAGGACGGCCTTGGGCTCGCCGGTGGTGCCGGAGGTGGTGACGGCGTAGGCGGGCGCGGAGGCGGGCGCGGCGGCGTCCGGGAGCGGGCCGGCGGCCGGCGCGGGGCCGGTCTCGGGCACCAGGGCGACCGGCCGGCCGCAGCCGGCCACCAGCTCGCGGACGGCGGCGGGGGCCGTGGCCCGGTCCGCCTCGTCGTGCACCAGGACGCCGCAGCCGCCGTCGCGCAGCAGCGCGCGGACCGCGGCGGCGGGCCGGTCGGGTTCCAGGACGCACCAGGCGGCGCCGAGCCGCAGGGCGGCCAGCATGCCGACGACGGTCCGCACCCCCTGACGGCGGTGGACCAGCACCAGCCCGCCGGGGGCGGCGCCGGCCGCGGCCAGCCGGGCGGCCAGCTCCCGGGTCGCGACGTCGAGCCGCCGGTACGTCAGGGACTCCCCGCCGACCACCACGGCCGTCCGGTCCGGCACCGTGCGGAACCGTTCCCGGATCAGGTCGAGCACGTCGGCGGCCGGCCGCCCGGCGGTCACGGCCGCGTCCCGTAGGCGTGGAAGCCCAGCCCGGTCTTGCGGCCGAGGTGACCGCGGCGCACCAGGTCGAGCAGCAGCCCGCAGGGCCGGTAGCGCTCGTCCCCGGTGGTCTCCAGCAGGACGTCGAGGGTGTCCACGATGGTGTCGAGCCCGATCAGGTCCGCGGTGCGCAGCGGCCCCATGGCGTGGCCGAAGCAGTCCTGGAAGATCAGGTCGACGGTCTCCGCGTCGGCCACGCCCTCCTGCACCCGGGCGGCCGCGTCGTTGACCATCGGCATCAGCACCCGGTTGGAGACGAAGCCCGGCGAGTCGCGCACCACGTGGGCGCGGCGGCCGACCCCGGCGAGCAGGGCGAGGGTGGTCTCCAGCGTCCGGGCGGTGGTCGCCGGGCCGCGCACCACCTCGACGGTCTCCTTGAGGTAGGCGGGGTTCATGAAGTGGGTGGCGAGCACCCGGTCGGGCCGGTCGGTGTAGGAGGCGAGCTGGCGGACCGGGACGGCCGAGGTGCAGGAGGCGAAGACCGTCTCGGGGGCGCAGACCTCGTCGAGCTCCCGGAGCACCCGCTCCTTGACGGAGAGCCGCTCGGAGGCGCACTCCACGACGAATCCGGCCTCCGCCAGGCGGCCGAACTCGTCCGTCCAGCGGACCAGTCCGACGGTCTCCGCGGCCGTGGGCCGGGCCTCGTCGGCGGCCGGTCGGCGGCCCAGCAGGCGCGCGGCCCGCAGGCCGTCCCGCAGCCGGCCCGGGGCGGCGTCGAGGGCGGGGCGGTGGCGGTCGACCACCACCACCGGGTGCCCGGCCGAGGCGAAGACCTGGGCGACGGCGGTGCCCATGGTGCCGGCGCCGACGATCCCGACCGGGATCCGTCCTGCGGTGCCCGCACCGCTCCCGGCGGTGTCCCGGGGCGTGGTGTCCTGCGTGTGCACGGTGTCCTTCCTGGTCACGGCGTGGCCGGGGGTTCGGGGCGGGCCGCCGGCCCGGGGCCGGCAGGGGCGGGCCGCAAGGATTCGGCGGGCCCCCGGGTGTCGGCGGGCGGCGGGGTCTCGGCGGGCACCGGGGCTTCGGCGGGCGCCGGGGTGATGAGCCGCAGGTGGCCCGGGGGCGGGGGCGGCGGGGCGGCCGGCGGGTAGCCGAGCAGCAGCCGCCCCTCCTCCGCCGGGCCCAGCACGGTGAACCCGGCGAAGCGGAGGTTGACCAGCATCACCCGGTTGACCTCGGTCGGGACGAACTCGGCCAGGGGGCGCCGCCCTTCGGCGAGCGCGCTGCGCACCACGTGGCCGATCAGCGCCGGGCCGACGCCCCGGGACATCACCCGGCAGGAGAGCAGCAGCAGCCGCAGGAGCTCCGCCGGTTCGGCCGGGCCCTCCCCCGCGGCGTACCGGATGCGCTCGCTGAGCGCGAGGCCGATCGTGCCGTAGTCGCCGAAGCGGTCGGTCAGTTCGGCGACCAGCACCCGGTGGTCCGGCGAGCCGCACAGCGCCCGCAGCCGCGCCAGGTCGTAGGTGCGGCCGGTGGTGTTCAACTGATGGGTACGGACGGTGAGTTCGTGCGCCCGGGCGAGGTCGCCCGGCTCGGCGCGCCGGACGGTCAGCGTCAGGTCGAGCGAGGCCAGGAACTCCTGCGGCGTGCCCTGGTACTCGCCCCCGGCCTGCGCGCGCCGGGCCTCGGCCCGGTAGCGCAGCCGCCGCTCGCGGGCGTCGGCGGTGACGAACGGCGGCCGGAACTCCGGCAGTCCGGCCAGCGCCCCGACCTGCTCGGCCGGGTAGCAGCGCACCTCCGGGTGGGCGGCGGCCACCTCGGCGCGCTCGACCGGGTCGTTGTCGACGAAGGCGACGGTGTCCAGGCCGATGCCGATCGCCTCGGCGATCCGCCGCACGGCACCGGACTTCGGGCCCCAGCCGACCTCCAGCACGGTGAACAGTTCGTGCAGGCCGAGCCGTTCCAGGTGGGCGGTGGCGGCGGCCCGGTCGCTCCGGCTGGCGACGGCGTGCAGCACGCCGCGCCCGTCCAGCTCCCGCAGCGCGGCGGTGGCGGCCGGGAACGGCGCCGGGTCGTCGCCCTCCAGCACGGTGCCGTCCCACAGGGTGTCGTCGAGGTCCCAGACCAGGACCTTGACGGTCGGCCGCTCCGGCCCGGCCCCGCCGCCCGGCGCGGTGGCCCCGCGCGGGGCGCTCATCGGCGCACCGCCCGGCGCAACAGCCGGTCGGCGAGGTGCAGTTCGGCCAGCTGCGGACTGCCCTCGATGATCTCCATCACCTTGGCGTCCCGGTAGAACCGGCCCGGCCGGCCCCCCGGTTCGCAGCCCGCCGAGCCGAGCACCTGCACGGCCCGGTCGGCGACCGCCTTCGCCGCCCCGGCCGCCGCGTACTTGGCGGCCACCGTCTCGGTGACGGCGCCCAGCGGCGAGCCGGCCCGGGCCTGGGCGGCCCGTTCGGCCAGGGCCCGGGCGGCCGCCGCGTCGACGGCCGAGCGGGCGAGCAGGGAGCGCACCAGCTGGTGCTCGGCCAGCGGGACCCCGCCCTGGACCCGCCGCACGGCGTGCTCGACGGCGTCCGCCAGGCAGGCCTCCGCCATGCCGACGCAGCCCCAGGCCACCGTGAAGCGGCCGTGGTCCAGGGCCACCGCCGCGGTGTGGGTCAGGCCCGCCCCGGCCGGCGCCACCAGGTTCTCCCGCGGCACCCGCACCCGGTCGAAGGTGAGGTGGGCGATCCGCGCGGCGCGCAGGCCGAGCTGGCCGGCGACGGGCTCGCGGCCGATCCCGGCGCGGTCGCCCTCCACCAGGACGGCGGTCGGGCCGGCGGCGGTGCGCCCGAGCACCAGCAGGAGGTCGGCGCTCTGCCCGAAGGTCACCCACCGCTTGGCGCCGGTGACCACCAGCTGCTCGCCGTCGTCCTCGATCCGGGTGCCGACCTCGGCGAGCGCGCTGCCCGCCTCCCGCTCGGTGGCGGCGAAGCCGGCGAGCCGCTCGCCGGAGGCCAGGGCGGGCAGCCAGCGCTCGCGCTGGGCGGCGCTGCCCCAGCGCAGCAGGGCGGCCGCCGTCATGCCCTGGACGGTGAGCAGCGCGCGCAGGGCGCCGCAGACGCCGCCCAGGTGCGCGACCGCCTCGCCGAGCTGGACGGGCGTGGCGCCGGCTCCGCCGTGGCGGGCCGGCAGGTCGGGTGCGAGCAGCCCGGCGGCGGCGACCGCGCGGACCGCCTCGTCGGGCAGGGCGCCCCGCTCGTCCCAGCGGCCGGCGTCCTCGCGCACCGCGGCGGCCAGGTCGGCGGCGGCGTCCACCACGGAGACGTCCGGGACGGCCGCGGGGACGTCCGGCACGGCCGCGGGGAGCCCCGGGGCGCCCGCGGGCCGCGGTGCGTCCGGGCCGGCCGGCCGGGCGCCGCTAGCCGCGGGCGGCACGGCCGGCGCCCGTCTCGTCGCCCGCGGCGGGCCCGCCGTGCTTGCCCGCGACCAGCGCGGCGATCCGTTCGGCGGTGCGGAAGTTGTCCAGTTCGAGGTCCTCCACCTCGATCCGGATCCCGAACCGCTCCTCGACGAAGACCACCAGCTCCAGGGCGAACAGCGAGTCCGCGAGGCCCAGGGCGAAGTAGTCCTCGTCCGGTTCCACCGGCCGGCGCAGGGCGACGGTCAGGAACTCCCGTATCTCGATTGCGGTGTCGGTCACGCGGTGCTCTCCCAGGGTCCGATTTCCACCAGCAGCAGGTTCCAGGCCGCCACCGGGCTGACGTTGACCAGCACGACCCGGTCGCCCTCGGCCAGCCGCCGGTTCGCCAGCGCCGTCCAGAGGTTGAGGAGGACGTCGTTCGGGCCGAGGTGGCCGTAGCGGGCCAGGTTCTCCCGGCACTCCGGCAGCAGTTCGACGTCCAGCGACTCCTCCAGGAAGCGCAGCCCGCCCGCGGAGAGGTTCTGGCTGGCGTAGCCCGCGACGTCGGCGCGGTCGAGGCCGTGCCGCTTCAGCAGGCCCGCCAGGAGCGCGGCGAGCCGGTTCCTGGTCTCGACGGCGAGCCGGAAGGAGTAGCCGGGCAGGTCGCGGCACTCCTCCCGCCACTGCTCCCAGGGGCGGTCCCGGTAGTCGACCCGGAAGAGGTCCCAGTGGGCCCCGTTGGTCTCCTGGACGAGGTCGAGGATCCGGACCGGACCGGTGCGGGCGAGCAGCAGGGCCTGGCCGGCGTCGCCGTTGACGGTGACGGGGTGCCGGTAGCGGCCGGGGGTGGCCGGGGTGGAGGCGTGGGCGACCAGCACGTGGTGCAGGTCCGGGTCGGCGGCGAGCAGGCCCCGGGCGGCCAGCAGGGCCGGCCCGAGCGAGACGCAGCCGAGGCCGCCGACGCCGAAGGCGAGGGCCCGGTCGGCGCCCAGCCGGGCCTGCAGCCTGGTGACCTCGGAGCTGATCAGCGTCTCGGGCGCGCGGGACTCGACGACGACCAGGGCGCCCAGGTCCTGCGCGGCGACACCGGCGCGGGCGAGCGCGCCGCGGCAGGCCCGTTCGGCCATCGCGGTGGCGCCGAGCCCCGTGTCGACGGCCACCGTGTCGATCCCGAGGCCGGCGAGGACGGTTCTGCGCTCGCGGTCCAGGCCCTCGCGTTCGGCCAGCTCGCCGACCGGCACCCGGTGCTCCGGCAGGTGCCAGGCCGCGGCGCGGACCGCGAGCGGGGCGGGCGCGCCGCCCGGGCTCGTCGTCACCATCGGGTCCTCCTCACTCTCCGTCGTCCGTCGTGCCCGGTCCCCGTGGAGCCGGGCGGGCCCTACGCGCTGCGCAGGCAGCCGTCGGCCGCCGCCTGCGCGTAGGCCTCGCCCAGCTCCCGCACCGCCTCGGCGACCCCGCTGCGGGGCACCCCGGCGTAGCCCACGACCAGGGCGGGGCCGGCCTGCCAGGAGCGGTGGTGGTAGCTGCGGGCGCCGCGCACCAGGACCGAGCGGCGCAGCGCCCGGGCGACCAGCGCGGCCTCGTCCACCCGCGGCGGGAGCTGGACGTAGGCGTGCAGGCCGGCGAAGGCTCCGGTGATCCGGGCGCCGGGCAGCCGGCGCCGGACGGCCTCGTGGAAGACCTCCCGGCGGGCCCGCAGCCGCTCCCGCTGGCGCCGCAGGTGCCGGTCGAGCTCTCCGCTGTCGAGCACCTCGGCGAACGCGTGCTGGGTGAACACGTCGCATCCCAGGTCGCGTTGGGCCCGGACCTCCTCCAGCCGGCGGCGCAGCCGGGGCGGGGCGACCAGCCAGCCCAGCCGCATCCCGGGGGCCAGCGACTTGCTCGCGGTGCCCGCGTAGAGCACCCGGGTCGGGGCGAGCCGCTGCAGCGCGGTGGGCCGGCGCCCGTGGTCCAGCCAGAGGTCGCCGTCGTAGTCGTCCTCGATGATCCAGCCGTCCACGTCCTCGGCCCAGCGCACCAGCGCGGCCCGCCGCTCGGCGCTGAGCACGGCACCGGTGGGGAACTGGTGGGCGGGGGTGACCAGGACGGCCCGGGCGCCGGTGCGGGCCAGGGCGGCCACGTCGATGCCGTGCTCGTCGACCGGGACGGAGGGGCAGTCCAGGCCCGACTCGACGATGAACTGGCGCTGCTGCGGGTGGCACGGGTCCTCGACCGCGAGGGCGGCCAGGCCGGTGCGCGGCAGCGTGGCGCAGACCAGGCCGAGCGTCTGGGCGAACCCGGAGACCACCATCACGTGCTCCGGGGTGGTGTGCACGCCGCGGGCCCGCCCGAGGTAGCGGGCGAGTTCGGCGCGCAGCGCCGGGACGCCGGACACCGGCGGGTAGCCGAGGTCGCGCGGGCCGAGCCGGCGCGCCGCCCGCTGGTAGGCGGCGAGCCACTCGCGCTGCGGGAAGGCGGAGGCGTCGGCGCCGCCGGCCCGCAGGTCCCAGCGGACCACCGGGGCGGGGCGGGCGTCGCTCAGCAGGGTCGGCGGCCGGGTGCCGCGGTCCAGGTGGGCGGCGACCCGGGTGCCCGAGCCCCGGGTGGCCTCCAGGTAGCCGCCGGCCACCAGCTGCCCGTAGGCCTCGACGACGACGCTGCGGGACACCCGCAGGTCCTCGGCGAGCTGACGGCTCGACGGCAGCCGGGTGCCGGGGTGCAGCGCCCCCTCGGCGATCTCCCGCTTGATGCCGTCCCGGATCTGGGCGGTGAGCGGGAGCACGTCCTCCCGCGCCACGTCGATCAAGGTGTTCCAGGGCATCTGCGCCCCCTCCCTCCCCCGCCCTCGGCGGCCTCGCTAGCGGGCTCCGGACACGCCGGCCGGCTCGGTCTCCAGCAGCGCCCGCAGGGCGGCGGCGCGGACGGCCCGGCCGACGGCCTCGCCCTCCTCGTCGGCGATGCCGACCCCCCAGTGGGAGCGGGAGTCCACGACGATCTCGAAGGCGGCGGTGACGGCGTTCAGCGGTGCGCCGGCCCGGTCCACGGTGAGCCCCTGGACGACGGCGTCCAGCCCGTACCCGGCGACGGCCGCGGCGGCCGCCTCCGTCCAGCGGGCGCCGCCAGGCTCCGCCGCCAGCGGCTCGGGCCGGGGCAGGCCGGGCACCGCCTCGGTGCCGAGCGCCACGTACCGCTCGACGAAGTGGCTCCACAGCTGGTCGCCGGTGATCTCGCCGCCGATCTCCTCGCAGACCGCCTGCATCTCGGAGGCGAAGTCGATCTGGAGGCGGCGCGGCAGTTCGATGCCGTACTCGGTGCGCAGCAGGTGGGCGATGCCGCCCTTGCCGGACTGGGTGTTGATCCGGATCAGCGCCTGGTAGTCGCGGCCGATGTCGCGCGGGTCGATCGGCAGGTAGGGCACGTCCCAGGTGTCCTGGCCGGACTCCTCGCGGGCGCGCAGGCCCTTGGCGATGGCGTCCTGGTGGGAGCCGGCGAAGGAGGTGTAGACGAAGTCGCCGGCCCACGGGTGGCGGGCGTGGACGGGCATCTGGTTGCAGCTCTCGACGATCCGGCGGACGCCGTCGATGTCGCGCAGGTCGAGCATCGGGTCGACGCCCTGCGAGAACAGGTTCATGGCCAGGGTGACCAGGCAGACGTTGCCGGAGCGCTCGCCGTTGCCGAACAGGGTGCCCTCGACCCGGTCGGCCCCGGCCAGCACGGCGAGTTCGGCGGCGGACACGCCGCTGCCGCGGTCGTTGTGGGGGTGCACGGAGAGGATGGTGCGCTCGCGGTGGAGCAGGTTGCGGTGGGTGTACTCGATCCGGTCGGCGAACTCCTGCGGCGGGAAGACCTCGACGGTGGAGGGCAGGTTGATCCGCAGCGTGTGCGCGGCCCGCGGGGCCCAGAAGTCGAGGACGGCGTTGCAGAGTTCGAGCGCGTAGTCGGGCTCGGTCTGGGTGTAGGACTCGGGCGCGTACTGCAGGTAGATCTCGGTGCCGGGGATGGAGTCCTGGAGTTTGAGGGCCTGTTCGGCGCCGTCCAGGGCCATCGCGGTGATCTGCGCGCGGTCCTTGCGGAAGACCAGCCGGCGCTGGGCCTCCGAGGTGGGGTTGAAGATCTGCAGGACGGCGCGGGGGACGCCCTCCAGGGCCTTGACGGTGCGTTCGATGAAGTCGCCGCGGATCGGCGTCATCACCTGGACGACGACGTCCTCCGGGATGGCGTCGGTGTCCACGAGGTGGCGCAGGAAGGCGTGGTCGTCCTGGGAGGAGGTGGGGAAGCCGACCTCGATCTCCTTGAACCCCATCCCGACCAGCAGGTCGAACATCCGCCGCTTGCGGGTGGTGTCCATGGGGTCGGTCAGGGCCTGGTTGCCGTCCCGCAGGTCGACGCTGCACCACAGCGGGGCGCGCTCCGCGCGGCGTCCCGGCCAGGTCCGGTCGGGCAGGCCGACCGCCTCGTAGGGCCGGTACTTCCGGACCGGCATCGCGCTGTGGCGCTGGATGCCCTGGTCGCGGGCGGGTGCGCGCCGGGGGGTGTCCGCGTCAGTGGGTTGAGCTGTCATCTCTCCTCCACAACGGTGTTCTCGGGGGTCGGGTGGGAACCCTCTGGTCAGGCGGTCCAGGTGCTGAACTGTCGCCTCCCGTAGAGCAGCGGCGGCGGCGCGTCGCTGAGTTCGGTGATCCGGACGACCTCGCCGAAGACCATCCGCTGGCCGCCCACGGGCACCAGCTGGCTGACCCGGCAGTCGGCCACCGCGTGGGCGTCGCGCACCAGGTGGGGTCCGCCCGCGCCGGGCGGCAGCCGCCAGGGGGTGGCGTCGAAGCGGTCCGGGTCGCCGGAGGCGAACAGTTCGGCGGTGCCGCGGCCGTCGGCGTGCAGCAGGTTCACCGCGAAGGCGCCGCTGCGCAGCACGGCCCGCAGGGTCGGGCTCTCGGCCCGCATGCCGACCAGCAGCGTGGGCGGGTCGACGGTGACGCTGCACAGCGCGGAGCAGGTCATGCCCCACGGGCGCGAGGCGTCGTCCAGCGAGGTGACGACGGAGACGCCGCTCGGGAAGCCGGACATGAAGGTCCGGAAGTCGGAGGGGGTTGAGGTGACGAGTTCCACGTGGCTCACCGCTCGACGGGGTAGGGGACGGCCGGCTCCGCGGTCCGGGGGGCGGCCTCGGGCGCCGTGAACCGGTCGATGGCCCACAGCAGCGGGCCGCTGAGCGCCGTCGTGAACAGGGCCATCACCACGAGCGCGAGGAACAGCGCGGGGGTGAGGATCCCGGCCTGGTAGCCGGCCTGCAGGACGGCGAGTTCGGTCAGGCCGCGGGCGTTGAGGAACACCGCGATCTTCATGCACTCGACCGGGGGCCGGCCGGCCGCCCGCGCACCGGCGTAGCTGCCGACCAGCTTGCCGAGGATCGCGAGCACCACCGAGAGCAGGACGGCCTGCCAGGAGAAGACGCTGAGCGGCGCCGAGGCGAGGCCCATGCCGGTCACCGTGAACAGCAGCGGCAGCGCGAGCCGCCCCCAGCCGCCGACGGTGTGCGCGGCCCTGGTCCACGGGCCGGCGCCGTCGTCGCCCGGCAGGGCGAGGGCGACCAGCACGGCGCCGAGCACGTCGGTCAGGCCCAGCCGCGAGGTGGTCAGCGCGGCGGCGACGGCCGCGGCGGCGGTCAGCCCGATCGGCACCGCGACCGGGACCCGCTCGGCCCAGGCCCGGGGCACCGGTGCGGCGCCCGCCCGCCGGATCGCCCAGGCGACCAGCAGGCCGACGGCGAACACCGCGTACGGGGTGATCCTCCCGCCGCCGTGCGCCAGGCCGACCGCGATCGCCAGCATCGACCAGGTGACGGCGTCGATGGAGACCGCGACCGCCATGCAGAGCCGGCCGATCGCGGTGTTCAGCATGCCGCGGTCGTCCAGGATGCCGGCGAGCACCGGGACGGCGGTGACGGCGAGGGCGATCGCCAGCATCAGGACCAGGACCCCGGCCGGGGCGTCGCCGCGCAGGGCCGGCGAGCCGTCAGCCAGCACCCAGGCGGCGAACGCCACGCCGCAGCCCAGCGGCAGCAGCAGGGAGCCGGCGGCGGTCAGCGCGATGGTCCGGCCGCCGAGCCGGCTGCCGCCGGCCCTGATCTCGTGGACGGCGCCGACCAGGAAGAGCGCGAGGCCGAGGTGGCCCGCCTTCTCCAGGACGGCGCCGCCGTCCATGCCGGCCGGCTTCCAGTCCCACTGACTCGCCAGCAGCGCGCCGAGCAGGAGGCAGGCCATGATCTCGCCGACGATCTCAGGCTGCCGCAACAGCTTGGCCAGCCGGCGTCCGAGCAGTGCCGCGGGGACGAGCAGAGCGAGCGTCACCGCGGCCGGTACGTACGGAAGACTGTCCATGGTGCCTCCTTCCTCGGGGCTCCGGCGGGTCAGTGCATCTGGGCGAGGTACTCGTACTGGCTGGGCAGGCGCTTCACGAGCTCGGCGGACTGGTCGCGCAGGAGCTGGAACTCCTTCTCCGCCCGGGTGGAGTCCTGCAGGGCGACGGACGGCGGGGCCTTGAGCTCCACGCCGCCGAGGCCGAGCAGCATCGCCAGGTACGAGTAGGACTCGAACCCGTGGTAGTGCGGGTAGATGGTGTTCTCCGTCGGCGGCTTGGCCTGCCACAGTTCGATCCGCTCGGCCAGGCCGTCGGGCATCACGCGGGTCTTGGCGTCCCGCCAGTAGGCGTTGTCGGCGCGGGCCGCGGCCTTGTAGTGCAGGACGAGGAACTCCCGCACGCCGTCGATGGTGTTGCCCACCGTGCGGTTGTAGGAGCGGCGCAGCGCCGGGTTCCAGTCGGCGTCCGGGAAGTGCTTGACCAGCTCCTCGATGCCCTGCTGGATGAAGAAGATGCCGGTCGACTCGAGGGGCTCGACGAAGCCGCTGGACAGGCCGATGGCGACGCAGTTGTTGACCCAGGCGTTGCGGGTGCGGCCGATCCGCATCCGGATGTGGTTGGCCTCCAGGGCCTCCGCGTCCGGGCCGACGTGGGCGCGCAGGGTGGCCTCGGCCTCCTCGGGCGTCGTGTACTCGTCGGAGTAGACGTAGCCGGTGCCGATGCGGCCGAACAGCGGGATGGTCCAGATCCAGCCGGCGTCCGAGGCGGTCGCGGTGGTGCAGGGGCGCAGGCCCCGCTTCTCCATGTCGACCGGGACGCGCAGCGCCACCGCGCGGTTGTTGGGCAGGGTGTCCTGGAAGGAGTCGAAGGGCTCCTCGAGGGTCTGGTTGATCAGCAGGCCGCGGAAGCCGGTGCAGTCGATGAACAGGTCGCCCTCGAGCAGGCCGTGCTCCTTGGTGCGCACGCCGCTGATCCAGCCGCGCTCGTCCTGGACGACCTCGACGACGTCGTCCTCGATGTGCCGGGCGCCGCGCTCGGTGGCGTACTCGGAGAGGTAGTCGGCGAGCAGCGAGGCGTCGAACTGGTAGGCGTACGGGAACTGGGTGTCCTGCTCAGTGAGCGTGTTGCGGTCGGCCGTGTCGGCGCCCTCCTTGAACTCCTGCTCGAAGAGGGTGCCGTCCAGGTGGCGCGGGGACCGCTCGGCGTCGCAGATCGCGGCCATCAGGAACACGTCCTGGTCGAAGCGGTCGCCGGAGCGGCTGTTCAGCCACCAGTCGGTGAGCGGCAGGCCGTCGACGACCCGGAGGCGCTCGAAGGGGTGGTAGAAGTAGTGGCCCTTGCGCCGCCAGTTCTCGAATCGGATGCCGAGCTTGTAGGTGGCATTGCACTTGGGCATCCACACGTGCTCGGGCAGGCCCAGGTAGTTGAAGAAATGCCGGACGGTACTGAAGGTCGCCTCACCGACCCCGATGGTCTTGATTCGCTTGGATTCCACCAGCGTGACGGAAATCCGATCGCCGAATGCGGCGCGCAGGTACGAGGCGGTCATCCAACCGGATGTCCCACCGCCGACGATGACGACGTTGCCAAGCATTCCTGACCCTCTCAGCCGGTCGTTCAACCCGGAGCCCCGGGCTGTCCCATGGCTCGAAATCCTCCGGCAGCGGAGCCGCCGGAAACAGGCTTTTAAGCCTCAGCGGAAACACGCACTCCAGCGCGCCCCGGCCTTCGCGGGGGTATTCCGGGCATGCCGAACGGATGGCGACCCGATAGTGCCGGGTGCCATCCGTCGGCGAACTCGCCGGATCCCGCGGAACGCGCGGAATTCGGCGGGGGCGGGTCGCGGCCGGCTCAGCCGCGGTCCAGCAGGTGGTCGTGCAGCAGGCGGCCGGCTCAGCCGCGGTCCAGCAGGTGGTCGTGCAGCAGGGAGATGACCCGGGCCCGTTGCGCGGTCAGGTAGAAGTGCCCGCCGGGCAGCACGTGGCAGGCGAACTCCTTGCCGGCCAGCGCCTCCCAGCCGCGGGCCCGTTCCGGGGTCACGGTGACGTCGGAGTCCCCGGTGAGGACCACGATCCCGCACTCGACCGGGCGGGGCCCGGCCGAGCGGTAGGAGTCGATCAGGAGGTAGTCGTTGCGCAGGATCGGCAGCACCATCTCCCGGATGTCCGGGTCGTCGAAGATCGACATCTGGGTGCCGCCGTGGCCGGCCACCGTCCGCAGCAGGTCCTCGTCGCTCCTCGGGCCGACCGGGGCCGCCGGCCCGCCCGCCGTCTGCGGCGGCGGCGGGTAGCCGGAGAGCACCAGCCGGGCCACCGGCAGCCCGTGGGCCTGCAGCGAGAGCACCGTCTCGTAGGCGAGCAGCGCGCCCATGCTGTGCCCGAAGACCACCGTCTCTACGCCCGGGCGGTCGGTCTCCAGCAGGGCCCGCGTCAACTGCTCCACCAGGGTGGCCGCGTCGTCGACGAACGGGTCCTCGACCCGCTCCTCGCGCCCCGGGTACTGGACGAGCTGGAGCTCGACGGTGGCCGACAGGTGGTTGGCCCACGGCCGGTAGAACCCGGCGCTGCCGCCGGCGTGCGGCAGGCAGACCAGCCGCCGGGTGGCCTCCGGGCGCGGCCGGGGGACCACCAGCCAGGGTTGGTCGTTCACCGGTTCCCCTCCCCGGGTCGACGGGTGCGGCGGTGGGCGGCGGCGCGGCCGGTGCCGCGGCGGCCGGTCATCCGCAGGCCCGGACGATCTCGGCGAGCGCCTCGTGCATCGCCCCGAGCAGGGCGGTCACCGAGGCGTCGTCGAACCGGCCGCCCGCGTGCACGCAGGACAGCTCCATCCGGCCGCCCTCCACGGCGGCCGCGACGTCCAGCTCGTAGGTGCGGGTCTCGTCCGGCTCGTGGTCGCCGCCGCCGTGGTCCAGGTGGCGCAGCACCAGGCGGTCCCCCTCGGGCAGCTGGTTGTCCCACTGGCCGAGGTAGTTGAAGCCGATCCGCGCCCGCGACGCGGGGACCCGCAGGTCCTCGCGGCCGCCGGCGGCCACCAGCCCGAGGACGCCGTGGCCGAGGCCGCGGCGCGGGACGGCCCGCAGCCGGCGCTTGACGACCCGGACCGCGGCGGCCGGTGCGAGGTCCGCGGGCGCGTCCAGCAGCACCGGGTAGATGGTGGTGAACCAGCCGACGGTGCGGGACAGGTCGACCCCGTCCAGGATCTCCTCGCGGCCGTGGCCCTCCAGGTCGACCACGGTGCCGCCCTCCTCGGCGTACCCGCGGACGGCGAGCGCCCGGGCCAGTGCGGTCAGCAGCACCTCGTGCACCTGGGCGCGCAGCACCCCGGGCACCCGGCGCAGCAGCGCCTCGGTCTCCTCCTCTCCCAGGGTGCGCCGCACGGTGCGCCGGTCACCGAAGCGGCCGGCCGCGGCCGGCTCGCCGACGGGCGCGGGCAGGGCCCGCCAGTGCGCCAGCTCGTCGTCGAAGCCGCCGGCCAGGGCGTGCTCGCGCAGCCGGCGCGACCACTGCCCGAAGGAGGTGGAGCGCGGGGCGGGGCGCAGCGGCCGGCCGGCCGCCAGCTCGGCGTAGCCGGCGCGCAGGTCGTCCAGCAGGATGCGCCAGGAGACGCCGTCCACCACCAGGTGGTGCGCGGTGAGGAAGAGCCGGGCCGGGCGGTCCGGTCCGAGGTCGGCGAGGACGGCGCGCAGCAGCGGGCCGTCGGCCAGCCGCAGGCCGCGCTGGGCCCGCCCGAAGGCCGCGGCGGTCCGCTCCCGCACCGTGGCGTCGTCCGCGCCGGCGAGGTCGAGCGGTTCGAACCCCCAGTGGCCGTCGGACTCCTCGGCGACCTCGGCGACCTCCTGGGACCACCGCCCCGCGTCGTCGCGGGTGTAGCGGGCGCGCAGCACGTCGTGCCGGTCGACCAGCCCGGCCAGGGCCGCGCGCACCGCCGCGAGGTCGGCGCCCGGGACCAGCTCGAACAGCACGGACTGGTTGAAGTGGTCCGGGTTGACGGTGTGGTGGTCGAAGAACCACTGCTGGACGGCGGTCAGCGGGACGGGGCCGGTGCGGTACGGGTCCGCCTCCTCCGGCTCGTCCTCCCCCGTGCCGGCCACCCTGGCCAGTGCGGCCACGGTCTTGTGCTGGAAGAGGTCCCGGGCGGTGAAGTGCAGGCCCGCCTCGCGGGCCCGGGCGACCACCTGGGTGGAGAGGATGGAGTCCCCGCCGAGCAGGAAGAAGTCGTCCTGCGCGCCGACCTCCTGGACGCCCAGCACCGAACGGAACACTTCGGCCAGCGCGGTCTCCACCGGGCCGTCGGGCGGGGTGACGGCCCGGGCCAGCGCCTCCCGGGCGTCCGGGAGGGCGTCCCGGTCGACCTTGCCGTTGACGGTGAGCGGCAGCGCGTCCAGCGGGACGAGCGCGGCCGGCACCATGAAGGCGGGCAGCTCCTCGGTGAGGGCCTCGCGGAGCTCGCGGACGGCCCCGCCCGGCTCGTGGCCGTCCGCGGCGACCAGGTAGCCGACGAGCTGCTTGCCGCGGTCGCTCTCGCGGACCACCACGGCGGCCTCGGCGACGGCCGGGTGGCGCTGCATGGCGGCCTCGATCTCGCCGGGTTCGACCCGGAAGCCGCGGATCTTGACCTGGTCGTCGGCGCGGCCGCGGAAGTCGATCCGCCCGTCCGGCAGCCAGGCGGCGAGGTCGCCGGTGCGGTAGAGCCGGGCCTTCGGGTCCTCGTCGAAGGGGTGCGGGACGAACCTCCGGCGGGTCAGCTCGGGGCGGCCCAGGTAGCCCTGGGCGACGCCGCGGCCGCCGAGGTGGATCTCACCGGTGACGGTGGGCGGCACCGGGTTGCCCTGCCCGTCCAGCAGGTACACCTCGGTGTTGGGCAGCGGCCGCCCGATGGACAGCCGGTCGCCGCCCTCCTCGGCGCCGACCTCGAACATGGTGGCGCCGACGGTGTTCTCGGTCGGGCCGTAGCCGTTGATGAACCGGTGCACCCGCGACCACCTGCGGGCCAGGCCGACGGGGCAGCGGTCGCCGACCGCGAGCACCACCGAGCCGGCCGGCAGCGCCTGCGGGTCGACGGCGGCGAGCGCCGCCGGCGGCAGTCCGAGCACGGTGGGCCGGCCCGCCGCCATGGCGCGCAGCTGCTCGGTGCCGAGCGCCTCGGACTCGTTCGCCGGGACGGCGAGCGCCGCACCGGACACCAGGGCGAGGAAGGTCTCCCAGACCGCGCCGTCGAAGCTCGGCGAGGAGAGCTGGCAGACGGTGTGGGCGGGGCCGGTGCCGACGATCAGCCGGGAGGCGTTGATCATGTTGGTCAGGCCGCCGTGGCCCAGCAGCACGCCCTTGGGCGTGCCGGTGGAGCCGGAGGTGTAGACGACGTAGGCGAGCGCGTCCGGCTCCACCGCCAGGCCCTCGGGCACCTCCCCGGTGTGCGCCTCCAGCAGCGGCCGCAGGTCCTCCAGGACCAGCGGTTCGGCGGCGGACTCGCCCGGCGCGGCGGCCAGCGAGCGCTGGGTGAGGACGAACCGGGCGCCGGTCTCCCCCAGCATCAGCTCCCGGCGGGCGGCCGGGAAGCGCGGGTTGAGCGGCAGGAAGGCCGCCCCGGCCCGGAGCACCGCGAGGGTGGCGGCCACCTGCGCGGGCCCGCGCTCGCAGCAGATGCCGACCACGTCGCCGGGGCGGGTGCCGCGCTCGCGCAGCACCCCGGCCAGCAGGCCTGCCATCCGGTCGAGTTCGGCGTAGCTGAGGCGCTCCTCGCCGCGCACCACCGCGAGGTCGTCGGGCCGCTCGGCGGCCCGCCTGGCGACCAGCAGGTGCACCGGCTCCTGCTCCGGGAACGCCACCGGGTTGCGGGCCCAGTCCACGGTGAGCCGGTGGTGCTCCTTCGGGCTCAGCAGGTCGAGCGCGCCGATCGCCCGGTCGGGGTCGGCCGCGATCGAGCCGAGCAGGGTGGTGAGGTGGCCGGCGAACCGGCGCACCGTCGCCTCGTCGTACAGGTCGGTGCTGTACTCCAGGGCCGACCAGAGGCTGCCGTCGGGCCGCTCCTCGAAGGCCACCACCAGGTCGAAGCCGGTGCTGGCCTGCGGCAGGGCGAGCTGCTCCATGGTCAGCCCGGGCAGGTCGAGCCGCGCCTCGGGGGCGTTCTGCAGGACGACGAGCACCTGGGCGAGCGGCATCCGGCTGGGGTCGCGCTCGGGCTGGACGGCGTCCACCACCCGCTCGAACGGGACCTCGGCGTGGTCGAAGCCGGCCAGCACGGTGTCCCGGACCCGGCCCAGGAACTCCCGGAAGCTCAGGTCGGGTTCGGGCCGGGCGCGGAGCACCAGGGTGTTCAGGAAGAGCCCGACCAGGTCCGCCAGCTCGGGCTCGTCGCGCCCGGCCACCGGCGTTCCGACGGCGACGTCCTCCTGCCGGGAGAGCCGGGCCAGCAGCAGCTGGGTGGCGGCGGTGAGCGTCATGAAGAGCGTCGCCGCGGAGGCCTCGGTGAGCTCGCGCAGCCCGGCGAGCGTCCGGGCCGGGACGGTGAACTCGTGGAAGGCGCCGGCGCCGGTGGGCACCGCGGGGCGCTGCCGGTCGGTCGGCAGCTCCAGCACCGGCACGCCGGCGAGCTGCTCGCGCCAGTAGTCGACCTGCTCGTCGAGCCGCCCGTCGGAGAGCCGCTCGCGCTGCCACACCGAGTAGTCCGCGTACTGCGGCCCGGGCGCCGGGAGGTCCGGCTCGCGGCCCTGGAGCGCGGCCGCGTAGTACTGGCCGAGCTCCCGGGTGACGATCGACAGCGACCAGCCGTCGTGGGCGATGTGGTGGATGCTCAGCACGAGGACGTGCTCGCGCTCGGAGAGCCGCACCAGCAGGGTCCGCAGCACCGGGCCGGTGCGCAGGTCGAAGGGCCGCACCGCCTCCTCGCGGACCAGCCGCAGCAGCTCCTCCTCGCGGTCCTCGGCGCTCCCGCCGACGGCCTCCACGACCGGCAGCGGGATGTCCACCGACGGGTGCGGGACCTGCACGGGGACGCCGTCCACCTGGTCGTAGGTGGTGCGCAGCGCCTCGTGCCGGTCGACGACCGCGGCCAGCGCACGGCGCAGCGCGGCGTGGTCGAGCTCGCCCCGCAGCCGCAGCGCGAACGAGGAGTTGTAACCGACCGCCAGCGGGTCGAACTCGTAGAGGAACCACATCCGCTGCTGGGCGAAGGACATCGGCAGCGGGCGGCCGCGCTCGACGGTGCGCAGCGCGGTGGGCGCGGCCGCCTCCGGGGCGGGCGCCTCGGCGCCCGCCAGCCGGTCCCGCAGCAGGGCCCTGAGGTGTTCGGGCAGGGCCGCGATGCGGTCCTCCCGGGACGTGGTCGTCCGGACTTCACTCATGGTCGTCGTCCCTCACTCCGCCGCGGGCGCCGACTGGCGCGCGGCCTCTCGCTCGAGTTCCTCCAGCAGCGCGTCCTCGACCAGCCGGGCGACCGCGGCCACGGTGGGGTTCTCGAGGAGGCTGCGGAACGCGATCCGGACACCGAAGGTCTGCTTGATCCTGGTGATCGCCTGGACACTGGTCAGGGACTGCCCGCCGAGGGCGAAGAAGCTGTCGTGCGCGCCGACCCGCTCGACGTGCAGGGTCTCGGCCCAGATCCCGGCGATCAGCCGTTCCGTCCCGTCGCGCGGCTCCACCCACTCCTCGGCGGCCTCGACGGCCGTCTCCTCCGGGTCGGGCAGCGCGGCCCGGTCGATCTTGCCGTGCCGGGTGAGCGGGAACTCCGCCACCTCGGTGTAGGCGGCCGGCACCAGGTGGGCGGGGAGCCGCTCCGCGAGGTAGCCGGCCAGTTCGGCGCCGCCGGGCAGGCCGCCCGCGGCGGGGCGCAGGTAGGCGACCAGGCGGGCGTGCTCGGCCTCGCCGCGGACCAGGACCACCGACTCGGCGACGCCCGGGTGCTCGTCCAGGGCCGCGGTGATCTCGCCCGGCTCGATCCGGTAGCCGCGCAGCTTGACCTGGTCATCGAGCCGGCCGAGGAACTCCAGCCGGCCGTCGGAGAGCCGGCGGACCCGGTCCCCGGTGCGGTACAGGCGCTCCTTCGGGTCGAACGGGGCGGCCAGGAAGGCCCGTTCGGTCAGGTCGGGCCGGCCCAGGTAGCCGCGGGCCAGGCCGTCGCCGGCCAGGTACAGCTCGCCGGGCGCGCCGACCGGGGCGAGGTTGCGCTCGGGGTCGAGGACGTAGGCCCGGACGTTCTGGACCGGCAGGCCGAGGACCGGTCGGGGGCTGTCGGTGATCCGGCAGACCAGCGCGTCCACAGTGGCCTCGGTGGGCCCGTAGAAGTTGTAGGCGAGCAGGCCGGTGCGGGCCCGCAGCCGGTCCCACTGGGCCTGGCCGATCGCCTCGCCGCCGAGCGCGGCGCCGCGCAGCGGGTGGGCGCCGTCGTCGAGCAGTCCGGCGTCGTCCAGCTGGCGGAACCAGGACGGGGTGGTCTGCAGGAAGTCGATCCGCTGCTCGGCGCGGTACGCGACCAGGGCGTGCGCGTCGCGCCGGACCTCGTCGTCGACCAGGTGCAGCTCGTGCCCGGCGACCATCCACAGGACCGGGTTCCACGAGGCGTCGAAGGAGGCGGGCGCCAGGTGGGCGACCCGGACCTGCCGGCCGCCGCAGGCCTCGCGCAGCGGCTCGAAGACCGTCCGCAGGTGGCTGTCGAACAGGTTCGCCAGGCTGCCGTGCTCGATCAGCACGCCCTTGGGCCGGCCGGTGGAGCCGGAGGTGTGGATGACGTAGGCGGCGTGCTCGGGGGCGAGCGCCACCTCGGGCGCGGTGGCCGGCCGGGCGGCGATCGCGTCCCGCTCCCGGTCCGGGGCGAGCAGGTCGACGTCCGCGGGCAGCGTCAGCAGGGCGCCGGTCGCCTCGTCGGCGATCACCACCCGGGGGCGGACGTCCTCGACCAGCAGCCGCAGCCGCTCGGCCGGGGCGGCCGGGTCCAGCGGGGTGTACACGCCGCCCGCCTTGAGCACCGCGAGCAGCGCGGTGATCAGGCCGGTCCCGCGCCGCAGGCAGACCGCGACCGGCACCTCGGGGCCGACGCCCCGGTCGGCGAGGTGGTGGGCGAGCCGGTTGGCCCGCTCGTCCAGCTCGGCGAAGGTGAGCCGCTCGCCGTCGTGGACCAGCGCGACGGCCTGCGGGGTCTGCGCGGCCCGGCGGGCGAACCGCCCGGGCACCAGGGCGTCGTCGGTCAGCGCGGTCTCGGTGGCGTTGTACCCGGTGACCAGCAGCTCCCGGTGGGCGGGGGCGAGCGCGGGCAGCTCGGCCAGGGTGCGCCCGGGCTCGGCCGCGAGGTCCTCCAGCAGGGCCCGCAGGTCTCCGGTGACCCGGTCGGCGGTGTCCGCGTCGAAGAGCCCCGGGTCGTAGGCGAGCCGGAAGGAGAGCCGCTCGCCCGCGAAGACCGCCAGCACCATCGCGTAGCTGGTGGGCTCCTGCGAGCGCACGTCACGGATGCCGATGCCCTGGTCGGAGCCCATCTCGCCGTCGAAGGGGTAGTTCTCGACGACCACGTAGCTGTCGAACAGGTCGACGCCGGCGGGCAGTCCGGTCCAGCCGCGGATCTGCGCCAGCGACACGTACTCGTGGCTGCGGGCCTGGACCTGACCGCGCTGGAGGTCGCCCAGCCAGTCGAGGACGGGCTGCTCGGGCCTGACCTCCACCCGCACCGGCAGGTTGTTGATGAACAGGCCGATCATCGACTCGACGTCGGGCAGGTCCGCGGGGCGGCCGGAGACGGCCGAGCCGAAGCAGACCTCCCGTTCGCCCGAGTAGCGCGAGAGCAGCAGGGCCCAGGCGCCCTGGGCGAGCGTGTTGGTGGTGAGGCGGTGGCGCCGGGCGACCTCGGCGAGGCGCTCGGTGGTGGCCCGGTCCAGCTGGAAGACGCTGGTCGCCTCGCTGCCCTGGCGGGCCGCCTCCTCGCCGGTGCGGTCGGCGGGCAGCGCGGTCGGGGCGGTGAAGCCGTCCAGCAGCCCGCGCCAGTAGCGTTCGGCGTCGCCGAGGTCCTGCTCGCCGAGCCAGGCGACGTAGTCGCGGAACGGGCGGCGGGCGGCCGGGGCGGGCCGGTCGTGGCCGGTCAGCCGCAGGTAGTCGTCGACCACCTCGGAGACCAGCTCGGCGCTGCTCCAGCCGTCCAGCAGCAGGTGGTGCGAGGTCCAGACGACCCGCAGGGCGCCGTCCGGCTCGTCGATCAGGGCCAGCCGCATCAGCGGCGCGGCGGCCAGGTCGATGCCGCGGGTGCGGTCCTCGGCGAGGTGGCGGGCGAGCCGCTCCTCGCGCTCGGCGGCGGGCAGGTCCCGCCAGTCCAGCCGCTCGACGGGCACGGTGACCTTCTCCCGGACGACCTGCAGCGGCTGGTCGGTGTCCACCCGGGCGAAGGCGGTGCGCAGCATCGGGGTGCGGTCGGCGAGGCGCTGCCAGGCCTCGGCGAAGGCGTCCGGGTCCACGCCGCCCTCCAGCAGGAAGGACAGCTGGCCGAGGTAGACGCCCTCGCCCTCCTCGGTGAGGCTGTGGAACAGCAGGCCGTGCTGCATCGGCGTGGCCGGGTAGAGGTCGGCGATCCGGCCGGCGCGGCCGAGCTCGTCCAGCAGCGGCTGGTCGACCCGGGCGAGCGGGAAGTCCGAGGGGGTCGCGCCGGAGGCGGTGGCACCGGCCTCCCGGCAGTGCGCGACGATCCCGCGCAGGGCCGCCACCAGCTGGTCGGCGACCCGCTGGACGGTCTCCGTGGTGTGGGTGGCGGTGGAGTGGAACAGCTCGAAGCCCAGCTCGCCGTCGCGCACGTACGCGACGATGTCGAGCGGGTACTCCAGCAGCTCCGCGGGCGACTGCTCGGCGCCGTAGCCGAGCCGCACGTCCCGCAGCAGGGCGCCGTCGTGGCCGTCGACGACCCGGCCGAGGTAGTTGAAGCCGACCTGGGCGCGGGCCCCCTCGGCGAGCAGCTCCCCGGGCGCGCCGGCGGGGCTGAGGTGGCGCAGCGCGCCGTAGCCGATGCCGCGCTGCGGGAGGCTGCGCAGCTGCTCCTTGACGGACCGCAGGCGGGCGCCCCAGTCGGCGCCGGCGTCGGTGTCCAGGGCGACCGGGAAGGAGCTGGTGAACCAGCCGGTGGTGCGGCTCAGGTCGACGTCGTCGAAGATCTCCTCGCGGCCGTGGCCCTCCAGGTCGACCAGGACGGCGGAGCCGCCGGTCCAGTCGGCGAGGACCCGGGCGAGCGCGGTCAGCAGCACGTCGTTGACCTGGGTGCGGTAGACGGCCGGGACCTCGCGCAGCAGCGCGTCTGTGGTCCCGGCGTCGAGGGCGGCCCGGACGGCGGCCGCGGTGGCCACGGTCGGGGTGCCGTCGGCGTCGGCGGGCAGCGGCGCGGCGGCCGCGCGGCCGGCCGCGAACCAGTGGTCGAGCTCCTCGTCGAAGCCGCCGACCGCGGTGTGCTCGGACAGCCGCCGGGACCAGTCCGGGAAGGAGGTGCCGCGCGGGCCGAGGTCGACCGGGCGCCCCGCGGCGGCCTGCCGGTAGGCGGTCTCCAGGTCGCCCAGCAGGATCTGCCAGGAGACCGCGTCGACGACCAGGTGGTGGGCGGTCAGGAAGAGCCGGGCGCCGGCGGTGCCGCCGAGGTCGGCGAGCACGGCCTTCACCAGCGGGCCCTCGGCCAGGTCGAAGCCGGCCTGGGCGGCGGTGGCGGCGGCCAGCAGCGCGCCCTCCGGGTCGGCCTCCAGGGCGAGGTCCAGCCGCTCCAGCGGCCAGGCGTCGCCGGGGGCGGCGATCTCCTGCTGCCAGCGGCCGTAGACGGTGCGGAACCGGGTGCGCAGCGCGTCGTGGTGGGTGAGCAGCGCGTCCAGCGCGGTGCGCAGGTGCGCCTCGTCGGGGAGCTCCCGCAGCTCGGCCAGCACGGACATGGTGCTGTGCTGCGGGGCCTCGGTGTGGTGCTGGAAGAAGGCCCGCTGGATCGGGGTCAGCGGCGCCCTTCCGGTGACGGGTTCGGTGTTCACGCCGGCCGGCTCCTCGGGTTCGTGGGTGGTGATCGCCGCGGCGATCCCGGCGATGGTCTGGTGGCTGAAGATGTCCTGCGAGCTGAGGCGCAGGCCCAGCTGGCGTGCCCGGGAGACGACCTGGATGCTCAGGATCGAGTCGCCGCCGAGGTCGAAGAAGTTGTCGTCGACGCCGACCTCGGGCACCCGGAAGACCTCGGCCCAGAGCCCGGCGAGCGCCTGCTCGGCGGGGGTGCGGGGGGCGGTCCTGGTGGTGGCGGGGCGGTCGTCGGCGGCGGCCGCGGGCAGCGCCCGGCGGTCGACCTTGCCGTTGGCGTTCAGCGGCAGCCGGTCGAGCCGGACGAAGGCCTGCGGCACCATGTGCCGGGGCAGCGAGCCCTCCAGGTACCGGCGCAGGTCGGCGCTCTGCGGGTCGGTGCCGGGCACGGCCACCACGTAGCCGGTGAGCACGGCGCCGGGTTCGGTGCGCAGCGCCGCGACGGCGTCCAGGACGTCGGGGTGGCGGCGCAGCACGGCCTCGATCTCGGCCAGTTCCACCCGGAAGCCGCGGATCTTGACCTGGTCGTCGCCGCGGCCGAGGAACTCGACGTCCCCGGTGGGCAGGAAGCGCGCCTGGTCGCCGGTGCGGTAGAGCCGGCCGTCGGGGTGCGGGGTGAACGGGTCGGCGCTGAAGCGCTCCTCGGTGAGGTCGGGGCGGTTGAGGTAGCCGCGGGTGACGCCGAAGCCGCCGAGGTAGAGCTCGCCGACGACGCCGACCGGCAGCGGTTCGAGGTCCGCGTCCAGGACGTACATCCGGGTGCCCGGGACGGGCCGGCCGATCGGCACGCTCGCCACGTCCGGCAGCGACTGCGGGGTGACGGTGAAGTACGAGGACTCGACGGTGGCCTCGGTGACGCCGTAGGAGTTGAGCACCACGGTGCCGGGGGCGACGGCGGCCAGCAGCCGGCGGCAGTCGTCGGTGCGCCAGTTGTCCGAGCCGACGGCCAGGTAGCGCAGCGGCGGGAAGGGCCGGCCGGTGCGGGCGGCCTCGTCGGCCAGCGCGTTGGCCAGCGACGGGACGGTCTCGACGTGGGTGACGCGGTGGCGCTCGATCAGGTCGAACAGGCGGGCCGGGTCGGTGGTGGCCTCCTTCGGGCAGAGCACCAGGGCGCCGCCGGTGGTCAGCGCGTGGGTGAGGTCGGAGACGAAGACGTCGAAGGCCATGCTGGCGAGGTTGAGCTGGCGGGCCGGCGCCTGGTCGAGCCGGTACGCCTCGCGCCAGGCCGCGGCGGCCCGGGCGACGCTGCGGTGCTCGACCGTGACGCCCTTGGGCCGGCCGGTGGAGCCGGAGGTGTAGATGACGTAGGCCAGGTTGTCCGGGGTGACCTCGGTGCTGGGCGCCTCGGCGGGCCAGCTGTCGATCTCGGCGCGGTCGGCGTCCAGGCAGAGCACCGTCGCGTCGCAGAGCGGGAGCCGCTCGGCGAGGTCCTGCTGGGTGACGAGCATGGCGGCGGCGCTGTCGTCCAGCACCAGGCGCAGCCGCTCGGCCGGGTGGGAGGGGTCCAGCGGCAGGTAGGCGGCGCCCGCCTTGAGCACGCCGAGGGCGGCGACGACGGTGTCCGGGCCGCGGTCCAGGCAGATCGCGACCACGGTCTCCGGGCCGATGCCCTGGCCGACGAGGTGCTGGGCCAGCCGGTTGGCGCGGGCGTCGAGCTGGGCGTAGGTCAGCGAGGTGTCCTCGAAGACCACCGCCTCGGCGTCCGGGGTCAGCCGGACCTGCTCGGCGAACAGCTCGTGCAGGCAGGCGTCGCTGCCCGGGGTGCCGGTGTCGTTCCACTCGTACAGCACCCGGTCGCGGGCGCGCAGCGACAGCATCGGGACGTCGCCGACCCGCTGCTCGGGGGCGCTCGGCATGCTGCCGAGCAGGACGGCCAGCTGGTCGGCCAGCGCCTCGGCCCGGGCCCGGTCGTAGAGCGCCGGGTCGTAGGAGAGCAGCAGGGTCAGCGAGCCGTCGTCGTCGTAGGCGGTGAGGTCCAGCGTGAAGCTGGTGGTGTCGACGGCGCGGACGTCGCTGAGCCGCAGTCCGTGGCGCTCGGCGGCGGCGCCGTTGCCCGGGTAGTTCTCGAACACCACCAGGGTCTGGAAGAGCGCACTGCCGCGCGGGACGCCGCTGCTGCGCTGGATCTCGGCGATCGAGGAGTACTCGAAGCGGCGGGACTCCGCCTGGTCGGCCTGCAGCGCCGCGAGCCACTCCACCAGCGGCGCGTCCGGGTCGACGGCGGTGCGCAGCGGCAGGGTGTTCAGCAGGTTGCCGACCATGGTGTCGGCGCCGGGCAGGTCGGTCGGGCGGCCGGCCACGGTGGTGCCGAAGCAGACGTCGCGCTGCCCCGAGTGGCGGGCCAGCAGGATCGCCCAGGCGCCCTGGACGGCGGTGTTGAGGGTGAGCCGGTGGCGCCGGACCATCGCGACCAGCGCGTCCGTCTCGGCGCCCGACAGGCCGACCCGGACCTGACCGGCGGACTGCGACTCGTGGCCCTGCGGCACCGTGCGGCCGAACGGCAGCGGGGTCGGCGCGTCCAGGTCGCCCAGCAGGGCGCTCCAGTGCGCGGCGGCCGCGTCCTTGTCCTGCCGGGCCAGCCAGGCGACGTAGTCGCGGAAGGGCCGGCGCTCGGGCAGCGCCGGGGCCGCGCCCCGGCCGTCGGTGAGCGCCCGGTAGGCGGCGAAGAGGTCGGCGAACAGGTGCGAGGTGCTCCAGCCGTCCAGCACGGCGTGGTGGAAGGTCCACACGACGCGCACCGTCCGCTCGTCCTCGCGGGCCAGCGCCAGGCGCATCAGCGGCGCCCGGGACAGCTCGATCCCGGTGGCGCGCTCCTCGTCGATCAGGGCCCTGACCCGGCGCTCCAGCTCGGCGGCGGGCAGGCCGGTCCAGTCGAGGCGGCGGACCGTCAGTTCGGCGGTGCGCTCGACCACCTGGACGGGCTCGGGGACGCCGTCCCAGACCAGCCGGGTGCGCAGCGCGGGCGTGCGGTCGACGACGTGCTGCCAGGCGGCGGCCAGCGCGTCGACGTCGCGCACGCCCTCCAGCCGGAAGGCGACGTGGTCGGAGTAGGCGCCGACGCCGTCCTGGTTGAGGGTGTGGAAGAGCATGCCGCTCTGCATCGGGGTGAGCGGGTGGACGTCCTCGACCGAGGAGCCGGCCGGCACCAGCCGGTCGACGGTGGCCTGGTCGAGGCTGAGCAGCGGGAAGTCGCCGGGCGTGGCGCCGCCCGCGCCGGGGGTGAGGCAGTGTTCGACGAGTTCGGCCAGGGCCGCCGCGAAGTCGTCGGCGAAGCGCTGGACGGTGGCCCGGTCGTGGCGCTGCGGGGCGTAGTGGACGTCGAAGGTCAGCACGCCGTTGCGGACCTCGCCGACGACGTCCAGCAGGTGCGGCCGTTCCTCGTCCGGGTGGTGGTCGCGGCCGTAGTCCGGCTCGACGGCGCGGAACAGCTCGCTGCCGGCCGCCGCGTCGCTCCACTGGCCGAGGTAGTTGAAGCTCACCTGCGGCTGCGGCGCCGCGGCCAGCGCGCGGGCCCGCGGCTCGTCGCCGCGCAGGTGGCGCAGCGGGCCGTAGCCGGCGCCGCGGGCGGGCACGGCGCGCAGCAGCTCCTTGGTGTCGCGGATCAGCCGGCCGAGCGGGCGGTCGGCCGGGGACTCCAGCAGCACCGGGAAGATCGAGGTGAACCAGCCGACCGTGCGGGAGACGTCGACGCCGTCGAGGATCTCCTCGCGGCCGTGGCCCTCCAGGGTGATCAGGGTGCGGGACCGGCCGGTGAAACGGGCCAGCGCGCGGCCGAGCGCGGTCAGCAGGACGTCGTTGACCTGGGTGCGGTAGACGGCCGGCACGTCCTGGAGCAGCTGCCGGGTGCGCTCGGCGTCCAGGCCGGCGGAGACGGCACGGGTCTCGCCGACGGTGTTGCGGCCCTCCCGGTCGGTGGGCAGCTCGGCGGAGCCGGCCGGCACCGGGCGGGCCCAGTGGTCCAGCTCGGCGTCCAGGCCGCCGTCCCGGGTGAGGGCGGCGAGCCGGCGGGCCCAGCCGCGGTAGGAGGTGCCGGCCGGGCCGAGGTCGACGGCCCCGCCCCGGACGGCCTGGCGGTAGGCGCCCTCCAGGTCGTCCAGCAGGATGCGCCAGGAGACGCCGTCCACCGCGAGGTGGTGCACGGTGATCAGCAGGCGGGGCGGCCGGCCGGCGCCGTGGTCGAAGAGCAGGGTGCGCAGCAGCGGGCCCTCGACCGGGTCCAGCGAGGCCTGGGCGGCCTCGGCGAGGGCGCGCATGGCGGCGTCCCGCTCCTCGGGGGCGGCCTGGTCGAGGGTGATCCGCTCGATCCGGGCCTCGGAGGGCGTGCTGCCGGGTTCGAGCGCGGGGACGAACTGCACGCGCCGGCCGTCGGGGCCGGTGGCGAAGCGGGTGCGCAGGGCGTCGTGCCGGCCGACCAGGCCGGCCACCGCGCGGGCCAGCGCCGCCTCGTCGACCGCGCCGTCCAGGGTGATCAGCACGGACTGGTTGAAGTGGTGCGCGCCCCGGGTGTGGTGTTCGAAGAACCACTCCTGGACGGGGCCGAGCGGGGCCGGCTCGTGGTCCTCGGCCTCGGGCCCGGCCGCCGGGGCCTGCTCGACGGGCCGGGCGGCGCGGGCCAGGTCGGCGAGCGACTGCCGGGAGAAGATGTCCTTCGAGGTGATGACGAGGCCGGCCCGGCGGGCCCTGGCGACCACCTGGATGCTGAGGATGGAGTCGCCGCCGAGTTCGAAGAAGTTGTCGTCGGCGCCGACCCGGTCGATGCCGAGGACCTCCGACCAGACCTCGGCGAGCGCCTGCTCGGCCGGGTCCTCGGGGGCCCGGTAGTCCTCCCGTTCCAGGGTGGTCTCCGGCGCGGGCAGGGCCCGGACGTCGACCTTGCCGTTGGCGGTGAGCGGGAAGGCGTCCAGGGTGACGAAGGCCGTCGGCACGCTGTAGGACGGCAGCCGCTCCTCGGCGAAGGCGCGCAGGTCGAGCGGTGCCGGCGCGGCGCCGGGCTCCGCCCGCAGGTAGCCGACCAGCCGCT
Source organism: Kitasatospora sp. NPDC051702 (assembly GCF_040681575.1). Lineage (NCBI taxonomy): Bacteria > Bacillati > Actinomycetota > Actinomycetes > Kitasatosporales > Streptomycetaceae > Kitasatospora > Kitasatospora sp. NPDC051702. Next base: position 51,413 of record NZ_JBFAZB010000048.1, read on the forward strand.
TGTGGTCGCCGTCGGCGAGGGCGACGACCAGGGCCGCGGCCACCCCCGGGTGCTGCTCCAGCACGGCCTCGACCTCGCCGGGCTCGATCCGGTAGCCGCGCACCTTGACCTGCGTGTCGGCGCGGCCGAGGTACTCGACCAGGCCGTCGGCCCAGCGCACCACGTCCCCGGTGCGGTACATCCGCTCGCCGGGCCCGGTGGCGAACGGCGACGGGAGGAAGCGCTCCTCCGTCAGCTCGGGGCGGCCCAGGTAGCCGCGGGCCACGCCCGGGCCGGCGATCCAGAGCTCGCCGGGGGTGCCCGGCGGGACGGGCCGGCGGCGCTCGTCGAGGACGTAGACCGCGGTGTTGGAGATCGGGCGCCCGATCGGGATGGCCCGCACGCCGTCGGTCTCGCGGATCAGGTGGGTGACGGCGAAGGTGGTGGTCTCGGTCGGCCCGTAGGCGTTGACCAGCCGCTGCGGCGGGCGGCCGCCCGCCAGCAGCTCGGCGATCCGGCGCGGGTTGAGCGCCTCGCCGCCGACCAGCAGGTGGCGCATGCCGCCGAAGGCGGTCGGCTCCAGGCTGACGACCTGGTTGAAGACGCCGGCGGTGAGGAACATCGCGGTGGTGCCGGTGGAGGCCAGCGCGGCGGCGAAGGCCGGCGGGTCGAGCAGGACGTCCTTGGTGATGACGGCGATCCGCGCGCCGACCACGAGCGGCGCCCAGAACTCGAAGGTGGCGGCGTCGAAGGTGGCGTCGGCGACCTGGGCGACCACGTCGTCGGCCCGCAGCGGGGCGTAGTCGGCGCCGTGGACCAGCCGGACGACGGCGCGGTGCTCGACCACGACGCCCTTGGGCCGGCCGGTGGAGCCGGAGGTGTAGATGACGTAGGCGGCGGTCTCCGGGCCGGCCTCGGTCCGCGGCGGGCCGGCCGGCAGCGCGGCCAGTTCGGCGGCGTGCTCGGCGGGGAGCAGGGCGGGCACGGCCAGGTCGGGCAGTCGGGCGAGCAGCTCGCGGTCGGTGACGCAGAGCGCGGCCGCGGTGTCCGCCAGCATGAACTCCAGCCGGTCGGCCGGGTAGTCCGGGTCCAGCGGCACGTAGGTGCAGCCGGCCTTGAGCACCGCCAGCAGGGCGACGACCAGCCCCGTCCCGCGGGGCAGGCAGACCGCGACGTGCTGCCCGGCGCCGGCGCCCCGCTCGACCAGCAGCCGGGCCAGCCGGTCCGACCGGTCGTCGAGTTGACGGTACGTCAGTTCGCCGTCCGGGTCGGAGGCGGCGATCGCGTCGGGGGTGGCCGCGGCCTGCTCGGCGACCAGGGAGTGGACCGTCCGGTCGGCCGGGTAGGGCACCCGGTTCTCGGCCCACTCGCCGGTGACGAGGGCGAGTTCGGCGGCGGTGAGCAGCGGCAGGTCGCCGACCGGCCGGTCGGCGTCGGCGGCCACGCCGGCCAGCAGGAGCAGCAGACGGGTGCAGAGCGCGTCGACGGTGGCGGCGTCGAACAGGTCGGTGTTGTACTCCACCGTCCCGCCCAGCCCGCCGTCGGCGTCCGGGGTGAACTCCAGCGTCAGGTCGAAGATGGAGGAGACCGAGGGCGCGCGGAACTCGGAGACCTCCGGGCCGCCGAAGTCGGGCAGCCCGCCGGGCGCGTTCTGCAGCACCAGGGCGGCCTGCACCAGCGGGGTGCGGCTCGGGTCGCGCTCGGGCTGGATCTCGTCCACCAGGCGGTGGAAGGGCACGTCCTGGTTGCTCAGGGCGTCCCACAGCTGGTCGGTGGTGCGCTCCAGCAGCTCGCCGAAGGGCTCGTCCAGGTCGATCCGGCCCTGCAGGACCAGGGTGTTCACGAAGAAGCCGACCAGTGGCTCCAGTTCGGAGCGGTCGCGGCCGACCGAGACGGTGCCGAGGCCCACCGTGCGCTGCCCGGTGTGCCGGGCCAGCAGGACCTGGGTGGCCGCGGCGAGCACGGCGAACAGGGTGGTGCCGCGTTCGGCGCCGAGCTCCTCCAGGCCGCGGGCCACCGCCGCGTCCACCCGGAAGGCGTGCAGGGCGCCGACGGTGGTGCGCACCGCGGGCCGGGGCCGGTCGGTGGGCAGCTCCAGCGGCTGGAGGTCGGCCAGTTCCTCGCGCCAGTGGTCCAGCTGGCCGGCGAGGAGCTCCTCGGTGCAGCGTTCGCGCTGCCAGCGGGAGTAGTCGCGGTAGCTGACCGGCAGCGGGGCGAGGGTGTGCGGGCGGCCCTCGACGGCGGCCCGGTAGAGCTCGCCCAGCTCGGTGGTCAGCAGGCCCTTGGACCAGCCGTCGGCGGCGATGTGGTGCAGGTTGAGGAAGAGCGCGTGGTCGTCCGGGGCGTGCCGCACCACGGTGGAGCGCAGCAGCGGGCCGCGGGACAGGTCGAAGGGCGTGGCGAGTTCGCGTTGCAGCAGCGCGGCGAACTCGGCCTCGCGCTCCTCGGCGCCGAGCCCGGCGAGGTCCACCGGCTCGGTGTCCGGGGTGTAGGCGGGGCGCACCTCCTGGCGGGCGACGCCGTCCTCGGTGGTGAAGACGGTGCGCAGCGGCTCGTGCCGCTCGACCAGGGCGGTCAGGGCGGTGCGCAGCGCGCCCAGGTCCAGGCCGCCGCGCAGCCGCAGGCCGAAGGAGGTGGTGTACTCCACCGCGTCGGTCTCGAACTCCTGCAGGAACCAGAGCCGTTCCTGGCCGAAGGAGAGCGGGGCCGGCCCGTCCCCGCCGGGGCGGACGGCGTCCCGGTCGCCGCCGGCCGCGGTGGCCAGCCGGCGGCGCAGGATCTCGTCGGCGTCCGGCTCGGCGGCCGTGGTGTCGTCGCCGTGTCGCTGGTCTGTCATCGCTTGCTCCCCCGCGCGACGCCGCGCTTCGTGGTCCGGTCCGCCGGTGTCCGGCGCACGTCTTCGAGTACTTGCTTGCGGACGCGGTCCGCCAGGGCGGCCACGGTGCGGGCGGCGAACACGTGCCGCGCCGAGACGCCGACGCCGAACACCTCGCGGATCCGGGCGGTCACCTGCAGGGTGAGCACGGAGTTGGCGCCGTGGTCGAAGATGTCGTCCTCGGCTCCCACCGCGGCCACGCCCAGGACGTCGGCCCAGATCCCGGCCAGGGCCGCCTCGGTCTCGTCCCGCGGGGCGGTCGGCTCGCCGGCCGGGCGGCGTTCCTGCGGCTCCGGCAGGGCCCGGCGGTCGATCTTCCCGCTGGTGGTCATCGGGAACGCGTCCAGCACCACGACCACCGGCGGCACCATGTAGCCGGGCAGCCGCTCGGCGAGCCGGGCCCTGATCCGCTCCGGGTCGGCGGTGCCGCCCGCGGGCACCACGTAGCCGGTCAGTGCGGTCTGCCCGGACGGCCCGGTGCGGGCGACGACGGCGGTCTGCTCGACGCTCTCGTCGTCGAGCAGCGCGGTCTCGATCTCGCCGAGCTCGATCCGGTAGCCGCGCACCTTGACCTGGTTGTCGATCCGGCCGAGGAACTCCAGGGTGCCGTCGGGCAGCCAGCGGACGAGGTCGCCGGTGCGGTAGAGCCGGGCGCCGGGCCCGGCGCCGAGGTGGTCCGGGACGAACCGTTCCTCGGTCAGCTCGGGGCGGCCCAGGTAGCCGCGGGCCACCCCGGCACCGCCGACGTACAGCTCGCCGGGGACGCCGACCGGCACCGGCGCGCGGCGCTCGTCGAGCACGTAGCCGGTGGTGTTGGCGATCGGCCGGCCGATCGAGGGCAGCCGCCCGGCCGGGGCGTCCTCCTCGCACTCCAGGACGGTGCCGGTGGTCAGCACCGTGGTCTCGGTCGGGCCGTAGAGGTTGGCCAGCGAGAACGCGGTGCCGCGCGGCAGCCGCCGGCGCACCACGTCGGCGCCGGTGATGACGTGCCGCACCCGGCCCCGGTACAGCGCGGGCTGGTCCAGCAGGGCCTCCAGCCGCGGCGCCGGGACGAGGATCAGGGTGATGCCCTGGTCGACGATCCAGTCCGCCGTCAGGTGCGGGTCCTCCAGCACCCGGTCGGGCAGGTAGCGGATCTCGACGCCGCAGGCGAGCGCGCCCCACTGCTCCAGGACGGTGGGGTCGAAGCCGGGCGGCACCATCTGGGTGGCCCGGTCGCCCGGCCGGGCGTCGAAGAACTCCCGGTACCAGTCGCAGAGGTTGACCACGCCGCGGTGCTCGATCAGCACGCCCTTGGCCTGGCCGGTGGAGCCCGAGGTGTAGATCACGTAGGCGAGGTCGGACGGGCCGACGGCCACCTCGGGCGGCCCGTCGGGGCCACCGGCCGGGGTGCCCGCCGCGGTGTCCTCGACGTAGAGCGTCTCGACTCCCTCCGGCGCCCCGGGCCCGGCCAGGCCGCGCTGGGTGAGCAGCACCGGCACACCGGCGTCGCCGAGCACGAAGAGCGTGCGGTCGTCGGGGAGTTCCGGGTCGAGCGGCAGGTAGGCTCCGCCGGCCTTGAGCACCGCGAGCTGGGCGATCGTCATCTCGGCGCCGCGCAGCGTCCGGACGCCGACCACGGTGCCGGGTGCGACGCCGCGATCGACCAGCCGGTGCGCCAGCGCGTCGGTGAGCGCGTCGAGTTCGGCGAAGGTCAGGCTGCGGTCCTCGGTGGTGACGGCGGGGGCGTCCGGGGTGCGCCGGGCCTGCTCGGCCACCAGCCGGTGGACGGTGGCGGTGCGGAAGCGGGCGTCGGTGGCGGTGGCGTTCCAGCCGGTGGTGACGAGCCGGCGCTCCTCCTCCCCCATGATCGGCACGTCGTCGACGAGCCGGTCCGGGTCGGCCGCCATGCCCGCGAGCAGGGCGGTGAGGTGGCCGGCGATCCGCTCGACGGTCTCCGGGTCGAACAGCGCCGTGCTGTACTCGACCAGGCCGCCGATCCGGCCGTCGCGCTCCTCGAACTCGAAGCCGATGTCGAACAGCGCGTGCATCCGCGGCAGCGCCGCCTCCTCGACCCGCAGGCCGTCGGGGCCGGGCAGGGCGTCCTGGGCGCGCTTGAGCATCAGCGCCGCCTGGATCAGCGGGGTGCGGCTCGGGTCGCGGTCGGGCTTGAGCTCGTCGATCAGCCGGTCGTACGGCAGGTGCTGGTGGGTGAAGGCGTCCAGGACGGTCTGCCGTACCTCGGCCAGGAAGGCGCCGACGGTCGTCTCCGGCGTGGTGCGGGCGCGCAGCACCAGGGTGTTGACGAAGAAGCCGAGCACGTCCTCGAGTTCGCTGTGCTCGCGGCCGGAGACGATGGTGCCGACCGCGACGTCGCGCTGGCGGGCGTAGCGGGACAGCAGCAGCTGGACGCCGGCGGTCAGCACGGTGAACAGGGTGCTGCCCTCGCGGCGGCAGAGCCGGGTGAGGTCGGCGACCAGGGCGGCGGGGAGCTCGAAGGCGTGGACGGCGCCGACGGTGCTGCGGGTGGCCGGCCGGGGGCGGTCGGTGGGCAGCTCCAGCGGCACCACGCCGTCCAGTCGGCCCTTCCAGTAGGCCAGGTCGGCGGCCTCCCGCTCGCCGTGCTCGGCGTGCTGGTGCGCGGCGTAGTCGGCGTACTGCAGCGGCAGCGGGGCGAGCCCGGCGGGCCGGCCGGTGGTCTCCCGGTCGAGCAGCGCGACGAGTTCGCGGGCCATCACCTCCTTGGACCAGCCGTCGGTGACGACGTGGTGCATGTCGAGGACCAGCAGGTGCTCCTCGTCGCCCAGCCGGATCAGCCAGGGGCGCAGCAGCGGGCCGCCGCGCAGGTCGAAGCTGCGGCTCAGCCCGGTGCGCAGCAGCGCGTCCAGGCCCTCGGCGCCGCCCTCCTGCCCGAGGTCGGTGCGGCGCAGCGGCCGCGGTGCGGGGTCGTGGACGACCTGGACGCCCCGGCCGTCCTCGGTGGCGAAGGTGGTGCGCAGGATCTCGTGCCGCTCGACCAGGGCGTCGACGGCGCGGCCGAGGGCGGCGACGTCGAGCGGCCCGGTGAGCCGCAGGCCCAGCGGCGAGTTGTACTCGGTGCCCTGGGACTCGTAGTCGTACAGGAACCAGAGCCGCTGCTGCCCGTAGGACAGCGGCAGCGGCCGCTCGCGCCCGACCGGGACGAGCCCGGCCCGGCGGGCCGGCACGCCGCCCAGCCGGCCGGCCAGCCCGGCGACGGTGGGCGACTCGAACAGGGTGCGGATCGGCACCTCGACGTCCAGCACCGAGCGGATCCGGCCGATCAGCCGGGTGGCGAGCAGGGAGTGCCCGCCGAGGTCGAAGAAGCTGTCGTCGACGCCGACGGAGCCGACCCCGAGCACCTCGCTGAAGAGGTCGCACAGCTGCTCCTCCCGGGCGCTGCGCGGCCCGTGCCCGGCGCCGGCCGCGGCGGTGCCCGGGTCCGGGAGGGCGGACCGGTCGGTCTTGCCGTTGGGGGTCAGCGGGATGCCGGCGATCGGCACGACCACGGCCGGGACCATGTAGCCGGGCAGGGTCGCGGCGGCGTGCGCGCGCAGCTCGGCCGGGTCGGCCCCGGCGGGGCCGGCCGGCACCACGTAGGAGACCAGCCGGGTGTCGGCGGTGCCGTAGTCGCGGGCCACCGTGACGGCCCGGGCCACCGCGGGGTGCCGTTCCAGGACGGCGTCGATCTCGCCGGGCTCGATCCGGAAGCCGCGCACCTTCAGCTGGAAGTCGGCGCGGCCGACGTACTCGAGGTTGCCGTCGGCGGCCCAGCGGACGATGTCGCCGGTGCGGTACATCCGTTCGCCGTCGGCGCCGTACGGGTCGGGCAGGAAGCGGTCCCGGGTGAGGTCCTCGCGGTGCAGGTAGCCGGTGCCCACGCCGTCGCCGGCGATGTACAGCTCGCCCGCGACGCCGACGGGCACCAGGCGCAGCCCCTCGTCCAGGACGCGCACCCGGGTGTTGCCGATCGGGCGCCCGATGGTCGGCGCGCCGGGGCGGTCGTCGAGGCGGGCGGCGGTGGACCAGATGGTGGTCTCGGTGGGCCCGTACAGGTTGGTGACCTCGCGGCCGGTGCGGCGCATCCGCTCGGCGAGGGCGGCCGGCAGGGCCTCCCCGCCGACGAGCATCCGCAGGCCCGTCAGCGCCTGCGGCACCTCGTCGCAGAGCGCCTGCCAGAGGCTGGGGGTGGCCTGCAGGACGGTGGTGCCGGTGCGGGTGACCAGGGCGCCCAGCGCGGCCGGGTCGGTGACGGTCGCGCGGTCGGCGAGGACGACGGTGGCGCCGCCGACCAGCGGCAGGTAGATCTCCAGGGCCGCGATGTCGAAGGCGATGGTGGTGACGGAGGTCCAGACGTCCTCGGCGGCCAGCGGGAAGAGGTCGGCCATCGAGACCAGGAAGTTGGTGAGCGCGCGGCGGCTGATGACCACGCCCTTGGGGCGGCCGGTGGATCCGGAGGTGTAGATGACGTACGCCGGGTCGGCCGCGGTGGCGGCGGGGCCCGGTGCCGGGGCGGGCCCGGCGGCGAGCCGGGCGCGCACCTGCGCGTCGTCCAGCAGCACCGGGTGCGCGGCGGTGGCGGGCAGCCGGGCGGCCGTCGCGGTGTCGGTGACCAGGGCGGAGGGCCCGGCGTGGTCGAGGATGTAGCCGATCCGGTCGGCCGGGTAGTCCGGGTCGAGCGGCACGTAGGCGGCGCCGGTGCGGGCGACGGCGAGCAGGGCGACGACGAGGTCGGCGCAGCGCGGCAGGGCGAGGGCGACCAGCCGGCCCGGGGCGGCGCCGTGGCGGCGCAGCTCGCCGGCCAACCGCTCGGCGCGGTCGTCGAGTTCGGCGTAGCTGAGCACGGTGCTGCCGGCGATCAGGGCGGTCCGGTCGGGCTGGGCGGCGGCCCGGGCCCGGAACAGCGCGGAGACGTCGGCGTCGGGCACCGGCCGCGCGGTGGCGTTCCACTCGTGCAGCAGGGCCTGCCGCTCGGCCGGGTCCAGCAGGTCGTGGTCGGCCGGGTCCCGGTCCGGCTGCGCGGCGACGGCGGCCAGCAGGCGGACCAGCGCGTCGGTGAGCCGCCGGGCGGTGGCCGGGTCGAACAGCTCGGTGCTGAAGGTGACGTGCAGCCGCAGCCCCCCGCCGTCCGGCGCGGTGCGGAAGGCCAGCCGCAGGTCGAACGGGGAGTGCCGGCGGGGCAGTCGCTCGACGCGGGCGTCGAGCGGGCCGAACGGCAGGCGGGCGGGCAGGTCCTCGGTGAGGTCGAGGGCCACCTGGGCCAGTGGGTGGCGGTTGAGCGCCCGCTCCGGGCGCAGCGCGCCGACCACGGTCTCGAAGGGGACGCCGCCGTTGCGGCGGGCGGTGTCGGCGGCGGCCGCGCAGGCGCGGACCAGCTCGCGGAAGCCGGCGCCGGGCCGGGCGGCCGCGCGCAGCACCACCGGGTTGGCCAACGGGCCGACCGTTCCGGCGCGTTCGGCGTCGTCCCGGCCGGGCAGGCTGCCGACCAGGGGGACGTCCGGGCCGGCGCCGAAGCGGCCGAGCAGGACGGTCACGGCGGCGTGCAGCACGGCCTCGACACCGGCGCCGGCGTCGGCGGCCAGGCCGGTGAGGGCGGCGGTCAGCGGGGCGTCCAGCGCGGTGCGGTACTCGTCGGCGGCGTAGCGGGTGACGGCCGGGCGCGGCCGGTCGACGGGCAGCTCCAGCTGCGACGGGGCGCCGTCCAGCACGGCGCGCCAGTGGGCGAGTTCGGCGGCGGCCTGGTCGGTGGGCCGGTCGGGGGCGCCGTAGCGGGCGCGGTCGGCGGCGGCCACCGCGGCGTACTGGGGTGCGGGGGCCGCGTCCTGGTCGGCGGTGTACGCGCGGGCCAGGTCGTCGAGGATCAGGCCGAGCGAGCGCTCGTCGGCGGCGATCTCGTGCACGGTCAGCAGCAGCACGTGGTCCTGCGGGCCGGCGGCCAGCAGCCGGGCCCGCAGCGGGGCCTCCCGGGTGAGGTCCAGGCCTTCCGCGGCGGCCCGGGCCAGCGCCTCGTCCACCCGGTCGGGGTCGACGGGTTCGGCGCGCAGCCCGGCGAACGGCGCGCCGTCGGGGGCCGCACCGGGGCGGCAGCGGCCCTCCTCCTCGCGGTGCACGGTGCCCAGCAGCGGGTGCCGGCGCACCAGGGCGTCCAGCGCGGCGCGCAGGCGGTCCGGGAGCAGCGCGCCGGTCAGGCGCAGCGCCACCGCGTGGGTGTGGCCGGCGGCGCCCTCCTGGAAGCGGTTCAGGAACCACAGGCGCTGCTGCGCCGGCGACAGGGCACTGTCGTTGGTGATCGTCACGTTCGCTCTCCAGCCTGTTCAGGCGACGCGTCGCAGGACGCGGCCGCCGAACTGCATGTGGTCCGCGCGCCCGGTCTCCGGGTCGAGCAGGAAGCGGCCGAGGTGTTCCACCTCGGGCAGCCGCGGGTGCCGGGCGGCGAAGACGCGCTCGCTCCGGCCGGTCAGGTCGTACTCCGTCCCGTCGTCGTCGACCAGGACGGTGGCGCCGGGCAGGGCGCGGTCGTCCGCCGCGGCGCCGGGGCGGATCCAGTAGACGGTCTCGCCGTTGGCCCATCGCCCGGTGCAGTCCGGCAGCTCCTGCCCGGCGCCGGCCGCGGGGGCCGGGGCGGGGCCGGGGACGTCCACGCCGTCGGCCCGGAGCAGGGCCAGCAGGTCCTGCCAGGCGCCGAGCCCGGCCGGGGAGTCGGCCTGCAGCGCGATGACGGTGCCGCGTTCCGGCTGGATCCGCAGGTGGCAGGTGGCGCCGGCGCCGACGCCGTCCAGGCCGAGCCAGCGGTCGGCGCCGTTGCCGAACCGGGCCCAGCCCAGACCCCAGCCGTCGGCCAGGCCGAACGGCAGGGTGTCGAAGGCCTGTCGGGCCATCTCGTGGACGGCCTCCCGGTCGAGCAGGGCGGCCAGGGCGGCGGGGCGGTCGTCCAGGTGCAGCCGGGCGAAGGCGACCAGGTCGGTGACGGTTCCGGCGACGGCGGTCGCGGGGGCGAGGTCGCGCGGGTGGGCGCCGGCCGGCAGGAAGGCCGGTTCGACGCCCAGCGGCCGGAGCAGGAACTCCGTCACGGCGGTGCGCCAGCTCGTCCCGGCGACGGCCTCGACGACCTTCCCTGCGAGGGCGAACCCGGCGTTGGAGTAGGAGAAGGCCGTTCCGGGGGCGAAGAGCGGCTCCGCCTCGACAGCGGCCCGCAGCCCGCCGCCGCCGGGGGCGTCGGTCACCAGTCCGGAGGAGTGGCTCAGGAGATGACGGATCGTCATGTCGAGTGCGGAGTACGGCGCTTCGTTCAGGTACTCGCCGACCGGACGGTCCAGGTCGAGGTCTCCGTCGAAGGCCAGCTGCACGGCCACCGTCGCGGTGAGGAGCTTGGTGAGCGAGGCGAACGGCAGGACGGGGGCCGCCCCGGCCTCCGCGCCCGGCCCGGCGACCCGGAGTTCGCCGGCGTCGTAGAAGGCGCACCGCAGCGTCCGCACGCCGTGTTCGCGCGCGAGCCGCCCGGCATTTTCACGCCATGACTGTGAATTCACTGAAACCCACCCACCGCATTCACCGGAATCCGAAAAAGGCGCAGCACGACAGTCCCGTTCGGCCGCGTTCGGTCCGCGGCTCGTCGGTACGGGGATTACGCAAAAGGGGAATTCGTTCTGGTGAATGCAGGCTAACACCGGGCGGCGGGGCCGGTCAGGGTCGTTAAGTTGCAGCCGAATGACCCTGGTTGCCGCACTGCGACCTGCCGTCCGACCTGCTGTCCGACCTGCCGAACGACGTGCCGTCCGGCCTGCCGGGAAACCCGGCCGGAAACCCGGAAACGCCGATGGGGTCCGCGGTCGCGGACCCCATCGGCGGGTCGGTGCTGCAAAGGGTGCGGTGCGAGGCCGCCCCCGTGCTCCGGACTACTCGCGCAGCCCGATGGCCTCCACCGGGCGGGCGCGCAGGGCGAGCTTGGTCGGGATCAGGACGGCGGCGGCCGCCAGGGCCGAGGTCGCCGCCACGATCGCCAGGTACAGCAGCGGGGGGATGTGCGGGACCAGCGAGCCGGTCAGCCCCAGACTGACCGTCACCAGTGGCACGATCGGCACCAGGCTGCCGACCACCACCGCGATCACGATCAGCATCAGCGTCTCGGTGCGCATCATCCGCATGACCTGTTCCGGGGTCGCCCCGACCAGCCGCAGCAGCGCGAACTCCCGTGCTCTGGCCAGTGTGGTCATCACCAGGGTGTTGGCGACGGCCACCGCGATGTACCCGAAGACCAGGACCAGTGGCAGCGCACTGCCGACCAGGCCGGCCACCCCGGCCTTCTGCTGGGCGGCGGACAGCCCGCCCTTGTCGCGGACCTGCACCCCGGGGTAGCGGTCGTTGAGCCCGGTGAGCTCGCCGATCACCTTCTTCTGGTCCGCGCCGGGCTTGACGCGCACCAGCACGGAGTCGTACATCCGGCGCGAACTGTGCTGCAGCACGGTGTCGTAGGCCAGTGTGATGTCGCCGAAGCCCAGGCCGCGCTGGTACACGGCCACCACCTTCGGCTCCAGCGTCTGCCCGTCCGGCATGTGCACCTTGACGGAGCCGCCGACGCCCGCACCGAGCGTGGCGGACGCCCCGCTGCTGATCGCCACGGTGTCCGCGGTGAGGGCGTCCAGCGAGCCCTCGGAGACGTCCAGGTCGAGGACCCGGTCCAGGTTGCCCGTGGTGAGCCCCTGCGCCTTGTAGTCGAAGATCTCCGGGGAGCCCAGCATCTTCGTGGAGGCGAAGAGGTCGACCCGCACCGTCCCGGCCGCGGCGTCCACCCCGTCCAGGGTCCTGATGAACCCGGGCGCGCTGACCGGCAGTCCGCCGGCCTCGCTGGTCAGGGTGTAGTCGGCGACGACGCCCGCCCGCGCCTGGTCCTCGGCCGCACCCGACGTGGTGGTCGGGATGAACAGCTGCACCGAGGCGAAGCCGATGGCCATGATCAGCGGGCCGATGCCGGCGGCCAGCCGGCGGGCGTTGGCCCGGGTGTTGGCCACCGCGAGGAACCCGAGGGTGCCGAAGCGGCGCTGGAAGGGCGCGGCCATCAGCCGTGTCGCCCTGGCCACCACCGGCGGGGCCAGCATGAGGATCGCGATCACCATGATCAGCCCGCCGCTGCCGGCCCCGGCCACCGCGAAGATGCTGCCGAAGAACAGCGGCAGCAGCGACGCGCCGAAGCCGAGGACGAACAGCAGGACCCCGATGGTCACCCGCGCGCCGCCGATGCCCGGCTGCTCGGTCTGGGCCTCGCTGAGCGCCTCCACCGGCCGGATCGACACCACCCGGCGGGCCACCGCGAACGCCGCCACCTGCGCGGCGATCACCCCGATGCCCACCGCCGCGATCGCCGGGATCGGGCCGTAGGAGAACTCGAAGTCGTCGGGCAGGATGCCGATGGCCCCGAGCGCCCCGCGCAGGATGCCCGCGGCGATCATGCCGGGGAAGCAGCCCAGCACCGAGGCGACCAGCGAGATCACCAGCGCCTCGCCGGAGATCATCTTGTGGATCTGCTTGGGCGTGGCACCGACCGCGCGCAGCAGCGCCAGCTCGCGCCGCCGCTGGTGCACGCTGAGCGCCAGGGTGCTGCCCACCACCATCATGGTGATCAGCACGACGGTGCCGCCGAGCGAGCCGGCCAGCTCCTTGAGGCTGCCCCGGGCCGAGGCGACGTCGGGGTTCTCCACGCTGCTGCGCCCGTCGCCGGTGTAGACGTCGGTGCGGGCGCCCTTGAGCGCCTTCTCGATCCGGTCGGCGAGCTTGCCCGCGTTCGTGCCGCCGGGTGCCAGCACGCCGATGGCGCTGACCTGGTCGGTGCGGCCGAACAGGGTGCGCGCCTCGTCGTCGGAGAAGAACAGCGGCGGGGTGCGCAGCGCCCCGCCGCCGCCCTTGTAGGTCACGATGCCGACGACCCGGTACGAGGAGGCGTCCCGGGTGGAGGCGATCCTGACGCTGTCGCCCACCTTCACCTTGCGGTGGTCGGCGACGGACTTCTCCAGCACCACCTCACCGGCGCGCCGCGGCTCGTCGCCGGCCCGGTCGTACGGGCCGAGCGCCGCCGCGCCCCAGTTGGTGCCGTTGGTCGTCCGGTCGTCGGCGCCCTTGACGAGCTGCTCGCCGTCGTTGGAGACGACCTGCGCGGGGAAGGTGAGCACCGGCACCGCGCGGTCTACGCCCTCGGTCCGGGCCACCTTGTCGACCAGGTCGACGGGGACGCCGACGGCGTCCTTGAGGTCCTTGGACTTGCTCTTCTTGGCCTCGTGGACCGTGAAGTGCTTCTGACCGCCGACCACGACCGCGGCGCCGGAGTAGCGCTGGACCGGCACCCCGTTGCCGATGCCGGACTGCAGGATGATGCCGAAGGCCGTGATGAGCACGGACGCGCCGAACAGGGCGACGAACGCCCCGACGAATCCGGCCTTACGCTCCTTGACGGTCTGTACGACGAGCCTGAACACGACTCACCACTCCCCCAGCCGGGTCATCCGCTCGGCCACCCGGTCCGGGGTGGGGTGCGTCATCTCCTCGGCGTAGCTGCCGTCCGCGAGGAACACCACGCGGTGGGCGTAGGAGGCGGCGACCGGGTCGTGGGTCACCATGATCACGGTCTGCCCGAGGCCGTCCACCACCTCGCGCAGCAGCTGCAGCACCTGGCGGGCGGTGCGGGTGTCCAGCGCACCGGTCGGCTCGTCGGCGAAGACCACCTCCGGCCGGGCCGCCAGCGCCCGGGCGATCGCCACGCGCTGCTGCTGACCGCCGGAGAGCTCGGACGGCCGGTGGCCCATCCGGTCGGACAGTCCCACCTGCGTCACGACCTGCTGCAGCCACTGGTGGTCCGGCCGGCGGTCGGCGAGCATCAGCGGGAGCGTGATGTTGTCGGCGACGGTCAACGCCGACATCAGGTTGTACGCCTGGAAGATGAAGCCGACCCGCTCCCGGCGCATGATCGTCAGCTCGACCTCGCTCAGCTGCGCCAGCTCCGTACCGCCCAGCACCACCGAACCGGCGTCCGGGCGGTCCAGCCCGGCCGCGCAGTGCAGGAAGGTGCTCTTGCCCGCCCCGGAGGGGCCCATCACCGCGGTGAAGGTGCCCCGGGCGAAGGCGAGGGAGAGGTCGCGCAGCGCGTGCACGGCCCCGGCGCCCTTGCCGTACGTCTTGCGGACCCCGTCGAGGCGGACCACCCAGTGCGCGTCCAGAGCGGCACTCCCGTCCGGCCGCGGCGGATTCGCGTACTCCTCCTGCGCCGCGCCCTGGAGCTCCTCCGTCCGCGCTCCCCGTGCCTTTCTGCTCACTTCCGGCCTCCACCACTCGCACGCACCACTTGACGTTCACGAAGGTAGGTCCCGCGGCAGGGCCCGGACCAGGGCACGAACTGGAGACTCGATGGTGCAGAAAAGTGCCACCCCGCGCCGGATTTGGGACGGTGGTAGGGTGATCGGGATGTTCACTCGGAAGGTTTCAGAAGCCGTACGAGGAGTTCTGGGAGCCGTACGGGCACCCGGCATCGCGGAGTTACGGCGGCTGGAACCGGAGCAGTGGATCCGCCAGACGCTGGCCCGTTTCCCTCCGGCCGCCGGCTACATGCTGCTCTGCCTGATGACCGGCCTCGCCGGTCTGGTGCTGTTCTACCTGATCGCCGTCGTCTTCGCGCTCTGCCTGGTCGGCACCGGCTTCCTGCTGCTTCCGCGGACCCTGCGGCTGCTGCGCAGCTACGCCGAGTTCCACCGCAGGCGGGTGGGGCGGCTGCTGGAGACCACGGTCCGCAGCCCCTACCGCGACCTCGAACCCGGCCGCACCGGCCCCCGCAAGCCCTCGCTGCGCGACCCGGCGGTCCGCAAGGACCTGGTCTGGCTGATCACCCACGGCGTGGTCGGCTCGGCGCTGTCCATCTTCGCCCTGAGCATCTGCGGCAACGCCTTCAACTGGCTCTCCGCACCGGTGTGGTGGAAGCTCGCCGAGAACGAGCGCAACTCCATCATCCTGATGAACGTCGACGGTTGGGCGAAGGCGTTCCTGGCGCTGTTCATCGGCATCGGCTACGCCGTGGTGGCGATGGCCGCGATGCGCGGGCTGGCCCTGGTGCACGCCCGGATGTCGCGCCGGCTGCTGACCGCCCGCGCCCGGGTCGCGCTCGCCCAGCGCGTCCGCGAACTCGCGGTGACCCGCGCCGAGGCGCTGGACGCGCACGACGCCGAGCTGCGCCGGATCGAACGCGACCTACACGACGGCGCCCAGGCCGGCATCGTGGCGGTCTCGCTGCGACTGGGCATGATCAAGCGCGCGCTGGGCCACCGCCCGGAACAGGTGCCGGAGATGGTCGACGCCGCCCAGCACCTGGCCGAGCAGGCCCTGGAGTCGCTGCGCCACCTGGTCCGCGGCATCTACCCGCCGGTGCTCGCCGACCGCGGACTCACCGACGCCGTCCGGGCGCTCACCGCGCTCTGCGGGGTCCCGACCCGGATAGACATCGACGAGTCGGCCGGGGCGCCGCCGCGCGCGCCCGCCGCGGCCGAGGCGGCCGCCTACTTCGTGATCTCCGAGGCGCTCACCAACATCGCCAAGCACAGCGGCGCCCGCAGCGCCCTGGTGTGGCTGCGGATCGCCCCGGAGGCGATCTCGATCCGGGTCGAGGACGACGGCAAGGGCGGCGCCACCGAGGGCGCCGGGAGTGGGATCCTCGGACTCCGGCGGCGGGTCGCCGCATTCGACGGGACCACCGAGCTGTTCAGCCCGACCGGGGGCCCGACCGTACTGAAGGTGGAGATTCCATGCGGATCCTGATCGCCGAGGACAACGCCCTGCTCCGTGAGGGGCTGGTGCTGCTGCTCAACAGCGAGGGCCACGAGGTGTGCACCACCGTGGACAACGGGGACGACCTGCTGCCCGCGCTGCTCGAACACCGCCCGGACGTCGCCGTGGTGGACGTCCGGCTGCCGCCCACCTTCCGCGACGAGGGCCTGCGGGCCGTGGTCGAGGCCCGCAAGCAACTGCCCAACCTGCCCGTCCTGGTGCTCTCCCAGTACGTCGAACGGGCGTACGCCACCGAGCTGCTGGCGCAGAGCGCCTCCGGGGTCGGCTACCTGCTCAAGGACCGGGTGGGGCGCGCCGAGGAGTTCCTGCAGGCGCTGGAGCGGGTCGCCGACGGCGGCACCGCGATGGACCCCGAGGTCATCTCGCAGCTGATGGTCCGCCGGGCCGGCGACGACCCGCTCTCCTCGCTGACCCAGCGCGAACGCGAGGTGCTGGCCCTGATGGCGGAGGGGCGCAACAACGGCACCATCGCCGAGATGCTGTTCATCGCCGAGAGCTCGGTGAACAAGCACATCGGCAACATCTTCTCCAAGCTGGACATGCCGACGCCGGACAGCGGGCACCGCCGGGTCCTCGCCGTGCTGACCTACCTCCGGGCCTGACGGACGATCAGCACGGTGACGGACTAGGCAAGTCAGGGCCGGCACGCGCGAAGACGGACAGGGGCGGCGCCGTTCGGGCGCCGCCCCTGTCCGCTGTTCCCCGGACCTCGGATCCCGGGCCTCAACTCCCGGGCGGATGCCCCCGGTCGTCGGGCAGGGCGGGGAAGGCGCGCACCGCGGGGGTGGCGGCGACGCCGAGTGCGATCAGCAGGAACGCCGCCGCACAGCTCAACACGGTGGGCACCCCGTGCACGGTCTCCAGCAGCAGCCCGGACAGCAGCGGGCCCAGCGCCGCCGCGGCGCCCATCGACACCCCGATCAGACCGGCCAGCCGGCCGCGCATGGCGTCCGGGGTGACCATCATCTGGTGGCCGGCCACCAGCGCGGTCGCGGTCGGCGCCAGGAACGCCGCCGCGCCCAGCACCAGCCCGGCCGGCCAGCCCGTCGGCACCACCGCGAGCAGCGGCACCAGGGCGGCGCTCGCCCAGGTCAGCACCATCAGCGCGGTGAACGGGGTGAGCGAGCGGCGCAGCACTCCGGCCGACAGCGCGCCCAGCACGCCGCCCGCGCCGATCAGCGCCCCGATGGCCCCGATCTCGGCGCCGGACCGGCCGTCCTGCTGCGCCATCACCACCACGGTGATCAGCAGGCCGCTGAACACCAGGTTGAAGGCGGTGCCGAGCAGCACGGTGGCCCGCACCGGCCGGTTGCCGCGCAGCCAGCGCAGCCCGGCGGCCATCGCCTGCAGGGTGCTCTCCTGCGGCCCCTCGCCGGGCCCCTCGCCGGGCCCGTCGGCGGCGTCCCCGCCGCCGGCGTCCGCGCCGTCCGCGGCGGGCCGCGGCGCCGGCGGGCGCAGGAACAGCAGCGTCACGAAGGCGAGCGCCGAGGTGACGGCCTGGGTGAGGAACGGCAGCAACCGCTGGACGCCGTACAGGAATCCGCCGATCCCCGGGCCCACGATGGTCGCCAGGTAGTAGCGGGCGGTGTTGCGGGTCACCGCGTCGGCCAGTTGCGAGGCCGGCACGACGCCCGGCAGCAGCGCCTGGTCGGCGGTGCCGAACAGGGAGGTGCAGACCCCCTCGACGACCGCCACCACCAGGATCACCGCCAGCGGCGCGTGCCCCAGCGCCACCAGGAGCGCCAGCAGGCCCAGGGCCACGGCCCGCCCGAGCTCCGAGACCAGCATCAGCGCCTTGCGGCTGACCCGGTCCGCGAGCGCGCCGGCCGGCAGCGCGGCCAGCGCCCGCGAGCCCGCGATCGCGAACTCCGCCAGCGAGGCCTCGAACGCGGAGCCGCCGAGGCCCAGCACCAGCAGCGGGTAGGCGATCAGCGTGCCCTGCGCGCCCAGCTGGGAGACCACGTTCGCGGTCCACAACAGGTTGTACTCGCGGTTGCGGGCGAGCGGCGGCGGGCCCGGCTCGGCGGCCACCGCGTCGGCGGCGTCGGCCGTCGTGCCGGCCGGGGTCACCGCGGCGCGGTCGGCAGCGCCACCGCCGGCGCCGACGTCCGCTCCACCGGGCGGAGCTCCGACCAGGCGTGCGCCCCGGCCATGCTGACGAACAGGTCGCGCGGCGGGACGAACGGCGCCCGCCCGTGCGCCACGCTGATGTTGTCCACGACCAGCACCTCACCGGTGTGCACGTTGACGTCGACCTGCTGCTCCCGGTACGCGGCCTGCAGCTGGTGCACCACCTCGTCCGGGATCTCGCTGCCGTCCGCGTGGAAGGTGTTGGTCGGCATGCCCCACGGGCCGTACTCCTCCAGGAGGAAGTCGGCGACGTCCTCGCGCAGGGTGCGGGCGTGGAAGAAGGTCAGGTGGTTGAACCAGGAACGGACGCCGGTCTCCGGGTGGGCGGCGACCGCCCAGCGCAGCTGGCGGGTCCGCAGGTGGTTGCGCTCCAGCCACTCCAGTTCGATCCGGTTGGCGTCGCAGTAGGCCTTGACCTCGTCCGGGTCGCTGGTGCCGAACGCCTCCTGCCAGGAGAGGCCCAGGCCGGGGCGGAAGTTGCGGACCAGCAGGTACCCCTCGCGCTCGAAGCGCTCGGCGGTCTCCCGGGGCAGCCCGCGGTACAGGGCCCGGCAGTCGGCCAGCAGGCTGGCGCCGCCGTCGGGCGACTCCTGCCGGCAGAAGAAGAACAGGTAGCGCGGGACGTTCAGGTTGTACGACTGCTCGGTGTGGAGGAAGATCTCCTCGGTCGCCGGGTGGTCGGTCGCGGTGAACACCCCGGGGTGCAGCTCGGTGCGCGGCGAGGAGCGCTCGGTGTAGTCGAGCGGCCGGCCGACCACCGCGTTGACGAAGGTGTCCAGCTCCGGCCACTCCTGCCAGTCGAAGCCGCTGAGCACCACCGCGCCGTGCTCGGTGATCCGCTCGCGGATGAACGACCCCTGCTCCCGGCCGAGGTCGACCAGCCGGTTGCCCGTGGTGTCGGCGGAGATCCCGAGGACCAACCCGTCGTACCGCGCTTCGGTCGAGATGCTGATGGCGGTTGTCACTGGGTGACTCCCTTCTGCGGGCTGCGGGCGCGAAGCCGCTCGGCAGCGGTGTCGAGGGTGTGGAGCGGACGGTTGAACGCGACCCGGACGTAGCGCTCGCCGTCGGCCGGGTCGAGGAAGAACGAGGTGCCCGGCGCCACCAGCACGCCGGTCTCGGCGAGCAGCGTGCGCACGAACCGCGGGCTGGGCTCGTCGGTCAGCCCGTCGATCCGGGCCAGCACGTAGCAGCCGCCGGCCGGCCGGGTGAGGGCGAAGCCCGCGTCCCGCAGCAGGGCCACGGTGCGGTCGCGCCGTTCGCGCATCCCCGCCGCGTGGTCCCAGCGGTCCGGCAGCAGCAGGTCCGCGTCGGCCGCGGCGTGCTGCAGGGCGGCGGCGGCGCCGCCGGTGGTCGCCACGTGCACCTTGCGCAGCAGCGCGGTCAGGGCCGGCGCCGCACGCAGGAAGCCGAGCCGCCAGCCGCTGACCGAGTGGCTCTTGGAGAGGCTGCCGACCACCACGGACCGGTCGGCCAGGCCCTCGACCTCGGCGACCGAGCGGTAGCCGGCCGACTCGTAGACGTAGCCCGCGTACACCTCGTCCGAGACGACGGTGGCGTTCCAGCGGCCGCAGAGCTCGGCGAGCAGGTCCAGGGTGGCGCGGTCCAGGACCGCCCCGGTGGGGTTGGCCGGGCTGTTCACGATCACCGCGCGGGTGCGCGGGCCGAACGCCGCCGCCAGCTCCTCCGGGTCGACGCCCCAGTCGGACTCGCGCAGCCGCACCGGGCGCGGACGCGCGCCGGTGAGCGCGACGGCGCTGAGGAAGTTCTCGTAGAAGGGCTCGAAGACGATCACCTCGTCGCCCGGGTCGACCAGCGAGAGCAGCGCGACGGCCAGGCCCTCGCTGCCGCCGACGGTGACGGTGATCTCGCCGACCGGGTCGGGCGCCCCGGGCAGCGCGGCGGCGATCCGCTCGCGCAGCGCGAGCAGGCCGGCCGGGTCCTGGTACTGGTGGACCCCGCGGCGCAGCGCGGCCACCGCCGCCTCGACCAGCCCGGGCGGCGTGTCCGGGTAGGCCGGGGTGCCGACGGCGAGGTCGACGGTGCCCGGCGGCAGCCCCTCCAGGAGCAGCGCGGCCAGTCCGCCGCCGGGCATCGCGTCCACCCGCCCGGCGCCCACCGGGCGGGCCGCGGGATCGGGCCGGCCGGCGTCGCGGTGCGCGGTGGCGGTCATCGGGCCGCCCCCGCCACCGCGTCGGCCGGCTGCTGCCGCGCACGGTCGAAGGCGCCGCGCGGGATCTCCGGCAGCCAGGCCGGGCGGCGGGCCTCGTAGGCCGCGATGGCGGCGTCCTGCAGCAGCGTCTCGGCGATCACGTCCTGCCCCTCCAGCAGCCGGGCACGGGCCCGGTCGTCCACGGTGAACGGGTGCTCGCCGCCGGGCCAGCGCAGCAGGCCGGCCCGCAGGTCCACGGTGACCGTCAGGCCCCCGGCGGACTCGGCGAGGTCCATCAGCGGCTCGACCACCGGGGTCGGCAGGTCGACGGGGACGAGCCCGTTGTTGAGGGCGTTGCGGCGGAAGATGTCACCGAAGCCGGTGGCCACCACCGCGCGGAAGCCCCCGTCGCGCAGCGCCCACACGGCGTGCTCCCGGGAGCTGCCGATGCCGAAGTCCCGGCCGGCCAGCAGGACGGTCGCGCCCGCGTGCCGGGGCTCCTCCAGGACGAAGCCGCCCTGGGCCCGCCAGCGCGCGAACAGCCCGTCCTGGTAACCGGACTTGGTGACCCGCTTGCAGAACTCTCCGGGCAGGATCTGGTCGGTGTCGATGTCGTCGCGGCGCAGGGCGACCGCGCGTCCGTGGTGTTCCACGAAGGGTTCCATGCTGTGCTGTCCTCTCTCCGGCCGGGCCGGGGGCGGTCAGGCCAGGTCGGCGGGGGCCGCGAGCCGCCCGGCCACCGCCGTGGCGGCGGCGACCGCCGGCGACACCAGGTGGGTGCGGGCCCGCGCGCCCTGCCGGCCTTCGAAGTTGCGGTTCGAGGTGGAGGCGCAGCGCTCGACGCCCTCGAGACGGTCCGTGTTCATGCCCAGGCACATCGAGCAGCCGGGCAGGCGCCACTCGGCACCGGCGGCCAGGAAGACCTCGTGCAGCCCCTCCGCCTCGGCCTCGGCGCGCACCTGCATCGAGCCGGGGACGACCAGCATCCTGGTCCCGTCGGCGACGCTGCGCCCGCGCAGCACGCCGGCCGCGGAGCGCAGGTCCTCGAGCCGGCCGTTGGTGCAGGAGCCGAGGAAGACCACGTCGATGGCGAGGTCCCGCATCGGCGTGCCGGGCCGCAGCCCCATGTACTCCAGCGCCCTTTCGGCGGAGGCGAGTTCGAGCGGGTCGGCGAAGCCGCGCGGGTCCGGGACGACGTCGGCCAGCGGCACGGTCTGGGCGGGGTTGGTGCCCCAGGTGACGAGCGGGGTCAGCGCGCTCACGTCGAGCTCGACGGTACGGTCGAACACCGCGCCGGGGTCGGTGACCAGGGTGGCCCAGTCGGCGACGGCCTCGTCCCAGCGCGCCCCGGTGGGGGCGTGCGGGCGGCCGCGCAGGTACTCCAGGGTGGTGTCGTCGGGTGCGACGATCCCGGCCCGGGCACCGGCCTCGATGCTCATGTTGCAGAGCGTCATCCGGGCCTCCATGGAGAGCCCGCGCACCGCCTCGCCGCGGTACTCGATGAGGTGGCCCTGCGCCCCGTTGGCGCCGATCCGGGCGATCAGCGCGAGGATCAGCTCCTTCGCCCCCACCTCCGCGGGGAGCCGGCCGGTGAACTCGACGGCGAGCGTGCGCGGCCGGGCGATCTCCAGGCACTGGGTGGCCAGCACGTGCTCGACGTCGCTGGTGCCGATGCCGAAGGCGAGCGCGCCGAAGGCCCCGTGGGTGGCGGTGTGGCTGTCTCCGCAGACGATCGTCATGCCGGGCTGGACCAGGCCGAGCTCGGGCCCGACGACGTGCACGATGCCCTGTCGCCGGTGTCCCACCGAGTAGAGCTCGACGCCCTGTTCGGCGCAGTTGCGGCGCAGCGTCCGCAGCTGGACGAGGCTCACCGGGTCGAGGACCGCGTCGGGCGTGGTGGCCACGTTGTGGTCCTCCAGCGCCAGGGTGAGCCCCGGGCGCCGGACGCCGCGGCCGGCCAGCCGCAGCCCGTCGAAGGCCTGCGGCGAGGTGGCCTCGTGGGTCAGGTGCAGGTCGATGTAGAGGAGGTCCGGTCCGCCGGGCCGGGAGGCCACCACGTGGCGCTCCCACAGCTTCTCCGCGAGTGTCCGTGCTGGGCCCATCGTCGTCCCTCTCTCCTGCGCTCCCCGTGCAGCACGGCCCTGGGGCGGAACCCCGGGTACCGCCCGTCGCCCCGGCCGTACGGATCTCAGCCTCCATGTCCGCGCCCACCCCCCACCACGTCTTTAAGCGGGGCCGAAAACGCGCAGGACAGTCGCCGGCGTGCACGAAGAAAGGTGCAGAGAACTGCACCTTCGATCGGAAGTAAGCCCCCATGAAAACCACTTCGCCGGGCGTCAGGATGGAGTCATCCGACGGCGGCAGCGACGCCGGGAGGACGGGCACATCACATCGGATCCCACGGGAGCCAGGGAGGAAGCATGCACCCCACGCGGAGGAGCCGCGGGGCCGGGCCAGGAGGCCGGCGGAGCAGAACAGCGGTTCTGGCCCTGGCCGCCGCGCTCCTGGTCGGCGCGGGAACGTCCGCCTGCGAGGTCAGCACCAAGGCGGCCGACCGGATCGAGCTGTGCGCGAAGATCTTCGGCAAGACCTTCACCGACCCGTTCCCCGACAACGTGGACGAGGCCCGCAAGAAGATGCGCGAGCGGGCCGACGAGCTCGACGGGCTGTCCAAACAGGCGCCCGACGACAAGCTCCGCGACGCGATCCACTCGACCGCCGAGAAGATGCGCAACGCCGACATCCGGGAGAAGGGTACGGCGCGCACCGTGGTGGGTTACATCGGAGAGCAGAACGACCGCATCAAGGAACTGCGCCAGACCTGCCTCGACCACCACGACTACCCGTGAGGACTGGTCTTCCGAACCAGCGTCACCGCCGGCGTTCCCGTCGAGCGCCGCGGTGAACCCAGACCGGAATCGGTGAACAGGGCACAAACAGTTCCCGCACCGATTCCCTTGGCCGGGCCCCTCGTTGGGTCCCCCGTCTTCCGAGGGGCCCGGCCGTAAACCTCCCCGTACCAATACAAGCCAGGAGCAGTCATGCCCGATTCGACCGGCTGGAAGCCCACTAAGGAACGCCCCATGTGGCCCTGGGTCGTCCTCGCCGTGGTCGCCGTTGGCGTTCTGATCAACGTGCTCATCACGCTCTGACGGGACATCGGTCCCGCGCCGGAGGAACTTCCGCGCTCTTGGCTGGTCCGCCGAGGGCGCGGACCCGTGTCCGGACCCGGGTGCGTGACCGCGTCCGACCCCGCGGAGGGGTCCGCGCCGATCACCCCACCGGCCCCTCCGGCCCCTCTCGTCACTTCCGCCCCTGGGGTCACGACCGCCCCGGGAGGCGGGCGGAGCGAGTCGAGTCCGCTATCCGGATCAGGTGCAGAGAACTGCACCTTCGAACTGGCGAAGACTCGACTGTCACCCCCCTAAAGTGCGACGTAGCGTAGTAGGTACGGGAACGGGCATGGCCATGCCGACCTTGCGGAACCGCAGGGTCGGCTTTCCACCTCACCGTGGATCCCGTTCCCGACCCGCACACATCAACGGCATTCATGGGGGACTCGTGCCACGTCTGCACTTCACGTCGGCAAGCCTGTTGAGAACGCGTATCATGCCGACCCCTGACTGGGTCAGCGAATCACTCTTCGCCCTGGACCTGCTGGCCTCCCGACACCGCCAGTCGAAACGCCGGCTGCGATGGCATAAAACCCGCCCCGCGGGCCCGGCGCGCCGGCTCGCCCCGGCCCACCGCCTGGGCTCCACCCGGCGGCTCGTCGAACTCGCCCGGACCATCCGCCCGTTCCCCGACATGGACACCATGATCCGGCGCGCCCGACAGGGCGGGACCAGCGCCGACACCCGCCTCCTGCGGGACCTGGAGTCCTTCTACCGCATCATGGTCGCCCCCCACTGGGACGTCATCTCGCACACCGTCCAGAGCGAGCGCACGAAGCGGCTGGAAATCCTCCAGGACTGCGGCGCGCGAAGCCTGTTGAGCACCCTCCACCCGACGCTCCGGCTGTCCACCTGCTCGCTGGAGATTCCCGGGCAGAGCGAGGACCTGCGGCTGGAGGACGTCGGGCTGACGATCGCCCCGTCCTACTTCCTGGCGCCGGATTCCCCGGTCCTGGTGGACGACCACGCCATTGCCGACGGACCGACGCTCTTCTATCCGATTCTCCCCGACGAGCCCGACCGTGCGTCCGAGGACGTGATCGAAGCAGCCGCCATGCCGGCCTGAGAACGATTACCTCCGATCACGAACGCGTCGGACCTCAAGGGGGACTTGGCAATGCGACGCATATTCTTCAGTCCGGCAAGTCTGGCCAAAGTGTCGTCGGCCGCACATCCGGATCCGATGAGAGAGGCACTGTGCGCACTGGAAACCTTCGCCACGGGCGGCGGAGGACCGGTTTTCCATTCCTGGCGCCGCCGGGTCGCGGGTGAACGGGACGGCCGGGCACTGGCCGAACTCGCCCGCACCGTACGACCTTTCCCGGACCTCTACCGAATTCTCGAACACTCCGCCTCGGCCGGCTCCGGAACCGACTTCCGACCGCGCGTCCTGCGCGATCTGGAGACATTCCACCGCATCGCGGTCGAGCCGTACTGGAGCCAGGTCTCGACCCTCCTGGAGGTGGACCGCAACGCCCGGGCGCAGATCATGATGAGCGGCGGGGTCGACCAGCTGCTCAGCACGCTCCACCCGGCGATCCGCTGGCGCCCGCCGGTCCTGGAGGTCCCCGGCACCGGGAACGACATCAAGCTCGAGGCGACCGGCCTGGAGATCGCCCCGTCGCTGTTCCTGTTCTCCCGGTCGCCGATCCTCATCGAGCAGCAGGGCAACCGCCCCCTGCTGCTGCTCTACCCCATCCCGGTCCCCCGCGAGCGGGAGAACCTGTGGGATCCGGCGCCCGACGGCGACCAGGCCCTGGGAGCCCTCCTGGGGCGCACCAGGGCGGCCGTCCTGCAGGTCCTGACGACCACCTGCACCACCACCGAGGTCGGCGAGCTGGTGGGCATCTCCACGGCCGCCGCGAGCCAGCACACCGCCGTCCTGCGGGCCGCCGGCCTCATCACCACGCTGCGCTCGCTCAACAAGGTCCACCACACCCTGACCCCGCTGGGCGGGGCCCTTCTGCGCGGAGATCCGCTGGTCTGACTAATTCTCTGACAATTCGCCCTATTCCGACGATCCCCGAACCGACGAACCGGCGGCACCACCACCGGCACGATCCTGATCCGGCACGCATGGTCTAGGAAAGTGCACCATACAAACGGATGCGGGCAGCATGGCCTAAACCCATTACGAGCGAGTAGGTTCGGGGCATGCAAGCACGATGCCTTGTCGCCGCACGCATCATTTACGGAAGCCTGGGAGCGGATTCATGATGGGAGGAGCACCGGCCGAGCGGGAAGCCGCACCTGGCTGTGCCGTCACGCTGGAAAACGTGTCGAAAATCCACCCGGGCACGAACGGTCCCACGGCGGTGCTGCGCGAGTTCTCGCTCGGCGTTCGAAAAGGACGCTTCTGCGCCGTCATGGGGGACGAACGCGCCAGCACCACGGCGCTGCTGGAGTGCATGGCCGGCCTCACCACCCCGTCCACCGGCACGGTCCACTGGGCCGACGGTGAACGGGGTGCCGTCGGCGCGCTCTGGGGCCAACACGAGCCCGTCCACCCGAACGTGACGGTCCGTGAGTTCGTCGACCCGGGCACGCCCCGGCTCGGCCGCCGCCAGGCCTGGCAGATCAGCCGGGTCACCCGGCTCTGGTTCTGGCGGCGGCCGCTGCGCAAGCTCGGCCGGACACAGCAGCACAACGCGATGCTGGCCCGCCTGCTGGCCGGCTCACCACGGCTGCTCCTGGTCGACGCCCCCGGACACGACGACTCGCCCGAACTCGCGCGCGCCGTCGGCGCCTCGCTGCGCCGCGCGGTCCAGGCCCTCGACGTCACGGCGGTCCTCGTCACCACCGACCCCGAAGCCGCCGCCAGCGCCGACAGCGTCGTCTTCCTCCACAACGGCCGCCTCGCCGACGCCCTCGGCCCGTCGACGCCGGCCGAGATCGCCGCCTGCCTCCGGCAGCTCCGCAGATCCGCGACCCCCTGAACCACCGCGCCTCCCCGGCGCCCCCTCCCCCCCGGCGCCTCCGCGGCCGCAGCGCCCCCCTCTCCGGCACCTCCCCCGCCGGACCCGGCCCGGCCCACCCCCACCGGAAGGCCCCGCGGCGTCCTCCCCCCGCGGCTCCCCCACGCCCGGTCCGCGTGCGGAAATGCAGAAAACCCCCGCCGGGTGCCCCGGCGAGGGTTTTCTCGAAGAATTGTTCGGCGGCGTCCTACTCTCCCACAGGGTCCCCCCTGCAGTACCATCGGCGCTGTGAGGCTTAGCTTCCGGGTTCG
>NZ_JBFAZB010000049.1:0-77408 GCF_040681575.1 Kitasatospora sp. NPDC051702
GCGTTCATCATCGGGATGTGCGGGTGGCGGTCGTGCCAGCGTCGGCAGAGGTCGGCGGGCAGGGCCTCGCCGGTGACCATCAGCCAGCGCAGGTCGGGGAGTTGCGGCGCGGTGCCGTCCACGTCCCAGGCGTCGAGGGCGGCGCGCAGGAGGGAGGGGACGACCTCCAGGACGGCGATCCGCTCGTCGCGGGCCATCCCGAACAGGGCGGTCGGGTCGGCGGCCATGTCGGTGCCGGAGACCCGGACGGTGCCGCCGACGACGAGCGGGGCCAGCATCTGCCAGACCGACACGTCGAAGGTGAGCGGGGCGTTCTGGACGACGCCCTCGCCCTCGGTGAGCGAGAGGTCGTCGACCTTGGCCCAGAGGTGGTTCATCATCCCGGAGCGCTGCACCATCGCGCCCTTGGGCTTCCCGGTGGAGCCGGAGGTGAACATCACGTAGGCGAGGTCCAGGCCCTGGCCGCGGGTCGGCAGGGCCGCACCGGCGATGCCGTCGGCCGGGTCGGTCAGCGGCAGCACGGCGGCCGCCCCGGCGGCGACCTCGGCGGCCTGGTCCCGGTACCCGGCGCCGGCCAGCAGGTGGCGGGCGCCGCTGTCGGTCAGCAGCCCGGTGTTGCGGGCGGCCGGGGCGGTCGGGTCGAGCGGCAGGTAGGCGCCGCCCGCGGCCAGGACGGCCAGGACGCCGGTGACGAAGGGGACGCCGGGTTCGGCGTACATCGCCACCACCGAACCGGTGGTGACCCCGGCGTCGCCCAGCCGGGCGGCCAGGCCGCCCGCGCGGGCGAGCAGCTCGCGGTAGGTGATCCGCTCGGTGCCGTCGGCCGCGGCGACCGCGTCCGGCCGGGCGGCCGCGACGTCGCGGATCCGCTCCACCAGTCCCTGGTCGGCGGCGGCGCCGCGGTCCCAGCCGCCGAGCAGGCCGAGCTGCTCGCCGGTGGCGCCCAGGCCCACCTGGCCCAGCGGGCGGTCCGCCGGCATGGTGGCGAGGGTGCCGAGGAAGGTCTCGAACCGGGCCAGGTGGGTGGCGAGTTCGGCGGCGTCGTACAGCTCGGGGTTGCCGTCGAGGTGGATCTCGACGGTGCCGTCGTCCGCGTTGAGGACCGTCATGATGAGGTCCTTGACGATGCCCGTGGACAGGTTGACCACGACCCCGCGGCAGCCCTCGCCGAAGGCCAGCTCCGGGTCCTGGTTGAGCACGTTGATGAACGGGCCGAAGGCGCGCTGGTCGTCGATCCGCAGACCGATGTCGCGGCGCACCCGGTCCCCGCGGTAGCGCTGGTGCTTCAGGGTGCCGGCGACCTCGATCCAGGCCGCGCGCAGCAGCTCGGTGCGGGTCATCTCCGGGCGCACCCGGACGGCCAGCGGCAGGTAGTTGGCGAGCATGCCGGGGATCTCGCGGCTGACCGCGCCGACCCGGCCGGTGACCGGCAGGGTGAGCAGCGGCGCCGGGACGCCGGTGACGCGCTGGGTGTAGGCGGCCATCGCGGCGACCATCAGGACCGGCATGGTGACCTTGCCGTCCTGGGCGAGGGCGT
This sequence comes from Kitasatospora sp. NPDC051702, assembly GCF_040681575.1. Taxonomy (NCBI): domain Bacteria; kingdom Bacillati; phylum Actinomycetota; class Actinomycetes; order Kitasatosporales; family Streptomycetaceae; genus Kitasatospora; species Kitasatospora sp. NPDC051702. The sequence continues at coordinate 1,538 of NZ_JBFAZB010000049.1, forward strand.
GCAGCGCGGCGGTGGTCTCCGGGGAGAGCCGGGCGGTCTCGCGCAGGGCGACCCGGCCAGGGGCCGGCTCCTGCTCGGAGAGCGACACCAGCTCGGGCACCGCGCCGTGCCGGGCGGAGGTGAGCCGGTCCGTCCAGTAGGCGCGGTCCTTCTCGACGCTGGTGGAGTCGAGGTACTTGCGCTCGGCGTCCAGCAGCCGGTGGAAGGCCGGCATGGCGTCGGCGTCCAGCTCGTCCGGGCCCTCGCCGGCGGCCAGCCGGGTGTAGACGGCGGAGAGCTTCGGGTACAGCAGCGAGCGGCTGAACCCGTCCGCGAGGATGTGGTGCATGCACAGGTAGAGCAGGTGCCGCTCGGCGTCCAGGGTGATCAGGGCGCCGCGGAACAGCGGGAAGTCGGTGACCTTCATCGGGTCGGCGTGGTCCGCCCGCATCCAGCGCTCGGCGGCCGCCAGCGGGTCCGCCTCGCCGCTGAGGTCCACCGTCCTGAGCGGGATCTGCGCGAGCGGGCGGATGATCTGGCCCGGCGCGCCGTCCTCCTCGACGAACTGGACGCGCAGCCCCTCGGCCTCGTGGCCGAGGCGCTGCAGCGCCCGTCCGAGCAGCTCGGGGTCGAGCGGCCCGCGGATGTCGATGTAGTCCGCCATGTTGTAGGCCAGCGGCCCGTCGGCGAACTGCTCGTCGAACCAGATCTCGGCCTGCGCCGCGGTCAGCGGCAGGACTGCGTTCCGGGTGGTGGTCACTGCTTTGCTCTCCGTCATCCTCGGCCTCGGCCCCGCCGCGACACTCTCGACCTCTGACACCGCTGTTCGCGCCCGTGCGGTCCGCTCAGCCGGACACGGGCTGCAGCCCGGCGGCGACGCCCGCCCCGAGCCCGCGGTGCTCGATCCCGGGCAGCAGGCCCTCCGGGCCGACCGTGTCGCGCACCCACGCGTCGTGGTAGACGGTGTCCATGTAGCGCTCGCCCAGGTCCGGGGCGATGGTCACGGCGGTGATCCGCTCGCGCACCCCGCCCGCGCCGTCGCCGTGGTGCTCGTCCAGCCAGCGCAGCGCCCCGCTGACGGCCGTCCCGGTGGACCCGCCGAACAGGAAGCCGCCGCGCATCAGCTCGCGGCAGGTGCGGACGGTGTCGGCCTCCTCGACGAGGATCGGGGCGTCGACCAGCGTGTCGTCGAGCAGCGGCGGACGGACGCTGGTGCCCAGGCCCGGGATGTGCCGGGTGGCCGGCGGGGTGCCGAAGGTGACCGAGCCGACGCTGTCGACCGGGATCACCCGCACCGAGGGGCGCCGCTCGCGGAAGTACCGGGCGCAGCCCATCAGGGTCCCGGTGGTGCCCGCGCCGACGAACAGCACGTTCAGGTCCGGGAACTCGCGGGCGATGGCCGGCGCGGTGGTCCGGTAGTGGGCCATCCAGTTCCCCGGGCTCAGGTACTGGTTCAGCCAGACCCGCTTCTCGTCGGCGGCGAGCAGCGCCTTGACGTGGCGGATCCGGGCACCGAGGAGGCCCTCGGTCTCGTGCGGCACGTCGATCAGGTGCACCTCGGCGCCGTACGACTCCATGGTGCGCCTGGTCACCTCGTTGCAGCGCGAGTCGGTGACGCAGATGAACTTGTAGCCGCGGCTGGCGGCGAGCACGCTCAGGGCGACGCCCATGTTCCCGGAGGACGACTCCACCAGGGTCGAGCCGGGGCCGAGCACCCCGGCGGCCTCGGCCTGGGCGACCATCTCCCGGGCGGCCTTCAGCTTGATGGACCCGGCGAAGTTGAACCCTTCGACTTTCAGGAAGAGACGGTGCCCGAAGAACGGCTGCAGATTCACGAAGAGGTCGCTGACCTCGAATTCGTGCGACGCGGAAATGACCGGCACTTGGAGACTCCTGGCCTTCGGTAACGAATTAGCCTCGGCGGCAAGCCTCTCGTCGCGCGCTGACGAGGGGCTGACGGATTGCTGACGGGGCCCGCCACCAGGGTTTCGGGCCGCCGGGGAGCCGCGCGTCAGCGGTCCGTCAGTTGCCGGTCAGTTGCCCGTCAGCGCCATCGGAAAACGTTTGTTATTCCGCACCATGCAGGCCTTCCATGAGGAGCCCGGTTTGAATCGGCCGTCCGCCATCAGTGAAGTCCTCCCGCTCTCGCCGCTGCAACAGGGACTGCTCTTTCTCTCGGAGTACGACCGCGAGGGGACGGACGTCTACACCATTCAGCTGGTGCTCGACCTCGAGGAGCTGACCGACGCCGACGCCGCAGCGCTGCGCACCGCGGCCGGCCTCCTCCTGGAACGGCACCCCAACCTGAAGGCCTGCTTCCGGCACCGCAAGAACGGCGAGGCGATCCAGGTCGTCCCCACCTCCGTCGAGCTGCCCTGGCGGGAGGTCGCGGTGACGGCCGCCCCGGCGGGGCCGGAGGAGGAGTTCGACCGGCTCGCCGAGGAGGACCGGCTGCGCCGCTTCGACCTCGCCCGCCCGCCGCTGCAGCGGATCACCCTGGCCCGTGCCGGGGGCGGCCGCTGCCGGCTGATCTGGACCGTCCACCACATCCTGGTGGACGGCTGGTCGATGGTCTCGCTGATCGGCGAACTCGCCGCGCTTGCAGAGGAGTTGAAGGCCGGCGGTACGCCGTCGAAGGAGCCGCGCACCGGCGCCGCCCGCTACCAGGCGCACCTGGCCTGGCTCGGCGCGCAGGACAAGGAAGCCGCCCGGCGGGCCTGGACCGGCGCCCTGGCCGGAGTGGTCGACCCGACCCGGCTGGTGCCGGCGGGCCGGGCCCGGGCCGAGGGGGCCGGCGCGCTGCCGCAGGCCGTCCCGCTGGACCTGACCCCCGAGGTCTCGGCCGCGCTGACCGCCTTCGCCCGCTCGCGCGGTCTGACCGTCAACGCCGTGGTGCAGGGCTGCTGGGCGCTGCTGCTGTCCCGGCTGACCGGCCAGGACACGGTGCTGTTCGGCGCGGTCACCTCCGGCCGCCCGGCCGAGGTCCCGGACGTCGAGCGGATGGTGGGCCTGTTCGCCAACACCCTGCCCGTCCGGGTGGACGTCGACCCGGCCCGCACCCCGGCCGAGCTCTTCGCCGACGTGCAGCGCTCGCAGGCCGACCTGCTGGCGCACGAGCACCTGACCCTGGCGGAGGTCCAGCAGCTGACCGCCGTGCGCGGCGAACTCTTCGACACCGCCCTGATGTTCCAGAACTACCCGATGGGCGGCCTGCCGCTGGCCACCGCCGGCGGCCCCCGGGTGACCGGCGCCGACGTCCGCTCCGCCACGCACTTCCCGCTCACCCTGACCGTCTTCCCCGGCACCCCGTTCGGCCTCGCGGTCAACCACGTGCCGGCGCTGGTGGACCGGGCGGAGGCCGAGCTGGTCGGGCGGCGCTTCGCCCGGCTGCTGGCCGCCGCGGTCACCGCGCCCGACGAGCCCTGCGGCCGGCTGGACGTGCTGGACGAGGCCGAACGGGACCGGGTCACCGAGGACCGCAACGCCACCGCGACGCCGCTGTCCGGGCACTGGCTGGCCCCGCTGCTGGACGCCCGGGCCGCCCTCGCCCCCGACGCCCCCGCGGTCCGCTGCGGCGACGAGCGGCTGACCTACCGCCGGCTCCACGAGCGCGCCGACGAACTGGCGGCCGCGCTGACCGCCGCCGGCGCCGGGCCCGAGCAGGTCGTGGCGATCGCGCTGGACCGCTCCTGCGACCTGGTGGTGGCCGCCCTGGCCGTCCTCAAGTCCGGTGCCGCCTACCTGCCGCTGGACCCGGACTACCCGGTCGACCGGCTGCGCTACATGCTGGCCGACGCCGCCCCGGTGGTCACCCTCACCCACCGCCGGGTCCGCGAGCTCCTCACCGCGGACGGCGGCTCGGCCACCGGCGAGCTGTGGGTGCTGGACGGCACGGAGACCGGGGCCGGTGCGCACGGGCAGCGCGCACGCACGGCCCCGCTCGCCGACCACCCCGCGTACGTGATCTACACCTCGGGCTCCACCGGCCGCCCCAAGGGCGTGGTGGTGCCGCACGGCGCCCTGGTCAACCTGGTCGAGGACATGGTCGCCCGCTTCGCGGTGACCCCCGCCGACCGCTTCCTCGCCGTCACCACCTTCGGCTTCGACATCGCCAACCTGGAGCTGTTCGTCCCGCTCGCCGCCGGCGCCGAACTGCTGGTCGCCGACCGCGGGACGGTCCGCGACCCGGCCGCGCTGGCCGACGCCGTCACCGGGCTGGACGCCACCCTGCTGCAGGCCACCCCCAGCCTCTGGCAGTCGCTGGCCGCCGACCACGCCCCCCGGCTGGCCGGGCTGCGCGCCCTGGTCGGCGGCGAGGCGCTGCCCGAACCCCTGGCCCGTACGCTCACCGCGCACTGCGCGTCGGTGACCAACGTGTACGGCCCGACCGAGACCACCATCTGGTCCACCGCCGCACCCCTGACCGACCCCGAGGCCGGCCCGCCGCCGATCGGCGGCCCCATCGCCAACACCCGGGTGTACGTCCTGGACGGCGCGCTGCGCCCGGTGCCCGACGGCACCTTCGGCGACCTCTACATCGCCGGCACCGGCCTGGCCCGCGGCTACCTGGGCCGGGCCGGCCTGACCGCCGAGCGCTTCGTCGCGGACCCGTACGGGCCGTCCGGCGCGCGGATGTACCGCACCGGCGACATCGTCCGCTGGGACGCCGCCGGCGCCGCCCTGGAGTACGCGGGGCGCAGCGACCACCAGGTGAAGATCCGTGGCTACCGCATCGAGCTCGGCGAGATCGAGTCCGTGCTCGCGGCGCAGCCCGGAGTGACGCGGGCCGTCGTCACGGCCCGCACCGACCGGGCGGGGGACGCCCGCCTGGTCGCCTATGTCGTACCGGCAGGGATCGACCGCGACCGGTTGCGGGAGCGGGCGTCATCGGTGCTGCCCACGCACATGGTCCCTGCCGTGTACGTTCCCTTGGACGATCTGCCGCTGACCCCCAACGGCAAGATCGACCGCAAGGCCCTGCCCGCCCCGCCGGACGAGCGGGCGGGCACCGGGCGCGCGCCCGTGGGCGAACGCGAGGAGCTGCTCTGCGCGGTCTTCGCCGAGGCCCTCGGCCTCGACCGGGTCGGCGCGGACGACGACTTCTTCGAGCTGGGCGGCCACTCGCTGTCCGCGACGAGGGTCGCCAACCGGCTGCGCGCCGCGCTCGGCGCCGACGTCCCGGTGCGGGCGCTGTTCGACGCCCGGACGGCCGAGGCGCTGGCCCGGGCCCTCGACCCGGAGGCGCCCGAGGCGGCCGGCGAACCGGCCGGCCCCCGGCGCCCCGCGCTGCGGGCCGTCCCCGACCGGCCGTCCTCGGTGCCGCTCTCGCACGCCCAGGAGCGGCTCTGGTTCCTGGACAAGATGGACGGCCCGACCGGCACCTACAACATCCCGCTGGCCGTGCGCCTCACCGGCCCGCTGGACGCCGCCGCGCTCGCCGCCGCCGTCCGGGACGTGGTGGCCCGGCACGAGAGCCTGCGGACCGTCTTCGCCGAGGCCGACGGGCTGCCCTCGCAGCTGGTGCTCTCCCCCGGGGAGGCCGACGGGGCCGGCGCCCGGCTGGTCGTGGTGGACCTCGCCGGATCGGAGCCGGGCGCGCTCGGGGCGGCACTGGCCGCCGAGGCCGCCCACCCCTTCGAGCTCTCGGCCCAGGTGCCGCTGCGGGCCCGGCTGTTCGTGCTCGGCCCGGACGACCACGCACTGGCCCTGACGGTGCACCACATCGCCGCCGACGGCTGGTCGCTCGGCCCGCTCGCCCGGGACCTCTCCACGGCCTACCGGGCCCGGCTGGCCGGTGCCGCACCCGGCTGGGAGCCGCTGCCGGTGCAGTACGCCGACCACGCGCTGTGGCAGCGCGAACTGCTCGGCTCCAAGGACGACCCGGACAGCCTGGCCAGCGCCGAACTCGCGCACTGGCGCGAGGCGCTGGCGGGCATCCCGGAGGAGCTGGAGCTGCCCACCGACTTCCCGCGGCCGGCCCGGGCCGGGCACCGCGGCGGCGAGGTCGGGTGCACCGTGCCCGCGCCGACCCACGCCCGGCTCGCCGAGCTGGCCCGGCGCGGCGGCGCGAGCCTGTTCATGGCCGTCCAGGCCGGTCTCGCCGCCCTGCTCACCCGGCTCGGCGCGGGCACCGACATCCCGCTCGGCAGCCCGGTGGCGGGGCGCACCGACGACGCCGTCCGCGACCTGGTCGGCTTCTTCGTCAACACCGTGGTGCTGCGCACCGACACCTCGGGCGACCCGAGCTTCACCGACCTGCTCGGGCGGGTCCGGGAGAGCGACCTGACCGCCTACGCGCACGCCGAGCTGCCCTTCGAGCACCTCGTCGAGGAGCTCAACCCGGTCCGCTCGATGGGCCGGCAGCCGCTCTTCCAGGTGATCCTGGCCTTCGAGAACAGCGCCGACCCGCTGCCCGCGATGCCCGGCCTGACCGCCGAGGTGCTGCCGGTCGGCTCCACCACGGCCAAGTTCGACCTGTCCTTCCAGGTGCTGGAGCGGACCGGCCCGGACGGCTCCCCGGCCGGGCTGGACATCCGCCTGGAGTACCGCGAGGACCTCTTCACCGGGGCGACGGCGGCCCGCCTCGCCGGGGCCCTGGCCACCCTGCTCGGCTCCGCGGCCGGCACCCCCGACGCCCCGCTCAGCGCCCTCGACCTGCTCACCGCCGAGGAGCGGCGGGTCCTGCTGGAGGAGTGGGCCGGCCCGACCGCCCCGCTCACCCCGGTCACCCTGACGGAGCTGTTCGAGGGCCTGGCCGCCGCAGACCCGGAGCACCCGGCCCTGATCGGCCCCGACGGCGTGCCGGCCGGACCGGCCACCATGCGGCTGTCCTACGCGGCGCTCAACGAGCGGGCCAACCGGCTCGCCCACCTGCTGCTGGAGCGCCGGGTCGGCCCGGGCGACGTGGTCGCGCTGGCCATGCCGCGCTCCGCGCCGCTGGTGGTCGCGCTGCTCGCGGTGCTGAAGACCGGCGCCGCCTACCTGCCGGTCGACCCGCAGTACCCGGCCGACCGGATCGCCTACATGCTGGGCGACGCGGCGCCCGCCCAGGTGCTGACCGTCGAGGCCGTCGCCGACCGGCTGCCCGGGCTGCCCGACGGCGTCGTGCCGCTGGTCCTGGACTCGCTCGCCACCCGCTCCGACCTGACCGGCCGGCCGGACCACGACCCCGTCGACGCCGAGCGCACCCGTCCGCTCGGGCCGGACGACGTCGCCTACGTGATCTACACCTCGGGCTCCACCGGCCGCCCCAAGGGCGTCGTGGTGCCGCACCGGGGGGCCGCCAACCTGGTCGCCAACCACCGGGCGCGGATGGGCGCCGGGCCGGACACCCGGGTGCTGCAGTTCGCCTCGTTCAGCTTCGACGCCACCGTGTGGGAGCTCGGGGTCTCGCTGTTCTCGGGCGGCACCCTGGTGTGCGCCACCGACGAGAGCAGGGTCTCCGGGGAGGTGCTGGGCGCGCTGCTCGCCGAGCACCGCGTCAACCACGTGGTGCTGCCGCCGACCGTGGTGGCCGGCCTGCCGGACGACGTGGTGCTGCCCGAGGGCCTGCACCTGCTGGTCGGCGGCGAGGCCTGCCCGCCCGCGCTGGTCGACCGCTTCGCCCCGCTGACCGAGTTCCGCAACGCCTACGGCCCGACCGAGGCCTCGGTCTGCGCGACCTGGAGCGACCCGCTGCTGCCGGGCAGCGGCCGCCCGCCGATCGGCCGCCCGCTGGACAACCACCGCCTGTACGTCCTGGACGCGGCGCTCGCGCCCGCGCCGGTCGGCGTCACCGGGGAGCTGTACATCGCCGGCACCGGCCTGGCGCACGGCTACCTGGGCCGCCCGGTCACCACGGCCGAGCGCTTCGTCGCCGACCCGTACGGCCCGGCCGGCACCCGGATGTACCGCACCGGCGACCTCGTGCGCTGGCGGGCCGACGGCACGCTCGACTACGTCGGCCGGGTCGACCACCAGGTCAAGCTGCGCGGCTTCCGGATCGAGCTCGGCGAGGTCGAGGCCGCGCTGGTGCGCCACCCGGTGGTGGTCCAGGCCGCGGTGCTGGTCGTCCCCTCGCCCACCGGGGTGCCCCAGCTGACCGGGTACGTGGTGCCGCTGCCCGGCGTCGCCGCCGTGGACGTGCCGGTGCTGCGCGCCTTCGTCGCCGAGTCGCTGCCCGCGCACATGGTGCCCGCGACCCTGGTGACGCTGCCCGCGCTGCCGCTGACCGCGAACGGCAAGCTCGACACCCGCGCGCTGCCGGCCCCCGGCTCGGCGCCCGCGGCCGGCCGGGGCCCGGCGCAGCCGCCGAGCACCCCGGCCGAGGAGGCCATCGCGGGGGTCTTCGCCGAGATCCTCGGGCTGGACGGGATCGGCGCGGACGACGACTTCTTCGCCCTCGGCGGGGACAGCCTGCGCTCGGTGCAGATCGTCAGCCGGGCCGCCAAGGCCGGTTTCACGCTCTCGCTGGCCGACGTCTTCACGCACAAGACGGTGGCGGCGCTCGCCGCGGCCGCCCGGCCCTCCGGGCCGGCCCCGCGGGTGACGCAGGAGCTGCTGGAGCCGGTCCTGGCGATCCGCCCGACGGGCTCCGCCGAGCCGCTGTTCTGCGTGCACGGCGGGGTGGGCTTCGGCCTGCCGTACGCCGAACTGGCCCCGCACGTCGATCCGGACCGGCCGGTGTACGCGCTGCAGTCCGACGGCGTCGCGGCCGCCGAGGGGGAGTGGGACCGGCCGGAGAGCGTCGAGGAGCTGGCGGAGCTCTACCTGGCCAGGGTCCGCCGGGTGCAGCCGCACGGCCCGTACCACCTGCTGGGGTGGTCCTTCGGCGGCCTGGTGGCGCACCAGATGGCGGTCCGCCTGCAGGCGGAGGGCGAGCGGGTGGCCTTCCTGGCGGCGCTGGACGTCTTCCCGGTGCGCGAGGGGGACCACGACCCGACCGACGAGGAGATCCGCTCGGCCTTCCTCGCCCACCACGCCGCGGGGGCCGGCATCGACGACCGGGAGCTCGGCCGGCTGATGACGGTGATGCGCCACCACACCGACATCGCGCGGGAGTTCACGCCCGGGCGGTTCGACGGGTCGCTGCTGCTGTTCACCGCGGCGGACGAGGTCCAGGGCGCCCCGGCCGCCGAACTGGCCGACCGCTGGCGCGCGCACCTGACCGGTGCCCTCACCCTGCACGAAGTCCCGTGCGGGCACGAGGAGATGCTCGCCCCGGCGGCGGCCCGCCGGATCGGCGCGGTGGTCGACACCGGGCTGCGCGGGTCCTGAAACGCCCGGTGGCCGGGCCCGGGAGACCGGGCCCGGCCACCGCCGGAGCGACGCACGAGAACGACACGCGCCGGAACGACGCGCAAGAACGCCGGCGGCCCCTGACGGAGCCGCCGGCGGACGGGGCGAGCTGCCCTCGCCCCGGGAGTCACCCCGGGAGCTGTCCGGGACCTACAGGGAGGGATCCTGCATCAGGATCGCCTGGTAGAGGTGGTGGAGCCGGCGGCTCGGCTTGAGCCCCAGCTCCTCGTCGAGCCACTTCCGCGTGCGGTGGAAGATGTCGACGGCCTCGGACTGTCTGCCGCACCGGTAGAGCGCGATCATCAGCTGCTCGCTGAACCGCTCCCGTTCCGGGTACTGCGCGAGCAACTGCTTCAGCTCGGCCACCACCGCGGCGGCCTCGCCGGCCTGGAGCTGAGCCGCGATCAGGTCCTCGCGGGCCGTCTTGCGCTGTTCGTCCAGACGCAGCGCGACGGCCCGGCACCAGGGCCCGTCGCTCGTGTCGAGCAGGGCCGGTCCGCGCCACATCGCGAGTGCCCCGCGGAGCGTGTCCATGGCTTCGTACGGCCGGTCGCCGACCAGCTGCGCGCCCTTCTCCGCCGTCCGCAGGAACCGGTACGCGTCGACCGACTCCTCCGAGACGTTCAGCATGTATCCGTTGTCGACCGTGCGGATGACCTCCTGGTCCGGCCCCTCCAGGCCGAGCTCCGCCAAGGACTTGCGCATGCGCTTGACGTTGGCCTGCAGCGCGTTGCGCGCGTTCTTGAGCGGTGCCTCCCCCCACAGTTCGTCGATCAGCTCGTCGAACGCGACGACCTGGCCGGCGTTGAGCGCCAGCATGGTCAACATCACGCGGTTCTTCTTCGCCCTTAGACCTACTGTGCGTTGACCGTCGCCGATCAACAGTGGGCCCAAAATGGAGATGTACACCAATTTCCCCGTCCCTAGCGGTGAACTCCAGCCACAAGCTTTTCTGTTGAGACCTCAGGCCCGCCACTACGAACAGCGGTCGACTTGTTTAGGGGGGCCTGAAAATGGGGAAAAGCCTGGGTATCATTCGCGCTGGTCAAGTATCGGTCACACGTGGCTCGTGCGGCCATGTACCTTCGTACATGAGTTGGTGGACCTGGGCCACCAGCCCTACCTGAAGCCGCGACTCCACACCGAGCTTCGCCAGGATGTTGGCCACGTGGGCCTTCACCGTGCGCTCGGTGACGTGCAGTCGGGCGGCGATGCCGCGGTTGGAGTGCCCGGCCCCGATCAGGTCGAAGACCTGTCGTTCCCGTCCGGACAGCGTCCCGACCCGGTTGAGCTCCTCATGCCAGCGCGTCGAGGCGAGGCTGCCGTCACTGTGCATGGCCACCCCCCTGACCGCCCCCTGCTTCCCCGTTGTGCGGTTGCCGGCCCGCCTCCCCCCTCGGAAGGCTCTCACGCACCGGCGAACGCGCATGCGATTCTACAACTCCCGTAACAAACCACCACAGGATAGGTGGAGTCAAACACCTTGTCATGGCCGTTATCAGACGGGTATGCGCACGAAAACGGCCGGGGGGAAGGATAGCCCTTCCCCCCGGCCGGTACGGGTGGTTCCGGTGTTACGGAAGTGTCGTCCGGGCCGCCGAGGCCGCCGCGGCGGCCGCCACGATGGCGGGGATCCGCGGGGTGCGGGTGGTGGTCTGGCGGGCCAGCCGCGAGGGCCACCAGGTCTTCCAGCCGAGCAGGGTGACCACGGCCGGCAGCACGACGATCCGGATCACCGTGGCGTCGAGCAGCACCGCGCAGGCCATGCCGACCCCCATCTGCTTCATCTCGATGAAGTTCAGCGAGGCCAGCAGGGCGAACACGCAGACCATCACCACCGCGGCGCTGGTCACCACCCCGGCGGTGCGGGTGATCCCCTGCTCCACGGCCTCCTTGACGGACAGTCCGCCGCGGGCCGCCTCCCGGATCCGGCTGACCACGAACACGTGGTAGTCCATCGAGAGGCCGAGCAGGATCACGAAGAGCATCAGCGGCAGCCAGGCGACCACCCGGCCGGTGGACTCGAAGTGCAGCAGGTCCTCCGCCCAGGTGTGCTGGAAGATCAGCGCGAGCAGGCCGAAGGAGGCCGCCGCGGACAGCACGTTGAGCACCACGGTGATCAGTGCCAGCATCACCGAGCGGAAGGCCGCGGTCATCACCAGGAAGGTCAGCACCAGGGCCACCCCGAGCACCCAGGGCATCTTGCGCATCACGTTCGCCCGGTAGTCGACGTCGAAGGCGACGTCGCTGCCGCCGACCGCGAACTGGGCGCCGGCGATCGCGCCGAGGGTCTGCGGGGCGAGGTCCTCGCGCAGCCGGGCGAGCGAGGCGCGGGCCTCCGGGGAGCCGCTGTCGAACCGGGTGCCGATCGCCACGGTGGCCACCGTCCCGCTCTGCGAGGTGCGCACCACCGGGGCGGGGGAGTGCACGAAGAGGTCGTCCCGGGAGGTGAGGTCGACCAGCGCGGTCACCGCGGTGGCCAGCTCCCAGGCCTTGCCGTCCGGGACCTTCACCGCGACGGTGTGGGTGTCCGCCGGGCTCGGGAACGACCTGGTCAGCCGCTCGTTGGCCTGCATCGCCGGGATCGAGCGGGGCAGGTCGTCGATCCCGGTGGCCTTGAGCTTCAGGCCGAGGGCCGGCACCGCGAGCAGGAGCAGGGCGCCGACCGAGAGCACCAGCGCGATCACCGGGTGGCGCAGCGAGGGCTTGAGCATCGTCGACCAGAGCCGCGGCTTCACCCCGCCGGCCTGGGTGAGCCGCCACACCAGCGGCACCCGGGGGGCGTCCAGGAAGCGGCCGAACCGGGAGAGCATGGCCGGCAGGACGGTCAGCGAGGAGATGATCGCGATCCCGACCACCAGCACCGCGCCGGTGGCCATCGACTCGAAGGCGATGTGACCGGCGAGGTAGAGCGCCCCCATCGAGATCATGACGACCACGCCGGACACCAGCACCGAGTGCCCGGAGGTGGCGGCCGCGATCTCGATGGCGTCGATGTTGTTGGCGCCCAGGGCCCGTTCCTCGCGCTGGCGCTTGAGGTAGAACAGCGAGTAGTCGACCCCGATGGCCATCCCCATCAGCACGATGACGTGGGTCACCGGCCCCGGGTCGGGCACCAGCTGGGAGGCCACCCCCCACAGGCCGAGCCCGGCGAGCACCGAGGACAGGCCGAGCACGACCGGGACGCTCGCGGCGACGATCGCACCGAAGACGAAGACCATGACGAGCAGGGTCACCGGCAGGCTCAGCACGGTGGCCTTGCCGAGGTCCTTGCTCAGCATCTCGTTCAGCCCGGCCTTGATCGACCCGGCGCCGACCAGCTCCATCCGCAGGTCGGTGTGCGACTCGTGGGTCCTCGCCACGGCGTCGATGATCGGCTGCACCCGGTCGGAGGCGGTCTCCGGATCCCCGTCCAGGGTCACCGGGACGAGCATCGCCGAGCCGTCCGGGGCGGACACCGGCTCGTCCACGGCGCTGATGCCGGGCACGTCGCGCAGGTCGCGGGCGGCGTCCGAGGCGGCCGCCCCGGCCCGGACCGGGTCGAGCTGCCCACCGCCCCACGGGGTGATGAGGACGTTCTCCACCGCGCGCTCCTGCAGACCGCCGCTGCGGGCGATCTCGGCCGCCCGGCCGGACTGCCCGATGGAGAGGTCGGAGGTGGTGGCCTGCCGGGTGCCCGTGACGCCGCCGACCACCAGGGCCCCCACGACGAACACCACCCAGAGCGTTATCGCCCACCAGGGGTGGACGGCGCTCCACCGAGCGGCCCTGGTGATCACGTTCCTGCCTTCCACGATCACGTTCCCCTCCTCAGAAGAAATGCCCGGATCGGCCACGGGCCTGACTTCCGAGTCCGGCCGGTGCGGTGCGACGTTTGCTCGCGTCCCTGAATCTAGTGACGCTCCGGCGCATGATCACGGGTACAACTTCGACGATTCGAGGGGGAGTTTCTTCTACTTGACAGCCTCGTCGAGAACCGACTCGGGGCTCGACGCGAGTACCGGTGGGAGAGTGTCGACACCGGATTCCCCAGGCGGAATTTGATACCACATCCGCCGGGACACGTTAAAGGGCCCGTCGCCGGTCAGTGCGACGGACCCCGCGTATCCCCCGGGCAGCGGCAGATCGACGACTCTCCACGGACCGGGCAACGGCCCGGAGCGTGCGTACACGGCGGCCTCCCGGCCGGGGTGGGCGACGGGGATCCCCATGCCCTGGGTGAGTCTGCCGCCGGAGGCCTTCACACAGGCCTCCTTCCTGGTCCACAGCCGGGTGAAGACCGGCTGCCCGCCGGCGGCCACCGCGGCCCGCTCCTCCGGGGGGAAGAAGCGTCCGGCCAGCCGGTCGACGTCGAGGTCCGGGCGGGCCAGCTCGACGTCCACCCCGACCGGCCGCGCAGCCAGCGCGAGCAGGGCGGTCTCGCCCGAGTGGGAGAGGCTGAAGTGCAGCCCGTCCGCCCCCGCGACGGCGGGCTTGCCCCACGGTCCGCGGGTGAAGCGCAGCCCGTCCGGGGGGAGCCCGAGGCGCTCGCCGAGGACGATCCGGGTGGCGGCGTGCGCGATCACGAAACGGCGCCGCAGGCCGGGCAGCCGCCCGGCCCGGGCGCGCGCCCGCTCCTGCTCGTCGAGCAGCTCCTCCAGGTGCGGCGGGTAGCCGTCCAGGTCGTCCGGCGCGGCGCCGCCGCCCCGGTCCCCGGGGCGGCGCGCGCCGTTCAACGGAATCCTCCAGATCTCGACCGAATCCCGAGCGGAGGACTGTTCGGTCCTGTTCAGAACCGGCCCACCTTTCCGGTGTGCAGCCCCTGGAACAGATTGAGCTTCTGGATGTTCCGTGTCCCCTCCATGAACTCCACGCCCCTTGCGTCGCGGGCGAGTTTGTCGAGGAGCGGATGATCCAGCCGCGCACCCGGTCCGAAGAATCCGAGTGCGCTCATCGTCACGTCCTCGGCGAGTTCGCAGGCGCGGGCCTTCGCCGCGGAGGAGAGGTGTCCGGCGGCCGGCCGGCGGTCCACCGCGAGGGCCGCGCGGTAGGTCAACCCCCGTGCGGCGTCGATCCGCCGGCCGAGCGACTCGAACAGCTCGCGCTCCGCCCCGCGCAGCTCCTTGCGGTTCTCGGCGACGTAGTCGTGCGCGGCGCGGGCGATGCCGAGGGCGATCGCGGCCACGCTGGGGCGGAGCTGGTTGAAGACCGAGACGATGCTCCACATCCCGCGCCGGGTCGGTGGCAGGTGCGTGCCGAGCACCCGCTCGGCCGGCACGTGCACCCGGTCGAGGGTGATCCGGGTCAGCTGGACGCCGCGCAGTCCGAGGGTGGGCAGCGGCTCGGCCCGGAAGCCCGGGTCGGCGGTGTCCACCAGGACGGCCAGCACGCCGAGCCGCTCGGTGCCCGCGACGCGGGCGAACACCGCGCCCAGGTCGGCGCGGGCGGCGTTGCCGACGTAGCGCTTCTCGCCGTCCAGGAGGTACGAGCCGTCGCCGACCGGGGTCAGCGTGGTGGTCATCTCGCCGATGGCCGAGCCGCGCTCGGGCTCGGTGAGGGCGAAGCAGGTCCAGCGGGGGCGCTCGGCGAGCCGGCCGTACACCCAGTCCTTCTGCGCCTGGCTGCCGAGCACGCTCAGCAGGACCCCGCACATCGAGGCTCCGGGCGAGCCGAGCATCATCCCGGCGTCGCCGCGCGCCAGTTCCTCGCTGACCAGGACGCGCTCCAGGGTGGCCAGGCCGTGCGCCGGGCCGGCCCCGGCCTCGGCGGACGCGCGGTCCCAGTCCGGCGGCACCTGGTGCCCGGCCAGGAAGCGCACCGCGGGGAGGTCCAGGAAGCGGTGGACGGCCTCCGGGTCCCGGTCGAGTTCGAGCGCGCCCGCCCGCAGGTCGTCGGCCCACCGCCGCACGTACCGGTGCGTGGTGTCGAGCGAGGCCGGCAGGCTGGTCACGCGTTGTCCTTCCGGGAGGTGGCGTTCGTGGCGGGGACCCCGGCGGGGCCCGGCCAGCCGCAGTAGACGTCGGCGAGCAGCTCGGAGGCGTACGCCGTCCGGCCCGGCCCGTCGGCGGTGAAGCCGTGGGCGCCGAGCAGCCGCAGCAGCGCCCGGTCCGCCTGGGTGATCTGGGCCTGGAGCCGGGCCAGGGCCGCGGCGTCCAGCGGCAGCACGGGGGCGAGCGGGGAGTCCGGGGCGACGCCCTCGGCGAGGTCGTCGAGGACGCCCTCGATCTCGAGGTGGTCGATCAGCACGTCGGCGAGCGCCCCCTTGACCAGCTGCTGCAGCAGCAGCGAGGTGCCCTCGACCTGGCGGGCCGCGAGGTAGGCGGTGCAGGCCTCGCGCAGCCGCTCGGACACGCCGAGCCGCAGCCAGGCGAGCCCGGTGCCCCAGTCGTGGGAGTCCGGGCCGGCCGGGGCCGGCGGGGTGGCGGCGGGGCCGAGGACGGCGAGTCCCGGCACCGGGTCCGCACCCCCGTCCCCGTCCTCCTCCTCGTCGAACTCGGGGAGGTCCCCGAGCAGTTCGCGCGGGACCACGGCGTGTCCGCGCGGGCCGCGCGGGGCCACCCCGGGGGACAGCGCGCGGGAGAGCAGGGTCAGCGCCGGGACGAGTCCGTCGTTGCGGGCACTCGTCCGTGCCTCCCGCCAGTGCTCGCGCACCTCGGCCGGAACCGTCATCGGACCCTCAGCTCCCCCGTGTCGAGCGTGCAGTAGGCCAGGAGGCCGCGCTCCCGGTCGTAGTCGGCCACCACCATCGGGCGGTCCCGGTCGGTGACGGCGAGCAGGGCGGCCCAGCCGCCGGTGGCGGGCTGCCCGTCCGCCACCCTGATCAACGTCCCGTCGTGCGCCGGAAGTTCAGCGCCGGCGTCGGAGAGGCCGGCGCCGGCCACCACCGACGCCCGGTCGTCCCAGTCGGCGAACAGCCCCGGCTCGGGGAGGCCCTGGGCGGCCCCGCCCAGGGCGGCGTCGCCGCCGTCCCAGTGCAGCAGCAGGGCGACCGCGGCGTCCGCGTGGACGGCGGACTGCCCGGTCGCGGGCAGCGGGAACGGCTGGGTGCCCTGGTCCACGACCAGCAGCAGCAGCCGCGACCAGCCGCAGCGCCGGGCGTACTCCACGGCCACCCGCAGCGCGCTGAACGGGGCCAGGACGCCCTGGTCGGACAGCGCGAAGGAGAGCGGCTCGCCGGGCAGCCGCCGCTTCACGCAGGAGGCGACCAGTTCGGCGTGGTCGAAGTCCGGCGCGGCGTAGGCGACCACCACCACCTCGGGGCACTCCTCGGGGGTCAGCGGCCCCAGCGCGTCGAGCGCGCCGTAGGCCAGTTCCACCGAGGTGCGCCGCCCCGAGGCGGCGAACTGGCCGCGGTCGAAGTCCGCCCCGTAGAGCGCCCCGAGCTCGCGGTAGAACTCCTCCCGCGCGCCCTCCGGCCGGTACGGTGCGCCCGGCCCCGGCGGCACGTGGGCGGCCGCCCGGACGAGCCGGGGCAGGGCCGCCGTCGCCAGGGCCGGTCCGGCCGGGCCGTCCGCGCCGACCGGGACGGGGCGCCGTACGGGCGCACTCGCGCGGAACATGCTTAGGCGCTCGCTTCCGCGGCGACGAAGCCGGCCAGCGAACCCACGGTCTCGAAGTGGGTCATGTCCAGCTCGTCGGCGTCGAACTGCACGTCGAGGATCTCCTCGATGGTGATGAGCAGTTCGAGCGCGCTGCTGGAGTCCAGGCCCAGCTCGTCGAAGAGGCGGACGCTCTCGGCCGCGTCGGAGACGTCCTTGTTGAGGACCTCGGACAGGCCCTTGCGGACGGCGTCGACGTACTTGGCGTCGGTGACGGTGGTCTCGGTCATGCTGTTCTCCTCGGTCCGGTCCCGGCCGTCGGTCGGCCGGCGGGTGGTCAGTTCTGGTCGTCGCCGGCGGCGTAGAGCCGCTGGCGGCCGAGCATCGCCTCGACGTCGTCGCGCTCCCGGATCAGGTGCGCCCGCCCGTCCAGGACGAGGACCTCGGCCGGGTAGCCGTGGCTGAGGAAGTGCACCGGCGAGGCGGTCGGCCCGTACGCGCCGGAGCGCTGCACCCCGACCAGCTCGCCGGCCCGCAGCGCCGGCATCGGCACCTTCTTGCCGATCACGTCGTTCGGCGTGCAGAGCGGCCCGGTGATGTGCCAGGGCTCGGTGGCCGGCTCGTCCATCCGCTCCAGCGCGACCATCGGGAAGTTGCGCTTGACGTACGAGCCGATGCCGACCGCCGCCATGTGGTGGTTGGTGCCGCCGTCGGTGACCGCGAAGTTCTCGCCCATCGAGGTCTTGGTGTAGCGCACCCGGGTCACGTAGGTGCCGGAGGCGGCGACCAGGAAGCGGCCCAGCTCCATGATCATGCGGGTGTCGGGGTGCCGCTCGCGGAAGTCCGCGATCAGCGGGTTCAGCCCGGCGGTCAGCTCCGCGACGTCGAGGTCCTTCTCGTTGTCGAAGTAGGCGATGCCCAGGCCGCCGCCGACGTCGACGGTCTCCAGCGGGAAGCCCAGCTCGGTGGAGAGGCGCTCGGCCAGCTCCAGGATCCGGCGGGTGTTCTCGACGACCGACTCCTCGATCAGGATCCGGGTGCCCAGGTAGACCTGGACGCCCATCAGCCGGATGTTGGGGTAGCGGGTGGCGAGGTCCTTGCCCTCGGCCAGCAGCAGCTCCTCGTCGGTGCCGAACTGGCGGGGCTTGCCGCCCATGGTCAGGCCGGAGCCCTTCACCGAGAAGCTCGGGTTGACCCGCAGCGCGACCCGGGCGGTGATCCCGCGCTCCCGGGCCACCTCGTCGATCAGGTCCAGCTCGCCGATCGACTCGCAGACGATGGCGTGGATGTCCTCGTCCAGGCAGGCCGCCACCTCGCCGCGGCTCTTGCCGGGGCCGAGGAAGATGATGTCCTGCGGCGCGACGCCGGCCCGGCGGGCGGTGACCAGCTCGGTCAGCGAGGACACCTCGGCGCGCGAGCCCAGGTCGTGCAGCAGCGCGCAGACGGAGATGTTGGGGTTGGCCTTGAGCGAGTAGAAGATCTCCAGCGCCGGGTGCAGCGACTCGCGCAGCCCCTGGAAGCGGGTGGTGATCTCCTCGCCGTCGTACAGGTAGAGCGGGGTGCCGAACTCCTCGGCGAGCCCGGTGATCCCGAGGCCCTGGACCTCGAATGCGACGCTCACGGTCAGCTCCCTTCCGAATGCGCCGCGAGGCGGCGGGTGATGTCGGTGTCGATCGCCTCGATCTCCTCGTCGGAGGCGCCGACGAGCACGCCGTACAGCCGGCCCTCGAAGCCGTCCGCGCCGGTGCCCGCGGCGGCGTTCACCGTGGCGTAGTTGTTCACGAACAGGCCGCGCGGTCGCGGGCCCCGCTCGGTCAGCAGCAGCCCGTCCAGGAGCTCCGCGAGCTCGGCGAAGGGCAGCGGGCGGGTCAGCCGCAGCGGGAAGTGCCGGGCGACGGCGACCTCCTCGGCCCCGGCCAGGCCGCCCTCGTGCACCACGTTCTGGTACGTGGACATGTTGTTGCGGGCGTTGATCTCGATGACCGGGTACAGGCCCTCGTCCGGGTCGACCATCGCGTCGACGCCGACCACGCCGTAGTAGCCGTCGGCGGCGAGCCGCTCGCCCAGCCGCAGCGCGGTCGCGGCGATCTCGGCGACCTGGCCGTCGGTCAGCCGGGCCGGGATCCGGTGGCCCTTGTGCACGCCGCCCTCGGTGAGCAGCTCCTTGACGAAGTCGAAGTGCGTGGAGCCGTCCCGGCCGACCGTGAACTGGTAGTTGAGGTCGCAGCGCTTGGCGACCCACTCCTCGATCACCAGCGCGGTGCGCGGCGCGCCGCCCTCGGCCTTCGCGGCCTTCTCGGCCTGCTGGACGGCCATCCGGTGCAGCCGGGCCAGCCGGGCCGCGCTGTCCAGCACGACGATGCCCTTGCCGGACACGCCGAACGCGTCCTTCAGCACCACCTTGCGGCCGGCTTCGAGCAGTTCGGTGGCCGCGGCGACCGCCCCGGCCAGCTCCTCCAGCGTCTCGCAGGCCCAGCCGCGGGCCTGCCGGATGCCCAGCTCGTCGGAGAGCCGGCGGCTGTAGACCTTGCTGTTGACCTTCTTGCAGACCGCGGCGGACGGGGCGCCCAGCGCCAGCCCGGTGCGCTCGGACAGCTCCTCCTCCACGGCGGAGATGCCGTGCGCGGTCAGCCGGGCGCCCTCGGCGGCGACGGCGGACAGCGCGCGCAGCAGCGCAGGGTCGGCGAGGGCGTCCTCGCTGACGGTGCGCTGCGGGTCCTGGCCGGCCACCACGTGGACGGTGGGCAGTTCCAGCCCGAGGCCCTCCAGGTAGCCGCGGTAGCCCTCGTCCAGCGGGGTCTTCAGCACGACGTGGTCGTCCTTGCCGCCGAGCAGCAGCGCGAACTCGTCCATCCGGTTCACCACCGCGCTGCCCGCGTGCGAGGCGACCCGGGGCAGCGCGGGCTCACCGATCGCCCAGTGGTTCTCCACCTCGAAGTTGCCCAGGAACACCAGCGGGGTGTCCGCGGAGCCGGTCACGGCGCGCTTGAGGCGCGCGCTGAAGCCGGAGGACGGTAGATGCATGTCGACCTCGTCATTTCTCGTGTGCGCCCGCTCGGGCGGCGCGGCGCGGCGGGCTCAGGGCCTGGCGGCCCTCAGTGCTCGAAGACCATGGCGGCGAAGGTCGCTCCGAGCCCCACGCTGGTCATCAGGTAGCGGTCGCCGGGGCGCAGCCGCCCCAGCTCGGTGGCCTTCTGCAGGTTGATGAAGGGGTCGGCGCAGAAGCAGTGCCCGGTCTCGCCGATCAGGTCGAGGAAGACCTTCTCGAGCGGCAGTCCGAGCGCCTTGCACACGCCGATCCAGGACAGCCGGTTGACGTTGTGCGGCAGCACCAGCGCCAACTCGTCCAGGCGGCAGTCGGCCTCCTCCAGGGCGGCGCCGATCACCTCGCAGAGCCCCGGCCCGTACAGGTCCTGGAACTCCTTGGCGGCGGCGTCGCCCATGATGAACTCGTCGCCGAACTGGGTGTGGGTGCGGGTCGCGTAGCCGATCATGCGGTCGGATCCGGTGCGGTCCGCGCTGACCAGGAAGGCCACCGTCCCCTCGCCCATGACGGTGACGTCCGGGATGGACTGCGTCTGGGTGGTGCACGCCTTCTCCCCGGCCAGGACCAGGGCGAGCGCGTCCGGGTCCGGGTCGGCGGCCAGCAGGGTGCCGGCCATGTCCAGCGCGAGCAGCCCGGAGGCGCACGCGTGGTGCGAGACGACGAACCCCGCGGCGTGCTCCAGGCCGAGTTCGGCCTGGATCGGCTGCAGCGAGGTCATCGGGTACGGCAGCGGCGACGGCATGGTCCGGGCCTGCAGGACGTACTTGACGCGCTGTTCCTGTCCCCGCAGCTCGACCAGCTTGGTGGCGGCGCGCAGCAGCAGCTCGGTCTCGGTCGCCGCGGGGTCGCGGCACACCTCGGCGAGCCCGTAGAAGCGCTGGTAGCGCCGGAGCTGCACATCCGTCAGCTGGAGTTCCTGTTGGAAGCGGGCGATCGGGATGGTGTCGGGAAGACAGCTGGAGACTGCCGTGATCGACGTCATGCCAACTACAGTCGCGTGACGCGCTGACGCTTAGCTGACGCTGCGCTGACCACCCGCTCCGACGGCCGCCGCGGGAGGGCGCGGGCCGGGGCCGGGCCGGCGGATCGCGGCCGGGCACGACGACGGAGGGGCGGGCCTTCCGGCCCGCCCCTCCGGGGGTGTGACGATGATCCGCTCGGTGCTACTCGTCGTCGCCGAGGTCTCCGCCGAGGTCGCCGCCGTCCGGGGTGCCGCTGATCGCGTAGCCCTGGCGGCGGGCCTCGTAGCAGGCCACCGTCGCGGCCGCCGAGACGTTCAGCGAGCCGACCCGGCCCAGCTGCGGCACGAACACCACCTGGTCGCAGAGCGCGAGCGCCTCGGGCGTGATCCCGCGGTCCTCGTGCCCGAGCACGAAGGCCACCGCCGGGGTCAGCTCGGCGGCGAACATCGGCACCGCCTCGTCCGCCAGCTCCAGGCCGACCACCTTGAAGCCGTCCGCCTTCGCCGCCGCCACCGCCTCGGCGACCGTCGGGAAGTGCTCCACCTTGAGGTACTTGTCGGTGCCCATCGCGGCCTTCTGCGCGCCCGAGGAGCGCACCGACGGGGTGTCCCCGGTCAGGTACAGCTTCTCGGCACCCATCGCCGCGCCGGTCCGGACCACCGAGCCGACGTTGAACGGCGACTGCAGGTTCTCCAGGATGATCGCGAGCCGGAACTCGTTGCTGCGCCGCCACGAGCGGTGCAGGCGCTTCAGTTCGGTCCCGCGCAACTGCTTCACGACGACGTTCCCCGTCCACTCTCCGGCCCCTCGCCCGCCTCCGGGCGGGGCCGTGCTTCCAGAATCCGGAACCCGTTGACCGACGCGACGCGGGTGGTCGGGTAGCCCTGGTCGTTCAGCCACTTCTGCAGCGAGTCCGACCCCAGGTGCTTCTGCACCACCAGGAACGCCGAGCCGTCCGGCGTCAGCCGGCCGAGCCAGTGCGTGAGCAGCCCGCGCAGCGCGGCCTTGCCGATGCGGATCGGCGGGTTGGAGTAGATCGTGGCGAACCGCACGTCCTCCGGGACGTCGTCCGGCAGCGCCGCCTGGACGTTGCCCAGGCCGAGCGCCCCGGCGTTCAGCCGCACCAGCTCCAGCGCGCGCTCGTTCACGTCCACCGCCCAGACCGGGAGGCGCTTGCGCCGGCTCGCCCAGGTCAGCGCGATCGGGCCGTAGCCGCAGCCGACGTCCAGGATCGG
Source organism: Kitasatospora sp. NPDC051702 (assembly GCF_040681575.1). Classification (NCBI taxonomy): domain Bacteria; kingdom Bacillati; phylum Actinomycetota; class Actinomycetes; order Kitasatosporales; family Streptomycetaceae; genus Kitasatospora; species Kitasatospora sp. NPDC051702. The sequence goes on from NZ_JBFAZB010000049.1 coordinate 23,553, forward strand.
GCCGCGCACCCGCGGCGGCGGGGCGTGCTCCAGCAGGATCCGGGTGCCCGGGTCGAGCCGGCTGCGGGAGAAGACCCCGGCGTCGGTGGTCAGTTCGAGGGTGAGGTCCGGGAGGGAGACCGTGATCGGCCGGCGCTCGCTGGCGACCTCGGGTGCACCGGTGAAGTAGTGCGAGCCGGACATGCTTTCCCCGTCGTTCGTAAGGGCCTCGGGGCCACCGGGTGGGTGTGGGTAAGCCCTTGGTACGGCACCGATCGTACCCCCGGCGGCCTGCGGCGCGTTCCGCCCGCGGCCCGCCCGCCCGCGGGGGGCCGGTACCCCGGCGCCGGTGCGCCCCGGGCCGCCGGTGGTGCCGTGCCCCGTCGTGGCGGCGGCCCCGGGTGCGCGGCGCACCCCTCCCGGCGGCCGCTCGACCCCCTGCTCCGCGGGCCGGCCCCGGCCCGCCCGGCCGCCCCGGCAACACGCCGGACCGCCCGGGGCTTCGCGTCCGGCCGTCCGGCGGCGGATACTGCGAGTACCGCCATCCGGGCCCCGTGGGAGCCTCCGAACGAACAGTGAGGAAGGACGCCATGCCGCAGAATCACGAGGACTACCTGATCGACGAGACGGTCGAGACCGTCGAGCCCGACGACGACGCGGCCGAGGGGGACGAGTACGACGAGGTCGCCGAGCGGCGGGCCCTCGGCGCCGACCCCGCCACCGACGTCGCGGACGCCGCCGAGCAGAGCCGGGTCGTCCAGCTCGACGAGGACGAGTACCGCGAGTAGCCGGGCCTGGCGAGACGGGCGGCTACGGGCCCTACAGTGCCTTGCGGCGCTGCAGCCAGGTCATCGCCGCCCACCCCGGCAGCACCGGCAGGATCAGCGTCAGCAGGCGGAACATCGCCACCGCCGCCATCGCGCCGCCCTTCTCCATCGACGCGGTCTGCTGCAGCAGCGTGATCAGCGCGCCGTCCACCGCGCCGGCCCCGCCCGGGGTCGGCGCGACGTTGCCCGCGGCGTTGCCCACCAGGAACACCACCGCCACCGAGGCGAACGAGGGGGCCCGGCCGATCGCCCGGGTGCAGCAGTACAGGCAGGCGATCAGGCAGATCGACACCAGCAGCTGGCCGGTCAGGCCGACCGCCAGCCGGGTCGGGCTGCGCAGCAGGTCCAGCAGCCGGGGCAGCACCTCCGCGGTCAGCGGCCGCAACCGGGCCACCAGCCAGCGCCGGGCCGCCGGGACGGCCGACACCAGCGCCAGCAGGGCCGCCGCCCCGGCGAGCCCGCCGACCACCGCGGGCAGCGCGTCCAGCTCCGAACCGCCCGGCTGCAGGTCCAGCAGGTAGACGAAGGCGCCCAGCTGCAGCAGGTGCAGCACCAGGCCCATCAGCTGCCCCACCCCGACGCTGGACAGCGCCTGCGCGGTGGGGATCCCGGCCCGCTGCAGCAGCCGGGTGTTCAGCGCCACGCCGCCGACGCCCCCGGGCGACACCAGCTTCACGAACGCCCCGGCCAGCTGGGCCAGCACCGCGTTGCGGAAGTCCAGCCGCTCCGGCACGAACCCGACGAACCCCATCGCGGCCGTCACGTGGCTCGCCGCGGCCGCGACCAGCGCCAGCGCCAGCCAGGCCGGGTCGGCGTCCGCCACCGCCGCGATCGGGTTGTCCTCGGCGGCGAACAGCTGCGGGATCAGCAGCCACCCGGCCACCACCCCGCCGACCACGGCCAGCAGGGTCCGCGGCCGCAGCCGCTCCAGCCGCACCGGCCGGCCCACCGCCTGCGGCCGGGCCCGCAGCACCTCGGCCCGGATGGCGTCCAGCAGCCCGCTGCCGGCCGCGGCCGGCGCCGGCCCGTCCCCGGCGTCCGTCTCCGCGGCGGCCGGGGCGGGCCCCGCCCCGGCCCGGTCGGCCTGCTTCAGGGCCTGCCGGGTGGGCAGGGCCAGGGCGATCGGCTGGAGCAGCGGGAGGGCGGCGGCGACCGGGTCGGGCCCGAGGACGGCGATGGCGCTGCGGACGGAGCGGGCGGCGCCGGTGCGCAGCGCCAGGGTGGTGAGCAGCTGGGCGATGTCGCAGTGCAGGACGAGTTCGCTGGCCGCGATGTCGCCGTCGGCGAAGTCGACGAGGTGCACCGCGCCGTCGTCGTCGACGAGCAGGGAGGACGGCACGAGGGCCCGGTGGGCGATCTCCCGGCGCTGCAGCCGGGCGAGCTGCCGCCAGGCCTCGGCGAGCAGCTCGTCGGTGATCTCCGGCTCGGCGAGCTGGTCGAGGGTGCGTCCGGGGAGGTGCTCGTAGGCGATCAGCGCGGTGTCGTGGCCGAGCCCGGCGGTGGCCGCGATGCGGCGGGTGCGGACGCCGGCGGCGAGTGCCGCGTAGGTGACGAGCGCCTCGTGCTCGAGGCCGGTGCGGGGCGAGCGCAGGGCCCGCGGGTGCGGGGCGGTGCGCAGCCGCAGGCGGCGCCAGGCGCGTTGCACGGCGGCGGCGGTGACGGCCTGGCGCTCGAGCAGCAGGACGTCGAGGTCGGGCCTGCCGTCGGCCTGGTGGACCAGGTGGTGGTCGGGTGCCACGGCGCGGGCCCCGGTGGGGCGCAGACCGCTCTCGCGCAGGGCGCGCAGGATCTCCCGCGGGCCGGGCAGCGGGTCGGGGGTGCCGACGGCGTAGAGGGTGCCGTGGGCACCGGTCCAGCCGAGCAGCAGGCCGAGCAGGAGGGCGGTGGGGGTGGCGTAGCCGCCGGCGAGCCCGGCGAGGCCGGAGACGGCGAGGACGGCCCAGGGGGCGCGGCGTTCGCGGCTGCCGGAGGCCGTCATGAAGGCGAGGACGGGGGCGAGGTACCCGTAGACGGGCTCGGTGTGGCCCGGGACGCCGTCGGGCAGCGGCTGGGTGAGCGCGGCCAGCAGGGAGGGCGGGGCGTGCGCGTCGGCCCACAGGTCGACGCCGAGGGTGGCGCCGTAGGCGAGGACGGCGGCGAGCAGGCCGTCGGAGACCTGCTGCAGGGCGCGTCGCCGGTCCGGGCCGAGCAGGCGGCGGGCGGCGAGGACGACCGGCAGCAGGAGGACCGCGGCGGTGGTGAGGCCGTTGGCCAGGTGGGCGAGCGGCCGGGGCACCAGGGCGGCGGCCTCGGCGACGTCGGCGGCGATGCCACCGGTGGTGGCGCGGGCGTAGTCGGCGAGCAGCAGGGTGACCGCGACGGCGAGGAGCCCGGTGAGGAGCCGGATCAGGGCGACGGGCTGCCGGATCCGGCCCGACTCGGACACCGCCCGGCTCCGGCCGCCGCCGGTGCGTCCGGGTATGCCCCGGCGCGCTGCTGTGGGCGCCTCGGCGGTCGTGCCCCCGCCGGTGTCGCCGCTCGTACTCCCCGTCACGATCGCCACGGGTGGCATGGTCCCACGCCACCCGTGCCGTCCGGGACCGGAAGCCGGCTTCCGCCCGGCCGCGGGGCAGGCGCGGCCGGGCCGCTTCCGCCGGCCGCCGCCGGGCCGCCCGCCGGTCAGGCCTGCCGGGTCGGCAGGGCGACGAGGTGGCGCAGGTTGACGTGCCGGGGGCGGCTGACGGTGTAGGCGATCAGGTCGGCGACGTCCTCGGCGGTCAGCGCCGGGATGGCGGCGAACATCCCGCCGAGCTGCTCGCGCAGGTCGGGGTTGTCGATGTGGCCGCCGAGCTCGGTGTCGGTCAGCCCGGGCTCGACGGCGCTGACCCGTACGTCGCGCGGGCCGAGCTCGCTGCGCAGGGCGGCGGAGAGCTGGGTGAGCGCGGCCTTGGTGGCGCCGTAGACGGCGTAGTCGGGGAAGACGACGTGCGAGGCGATCGAGGAGACGTTGACGAGGTCGGCGGTGCGGCCCTCGGCGGCGGCCGCGGTGAGGTCGGCGCTGAAGGCGCGGACGATCCGCAGGGCGCCGGTGAGGTTGGTGTCGACCATCCGGGTCCACTCGTCGATCCGGCCGTCGGCGAGCGGGTTGGGCAGCATCACCCCGGCGTTGTTGACCACCAGGTCGACCGGCCCGTAGGCGGCGTGGACGGCCCGGGCGGCGGCGTCCACGGAGGCCTGGTCGGTGACGTCGGCGGTGACGGCGAGGGCCTGCCCGCCGGCGGCGGCGAGCTCGGCGGCGAGGGCGTCGATCCGGTCGGTGCGGCGGGCGAGCAGCGCGACCCGGGCGCCGCCGGCGGCGAGCAGTCGGGCGGTGGCGGCACCCATGCCGCTGGCGGCTCCGGTGACGACGGCGGTGCGGGCGGCGAGGCCGGGGTGGTTCACGGTGGCTCCTGGACGGGGTGTTCGGGTGGACGCCGTCCACTCTGCGCGGCCCGTCGCGGTCCACCCAGGGCCCTGGTCCTCCCCGGTCCGCCGGACCGGGGGTCCGGCAGGGCCACCCTGGCGGTTCACCCGGACGGGTGTGTCCCCGGCCCGCCGGGCGGGCGCCGTCACTACCCTGCCAGCATGAGCGCCTGCGAAGACCTCGCCGCGGCACCCCAGGACATCGCGCCCCTCCCGCCGGCCGGCGGCTGCGCCGACTGCCTGGCCCAGGACCGCCGGGACTGGGTGCACCTGCGGATCTGTCTGGACTGCGGGCACGTCGGCTGCTGCGACTTCTCGCCGCAGCGGCACGCCACCGCGCACTTCCACGACACCTCGCACCCGGTGATCCGCTCCTTCGAGCCGGGCGAGGACTGGCGGTGGTGCTTCGTCCACGAGGTGATGGGCTGAGCCGCAGCGGGGCGCCCCGCCCCGCCCGCCGCCCAAGGCCCGCCCGCCGCCCGCTCCCGGTGGCGGTCGGGGACGATCCGGATAAAATCCGGACAAGACGCCCGTGCGGCCCCTGGCCGACATCCGTCCGGCCGGTGACCGCCGAAGGGAGGCCGACGATGACCAAGCGAACCCCGGGCAGTACCGCCAAGCTCCGCCAGGGCACCCAGGAACTGCTGGAGCGCCGGGGCATGGCGAACCCACCGAGCAGGCTCGCGCCGCGGTCGGGCGGCGGGGCCGCGTCCTCCGCCACCACCGGGTACACCGCCCCCGACGCCTTCCGGCACGGCGGGCGCGACACCGCCGCCTCGGCGCCGCACGGGGCCCCGGCGATGCACGCCGAGCTCAAGGGCCACCGGCACCGCGGCGCGGAGAAGCACTCCGCGCACTGAACCGCGGCGACGCCCCGCGGCCGGGGGCGGGCGGAGCCGTCGGGCCCCGCCCGCCCCCGCCGTCCCTCCCGGGTCCGCACCGGCCCCGCCGTCCGCCGGGCCGGCTGTCGGTGGCCCGGGGTACCTTCGACGCGATCGAGCAGTGCGGGGCGGGAGGACGGGGGCACACCATGGCCGACGTGATCACGGAGGAGCCGGTCGAGCTCCAGCTGGAGCGGTACCGGACGGAGCTGACGGGCTACTGCTACCGCATGCTCGGCTCGGTCTTCGAGGCCGAGGACGCGGTGCAGGAGACGATGGTCCGCGCCTGGCGCGGTCACCGGGGCTTCGAGGGCCGGGCCGCGCTGCGCTCCTGGCTGTACCGGATCGCCACCAACGTCTGCCTGGACGCACTGAACGGCCGCCGGAACCGGGCCCGTCCGATGGACCTCGCCGGGCCCGTCACGGTGGCGACGGCGAGCGAGACCCAGCTGCCCGAGGCGACCTGGATCGGCCCCGCGCCGGACGGCAGGGTGCTGCCCGAGACGGGGGACCCGGCCGACGTGGCCGCCCAGCGGGAGTCGGTGAAGCTGGCCTTCGTCGCCGTCCTGCAACGGCTCGCGCCCCGGCAGCGGGCCGTGCTGATCCTGCGCGAGGTGCTCGGCTGGAAGGCCGCCGAGGTGGCCGAACTGCTCGGCGTGACGGTGGCGTCGGTGAACAGCGCGCTGCAGCGGGCCCGCGGCGTGCTCGCCGGGGACGCGGCCGCCCGTCCGGCGCCGGACCTGGACGACGACCACCGCGCGCTGCTGGACCGCTACGTCCGCGCCTTCGAGGCCTACGACATGGACGGCCTGGCCGCGCTGCTGCACGAGGACGTCACGCTCAACATGCCGCCGTTCGCGATGTGGCTGTGCGGGCGGGAGGAGATCCGGGCCTGGATGCTCGGGCCCGGCCACGGCTGCCGCGGCTCCCGGCTGCTCCCGGTCACCGCCAACGGCGGCCCGGCCTTCGCCCAGTACCGGCCGAGTCCGGCCGGCGGGCACGAGCCGTGGGCGCTGATCGTGCCGGAGGTGTCAGCGGGCCGGATCACCGGGTTCACCAACTTCCTGGACACCGACGTGCTCTTCCCGCTGTTCGGCCTCCCGCCCCGGCTGGACGCCGAGTAGCGCCGTCAGGCAGGGCGGGTCGGCGGCCGCCGGCAGCAGCGCCGCGAGCCCGCTGAACGCGAGCAGTTCGCGCAGCGGGCCGCCGGCGTTCCGCAGCACCACGCCCACGCCGTGGCGTCCGGCGGCGAGCCGGAGCCGGGCCAGGGCGTCGACGACGGCCAGGTCGGGCGCGTCCAGGGCGCCGAGGTCGCAGACCAGGGCTCGGTCCGGCCGGTCGGCCGGGGTGTTCCGGGTTTTCTCCATGCTGCTTGGACCGGTCCGGCGGCCCCGGCTCATCGGTGTGCGCGGAAGTTCCGGCCGGGCCGGCCCGGCCGAAGGGTCTCCGGGCGCCGTGCGAGGCCTCCCCGAAGAAAGTTCCGCGGGGAGCGATGAGTTCGCGGCGCGGCCCCGGTCCACCCCTGTGGAAGCGCCACCGAGGGCGCCGTGACGAGGAAGAGGACCGACACCATGACCGAGAACCCGAGCGAGCTGACCATCACCCGGGAGCTGCCGGCCACTCCGGACGCCGCCTTCCGCGCCTACGTCGAGCCCGAGCAGTTCGTCCGCTTCTGGGGCCCGGTCGGCACGCACGTCGAGCCGTCCACCGTGACCATCGAGCCGCGGGTGGGCGGGCGTTACGACAGCACCCTGACCATCGACGCGACCGGCGACGAGTACCCGATGCGCAGCCGGATCACCGACATCCGCCCGGGCGAGCTGATCGCCCTGGTCGAGGAGGGCGTCGGCATGAGCTCCACGCTGACCTTCCGGGACCTCGGTGACGGCCGCACCGAGGTGGTCCTGCACCAGACCGAGGTGCCCGCGATGTACTGCGGCCCGGAGGCCCGGGCGGGCCTCGACTCCAGCTTCGACCGGCTGGTCGAGCACCTCGCCGCGCGCGGCTGACCGGCACGGCCCCCGCCGCTGCCCGTCGGCCCACCGGGCCACCGGGCCGGCGGGCGGGTGGTGGCAGAGTAGGCGGTCCGAAAGCCCCGTGCCCGAGGAGGACCGCAGTGACGGCTGAGCCCTTGAAGTCCCGCGAGGAGTGGTTGGCCTCGCTGCCCCGGATCTACGCCGCGGCCGGCTGCCTGCTGCGCGACGACTCCGGCCGGATCCTGATCGTGAAGGCCGGGTACCGCGAGCACTGGCAGTTCCCGGGCGGGACGATCGACCTCGGCGAGGGCCCGGTCGAGTGCGCCGTACGGGAGTTGGAGGAGGAGACCGGCATCGTGAAGGAGGCCGGCGCCCTGCTGGCGATCTCCTGGACCCATCCCTCGGCCGAACTCGACCACCCGGCCGAGCACTTGATGTTCGACTTCGGCACCGTCCCGGACGGCACCCCGGTGACCGTGCCGGCCGGTGAGCTGGACGAGCACCGCTGGGCGCCGCTGGACGAGGCCCTGGAGCTGCTCGGGCCGGCCCGTTCGGCCCGGCTGCGGGCGGCTCTGGAGGCGTCCGTCGACGGCCGGGTCCGGATCGTCACCACGCACGTCTCCGGTTTCTGAGGAGCGCGGCGGAGCGCGGCGACCGGGCCGGGCGCCGCGCGGCGCGGCGGGCCGCACCGGCGGGCCCGTGCGGCCGACTGCCGGCCCCCGGGCGGGAGTTCCGCCCGGGGGCCGGTCCGGGTCACGCCTGCTCGGCGTTCCGGGCGGCGATGAAGGCGGCGACGGCCTCGGCGGTGAAGGTCTCCGCCTCGGACTTGTCGACGCTCAGGCCGGCGAGCACGCCGGCGCCGTTCTCCAGCTCCAGCAGGGCCAGCAGGATGTGCTCGGTGCCGACGTAGTTGTGTCCGAGCTTGAGCGCCTCGCGGAAGGTCAGCTCCAGCACCTTCTTGCCCTGCGCGTCGTACGGGATGAGCGCCGGCACCTCGGCGACGGCCGCGGGCAGGGCGGCGGTGGCCGCGGTCCGGACGGCCTCCGGGCCGACGCCCTGGGCGGCGAGCGCCTTGACCGCGAGGCCCTCGGGCTCGGCGAGCAGCCCGAGCAGCACGTGTTCGGCGGTGATCTCGGCGTTCCCGGCCCGCCGGGCCTCCTCCTGGGAGGCCATCACGACGCTGCGGGCCCGGTCGGTGAACCGGCTGAAGCCCTGGTTCGGGTCCAGGTCGGAGGGAGTGCCCGGGTCCTTGGGGACGAAGCGCTTCTGGGCGGCCTGCTTGCTGACGCCCATGCTGCGGCCGATGTCGGTCCAGGACGCGCCGGAGCGGCGGGCCTGGTCCACGAAGTGGCCGATCAGGTGGTCGGCGAGGTCACCGAGGTGGTCGGCGGCGATGACCGCGTCGGAGAGCTGGTCGAGCGCGTCGGGGTGGACCTTCTTGATCGCGGCGATCAGGTCGTCGAGGCGCAGGGGAGTGGTGCTGGGAACGACGGAATTCTCCATGCGTCAACCGTAGGTTGTCGACGCCTCATCGTCAACCATCGGTTGACGATGAGGCGGGAGGGGTTCCGGAGTCGCGGAAGCGGCGCGGTCCGCCGGGCGGCTGCTACTCGGCGGGCAGCAGGCGGGCCCGGACGGCGGCGACCTCGGCGGGGGCGGCCCCGGCGGCGAGCAGGTAGCCGGCCGGGTCGAAGTCGCTCAGCGCCGCCTCCAGGGCGGCCTCGGCGGTGGTGCCGGCCCCGGCGAGCACCGCGTCGATCCGGTCGTACTGGTCCGGGAGGCCCAGCATTCCGTACAGCGGCCGGACGTTGGGGCCGCTGATCAGGTAGTCCTCGACGATCGCGGCCCGCTCGACGCCGGCCAGGGCGAGCAGCAGCAGGGCCGCCAGGCCGGTGCGGTCGCGGCCGGCGCCGCAGTGCACGACCAGGCCGCCGGGGCGGGCGCCGGCGACGGCCGCGACCAGCGCGGCGGCGGCGTGCGGGCAGTGGTCCAGGTAGGGGCGGAGCGCGAGCGGGGTGCCGTCCAGTCGGCCGTAGGCCTCCCACCAGGCGGGGCCGGCCAGTTCGTCCAGCGGGACCCGGATCAGCTCGACGCCCTCGGGGAGCGGGAGGAGCGGCTTGTACTCCTCGGTGTTGCGCAGGTCGACCACGGTGCGGACGCCGTGGTCGAGGAGGGCGTCCCAGCCCTCGGCGGTGAGGCGGTCCAGGTTGTCCGCCCGGACTATCGCCCCGCGGGCGGTCGGTCGGCCGGAGGCGGTGGGCAGGCCGCCCAGGTCGCGGACGTTCAGGCAGCCGTCCCAGACGAGGGTGCGGTCCTCGGCGGTGGTCAGCGCGCGCGTCCGGCTCATGGGGTTCCCCGATTCCTCGACGGGGGTCCCGTTACCCCCTCGTTATGTAAGGACTCCCGGGAGATCCGGATGGTTCCTCGGCGTTCGGATCGCCGGCATCCGGCGTTCAGGACGCGGCGGGCGGTGCCGGGTGGTGCCGGGTGGTGCCGGGTGGTGCGGTCCGGGGCCGGGTCGGGGCCGGGTCGGGGCCGGGTCAGGCGGTGGTCGGGGCCTCGGCCTCGGCGATGACCAGCTTGGCGATCGGGTCGGTGGCGCTCTGGCCGAGCACCGAGCCGGCCGCGATCGCACCGACCAGGAACACGGTGGACAGCCAGGCCATGGTCGACACCGGCAGGGTGAAGGCGCCGACCACCCGGGCCGCGCACTCGGCCAGCAGCGCGGTGCCCCAGATCCCCGCGAACACCCGCTCGTGGCGGCGGAAGGCCCGGGAGCCGGCCGCCGCACCCCCGGTCAGCCGGTGCCAGGCGGCGGTGCGGTCCGCCCGGCCCCGGGTGACGAAGGGCATCAGCATCGGGGTCATCACCGACCGGCCGACCAGCCCCGAGAAGAGGATCGCCAGCGCCACGGTGCCGCTCAGCGCACCGTCCTTGGCGATCATCAGCCGGGCGTCGCCGGTGACGAAGGTGAGCGCCAGACCGGCCAGGTTGACGGTGAGCATCAGCGCGGCCCACAGGTTCAGCCGCCGCTCGCGCAGCAGGCCGAGGACGGTCCGGGCGGCCGGGATGGTGCTGCTCCAGGCCAGCGCGGCGAACTCGCTCAGGCCGCAGGCCGAGTGGAGCAGGAAGTAGCCGGCCAGCGGGGCGGCCACGTCGAGGGCGAGCGGGCGGAGCCCGGAGAGCAGCGGGTTCGAGGCCCGGGCCGCGGGAGCGGCGGCGATCGGGGCGGTGGTGGCGGTGTTGACGGGCTGGCTCACGGTGGGTTCCTCCCCGGCTCGGCGGCCGCGGGCCCCTGCCCGCGTCGTGCCTCCAGTCTTTCCGTCCGACCCTCCGTCAGAGCAGTGCCGTCCGTTGCGGGATCCGTGTGACAGCTGTCATGGTGCGGCCCGTGACGACCCGTCCGACCTGCGGGTTTCCCGGGGTGTGCCGCCGCGGGGCGTGCCCCGGCAGCGAGCCCCCGGGCACGCGCGACACGGCCTAACCCCGGTGGGGGAAGGCCCACAGTTCGCGACCCCGGGTGTCCAGGCAGCGGACGGTGCGGTAGCGCTCGTCCCCGGCCGAGAGGAAGCCCCGCGCGACGCCCTCCAGGACGGTCCGGGAGACGGCGTCGCCCCGGGTCCAGGCGCCGGTCAGGACGAGCTCCCCGGCGATCAGCTCGGCGCGCTGCACCCGGGCCACCGAGGCGGTCAGCAGGGCGGCGTTGACGTCCTCCAGCCCGGCGCGGGAGAGGTAGCCCTCTCCGGTGCCGTCCCGGTCCCGCGCCGCCCGGTGGCGCAGCTCCGGCAGGCCGTAGCGGCGGACGGCGGCGACCGCGTCCTCCAGCACCAGCGGCCAGCGCGGCCCGGGCAGGACCTGCCACCAGACGTCCTCGCCGACCGGCAGCACCTCGCCGATCCGCGCCCGCCAGACCTCCAGGCCGTACCGGGTGCGCGGGTCGGGCCGGTGGCCGGGGAGACCGGCGGCGGCCCAGTCGGCCCGGCGGACGGCACTGAGGTCGAAGGTGAAGGAGGTCCGGTCGGCGGAGGGGCGTTCCACCACGCCCAGCAGCAGCCAGTGGGTCTCGTCCGGCAGGGCGAAGGTGCGGCGCCACCCGCGCAGTCCCAGGGCGCGCAGGCCGGGTGCGAGGTGGTGGCGCAGCCCCTCCGCGTGGAGCTGGTGGGCGGTGGTCATCGCGGGCGTCCCTGCTGGTCGTCACTGCTGGTGGGGGCGGCCGGCCCGGCCGCCGGCCCGGGCGCGCGGCGGCGCGGGGGCGGGCGGACGGAGGGGCGGTGCGGCGGCCGGTCGTCGAGGCGGTCCGGGCGCGGCGGTGCGCACGGCGGCCCCGGGGCCCGACCGGGCCCGGACTGCTTCGCCCACGGACAACGTAGGCGGCGGAGGGCCTCCGGGGCCGCGGGCGAAGGGCGGCGGCCGACGGGACCTTGGGCCCGGCGGCCCGTGGTCCTTCGACCGGACCCGGACCCGGTCGCCCGGATGGCGCATGATGTGGCGGGTGCAGAGTGCAGAGCGCCCCGGAGCGGGCACCGACAGCCCCGTCGGCCGGTCCGGACCAGTCCCTTCCGCCGGCCCACCACCCGGCGGGCCCGTCGCCCCCGTCGATCTGACCGAGGCCGTCCGGGCCGCGCAGGCGGGGGACGAGGACGCGTTCCGGCTGCTGTTCCGGACGGTCCAGCCGGGCCTGCTGCGCTACCTGCGGGTACTGGTCGGCGGGCGTCCCGAGGACGCCCAGGACGCCGAGGACATCGCCTCCGAGACCTGGCTGCAGATCGCCCGCGACCTGCGCGGCTTCTCCGGGGACGGGGACGGCTTCCGCGGCTGGGCCGCCACCGTGGCCCGCCACCGCGCGCTCGACCACCTGCGCGCCCGCCGCCGCCGCCCGGTCACCGACCTGCCCTTCGAGTACCTCGCCGAGCTGGCCGCCGGGGACGACACCGCGCGCGCCGCGCTCACCACCGTCGGCACCGCCGACGCACTGGCGCTGATCTCCCGGCTGCCGCGCGACCAGGCCGAGGCCGTCCTGCTGCGGGTGGTGATGGAACTGGACGCCGAGAGCGCCGCCCGGGTGCTCGGCAAGCGGGCCGGCAGCGTCCGGATGGCCGCCCACCGGGGGCTGCGCAAGCTGGCCACGCTGCTGGAGCAGCCCTTCGCGGCCGGTACCGGCATCCCGGCCGCGCGGGCGGCCGCGGAGCCCGCCGAACGACCCGCGGGACGGGCCGCGGGGCGGTCCGCGAAAAAAAGTACTGCGCAGGGTGTGACAGAACGCCGGGCCGCGACGCTGAAGGACATGAGATGAGCACCAACCGATCCCGTCGGATCGACCGTGACACGGCCGAGCACCTGCTCGGCGGTGCCGTGGGCGGCCCGCCGGCCGGGCAGGACGCCTCGCTCACCGGACCGGACGGCGGTCCCGGGGCAGTCGCCCGGGTCCTCGCCGCGGCCGCCGCCCCGGCGACGGTCGACGAGCTGGCCGGGGAGGAGCACGCCCTGGCCGCCTTCCGGGAGGCCCGTCTCGCGTCCGACCCCGTAGTGACCGCACCCGTCCGGAGACGATCGATGGCGACCGCCACGCTGGCCAGGGCCTTCAGCACGAAGGCCGTTGCCGTCGTGCTCGGCGCCACGGCGCTGTGCGGGGTCGCGGTCGCCGCCGGCACCGGGAACCTGCCGTCCCCGCTGGGCGGCCCCGCCGAGCCGGAGCACATGCTCGCCACCGGCGGCGGCAGCGCGTCCGGCCACCCGTCCGGCACCCCGCCGCGCAGTGCCGCGCCGGCCGGGGCGTCCCCGCGCCCGTCCGGCACCGGCCCGTCCGGTGCCCCGCAGCAGGTCGCGCCGTCCACCGCCCCGGCGCCCGGCGCCCCCTCCGCCGGTGCCGACGGACGCGGCGCCCGGCAGGTCCCGCCCGCGCTGGTCCCGCTCTGCCGCGGGTTCGCCGACCGGACGGGCAAGGGCGAGCGCTCGCGCCAGCTGCTCACCGACCCGCTCTACGCCCCCCTGGTCGCGGCGGCCGGCGGGGCGGAGAAGGTGGCGGAGTACTGCGCGGACGGCGCCGGGAAGCAGGGCGACGACGACCACCAGGGCGCCGCCCCGCAGCCCCGCGACCCGGGCCGGGCGGTGCCGAGCCCCGGCGCCGGCAAGGGCGGCAACGACAACACCAACGGAAACGACAACGCCAACGGCAAGGGCAAGGGCGGCACGGACGCCGGCACCAACGGCGGCGACGCGGCCAAGCAGCCCGGCAGGGCCGGCGGCACCGCCTCCACGGTGCCGGCCGTACCGGTCGTGCCGGACGCCCGCCCGAGCCCGGTCAAACCGGACCGGCCCGAGGACGACCAGTCGGGCCGGCGGTAACCCCCCGGACTCCGGGTGGGCGGCGGGCGACTCCCCCCGGGCCCGCCGCCCACCCGGATCGCACCACCCGCACCACCCGCAGGACCTGCAGTACCCGCAGTACGCAGGACCACCCGAAGACCCCGGGTGGCCGGTCGGCTCCCCCGTGCCCACCGTCCACCCGGCCGGCCCCGGCCGGACCGGCAGGCGCATCACCCCGGACGCGCCGCCGGCCGGCCGGCCCGGAACGTGCGGCCCGCCCGCCCGCAGTCAGGGCGGGCCGCACCCCCCGTGCCGGCGGCCGGGGGACCGCTGCCCGGTCCCCCGACCGCCTCCCCGCCCCCGGCGGGGCGGTCCGGCCGGGCGGCTATCGTGCACGGGTGCACGAGGCGGCCCGGAACCCCGGGCACGGCACGTGAGGGGAGCTCCAGTGATCGGACGGGCGCTGAACGGGCGTTACGAACTCGTCGAGATACTCGGCGTCGGCGGCATGGCCACCGTCTGGCGCGGCGTGGACCACGTGCTGGGCCGGCAGGTGGCCGTCAAGGTCCTCAACGGAGGCCTCGCCGACGACCCCCGCTTCGCCGAGAGGTTCGGCCGGGAGGCGCAGCACGCCGCGATGCTGGTGCACCCGAGGATCGTCATGGTCTTCGACTCCGGCGTCGACGAGGGCACCCCGTTCATCGTCATGGAGCTCGTCAACGGGCGTTCGCTCGCCGCCGTGCTGGCGCAGCAGCCGGCCCTGCCGGTGGAGCGGGCCGTCGGCATCGCGGCGGCGGTCTGCGAGGCGCTGGCGGTCGCGCACGCGGCCGGGCTGGTCCACCGCGACATCAAGCCCGGCAACATCATGATCACCGACGACGGCGGCGTGAAGGTCGTCGACTTCGGCATCGCCCGGGCCGGGTCCTCCAGCAACCTCACCCAGACCGCGAGCGTGCTCGGCACGGCCGCGTACCTGTCGCCCGAGCAGGCCACGGCCTCGGCGCTGGACGGCCGCACCGACCTCTACGCCGTCGGCTGCGTGCTCACCGAGATGCTGACCGGCGCGACCCCGTTCACCGCCGAGAGCCCGGTGGCGATCGCCTTCAAGCACGTCGGCGAACAGCCGCTGCCGCCGTCGGCCCGCCGCCCCGGTCTGCCGCCGGCCCTGGACGCCGCGGTCCTGCGGCTGCTCGCCAAGAAGCCCGCCGACCGGCCCGCGGACGCGGCCGCGGCGCGGTACGAGCTCCTCTCCACCGTGCCCGGGCTCGCGGTCGGCGACCCGACGACCGAACTCCTCGCCACCGCCGCCGCCACCCAGCTGCTCCCGCCCGTCCCGGCGGCGAACGCCGACCAGCAGCACACCACTCTGCTGCCGCCGCAGGCCGCGGCGCCCGCCACCTCGCTGATGGCCCCCGTCCCGGCGGCCCCGCCGGCGCCCGCCGCCCGCAGCCGGCGCCGGCCGCTCGTGCTGGGCGCCCTCGGGGTGGCCGGGCTCGCCGGGGTCACCGCGCTGGCCGTCACCGCCTTCGACGAGCCGGCCGGCCACGCGACCCCGGCGGCCAAGCCGCCCGCGGCCACCGCCTCCGCCCGCCCGACGGCCACGCCCACCCCGACCCCGACCCCGGCGGCGCCCACCACCCCGGCCGCCCTCCCGACCACGGCGGCCCCCGTCGTCCCCCGCAACCAGGCCCCGGCGCTCCAGCTCAACGCCTTCCGCCAGGCCGTCGCGCAGGCCCAGGTCGGCAAGGACCGCGACCGCCAGGTCGAGCTGCTGCGGATCCTCGACGACGCCTCGGCCCGCCTCAACGAGGGCTCCCCGGACGACGCCGCCCAGGAGCTGAAAGACGCCCAGAAGGTGATCCGCGACATGGCGAAGAAGCACGCCATCGACCCTGCGACCAACGCCAACTGGAACGCCCGGCTGTCGGCCCTGCTGATCACCCTGCACGCGACGGCCGGCGACCAGAACGACTGAGGGACCGGCTGAGGGCCCGGCGCCGCAGGGGTGCTGGCGGGCCGTCACAATGGCGGGATGCTGACTCTCGGATCCGTCGTCCTCGGTGTCTCCGACATGCCGCGCGCGGTCGCCTTCTGGACCGCGGCGCTCGGCTACCGCGCGCGCGACGGCGAGGTCGGGGCGGACTGGACGGTGCTCGTCCCCGCCGCCGGCGGCGGCGTGCAGATCGCGCTGGGCGTCAGCGAGTCGCCCGTCCAGGAGCACCCGCGGGTGCACCTGGACCTCTACGCCGGCGACGCCGGCGACCAGGCCGCCGAGGTCGAGCGACTGGTGTCGCTCGGCGCCCGGCGGGTCGACTGGGACAGCTACCCCGAGGACCCGGACTTCGTGGTGCTCGCCTGCCCCGAGGGCAACCGCTTCTGCGTCATCGACACGAGCCGCTGACCGCGGCGCCGCGGGACCGTCTCAGAGCCAGCCGGCCTGGGCGGCGCGGACGCCGGCCTGGAAGCGGCTGCGGGCGTCGAGGCGCTCCATGAGGTCGTTGGCGATGCGCCGCGCGGTGCGCGGGGACACACCGAGGCGCTTGGCGATGGCCTCGTCGGTGTGGCCGTCGGAGAGCAGGGTGAGGGCGGTGTGCTCCTGCGGGGTGAGGCCGTGCTCGTCGGGGGCGGCGGCGTCGCCCAGGGGCTGCGCGCCGGCCCAGACGGTCTCGAAGAGGGCGCACAGCGCCGTGAGCATGCCCTCGCCGCTGAGGACGACGGCGCCGGCGGCGGTGTCGTCGCTCTGGACGGGGATGACGGCCGTGGAGCGGTCGACGACGATCATGCGGGTGGGGAGCGCCGGGACGGTGCGGACCTGGCCGCCGTGGGTGGCGAGCCAGTTGACGTAGTCGACGGTGTGCGGGCTGTTGCGCACGCTGTCGAGGTAGACGGTGCGCATCCGGATGCCGCGGGACAGCAGGTCCTGGTTGAGCGGCTTGGCGGCCTCGATGTTCTCGGGCTTCTGGGCGCCGTCGGGGGAGAAGGTCATCACCTCGTGGCGCATCTCGCGGGTGAGGGCGGAGAGGCGGTCCCGGATCCGGTCGAGGCCGACGAGGTGCTCGACGTCGGGGTGGGCCTTGGTGGGCCGCAGGTCGGCGTACTCGGCGATGAGCTGGGCGGCCGCGGCGCGGGAGGCCTCGATGCGCAGCTGCTGGGCCGCCAGCTCGGCCTGCTGGCGGGCCATCAGGATCTCCATGCCGACGTCCGGGGAGACGGCCCGCAGCTCGCCGGGGCGTTCGGCGGAGGGGCGCAGCAGGGCGAGCTCGCTGAGCAGGTCGAGGGCGTTCCTGACCTGCTCCTCGGTGAGTGAGAGCCGGGTGCACAGACCCTCCACCCCGTCGTTCGGATGGGCGAGCATGGCCCGGTAGACCGCCTCCGAGGCGGTGTCCAGCCCCAGCGTCGTCAGCATGTCCAAACCCCCGTGATGGACTCGTGTTCGAAGCGTAGACGATCATTCCACAGCAGGTCGGAGGGGTGCCACACCGCCCGGTGGACGGTTTCGGCCAAGGACGGGAGCGTCCATGTTCGGCCCCTGTGCATCGTTTGCCGGGTTCGGCACGCTCGTCGTATGTATCTCGTTCATGCCGTACTGCGGCCCGTGTCCCCGGGGCTGGCGCTGCCCTCCGACGCCCGTGAGCTGCTGCGCGGAGAGGTGTGGCCGGAGGACCGGATCGAGCACCTCGTCGTCCACCCGCACCCGGGCGCGGATCCGGTGCTGGGCGTCTACCTGCTGGCCGACCGGCTGGAGGACGCCGAGGCGCGGACCGACCGCTTCTGCCACCGGGCGCTGACCGCGCTCCCGCAGTTCGCGGGCTGGCGTGCGGCGCGCGGCGCCGCGCCGCTGCTGGCGCCCTTCTACGAGCGGCTGCTGGGGCTCTGAGACGGGCCCTGGCCGGAACGGTCCAGGGACGTTTCCGGCCAGCCGGATTCCCTTCCACTGCCGCTGAGCTGCGACGAAGCTAGTGATCGCCGCCAGGGAGCACCGCTCCGGACGGCGCCGGAGGATCCGTCACCGCGGGACGCGACCACCGGACCCACCCAGCCGTCGCACCCGTAGAAGAGGACACCGTCATGCTCCGCACCGTCATCGCCAAGGCCGCCGCGGTCGCCACCCTCGCCCTCGCCCTGGCCGGTCTGGCCCCCGCCGTCGCCGGCAGCGCCACCACCGCCAGTGCCGCCACCAGCACCACCGCCGGCGTCTCCGGCGCCCCCGTCGTCGCCTACGACATGATCTGGGGCTGATCGAGCCCCGCCCTGCGCAGCGCCGTCCGGGCCGTTCCGCCCGCCCGCTCCGCGTAGTGCCACCCTGCCCACCCCGCCCGCGCCGCCCGGCCCGGGCCGTTCCACCCCGGCCCCACGGGCCGCCGCACCCCGCCGCACCGGCTGCTCCTGCAGGGCAGCCGCCCGGCCGCGGCCCGCACGCCCTCCCCCCTCCGGCGGTTCGACGCCGCCGTCCGCTCCCGCCCGGTCCCGCCCGGTCGCGGGGGAGCACCACCGAAGAACTCTGACCCGATCATGACCATCAAAGGATCCGTCGTGTCCCGTCGCGCCCTCTCCCGCTCCCTCGCCATCGGCCTCGCCGCCGTCTCCGCCTCCGCGGTGTTCTCCGTCATGCCCGCCCAGGCCGACACCGTGGTCGCCTCCTGGCGGACCCCGACCTCGACCGGCACGCTCGGCAACGGCGCCGCCCCCGGCGGCACGGTGACCCGCAGCCAGGCCGTGGCCCGGGCCCAGGACTGGGTGAACAAGGCCGTCCCGTACAGCCCCAACGGCCTGGTCAGCCCGTACGGCTGGTGGGCCGACGCCGAGACCGGCGGTCGCTACCGGCAGGACTGCTCCGGCCTGGTCTCGATGGCCTGGCAGCTGACGGACAGCCTGAACACCAACTCGCTGGTCAACGTCTCCACCCGGATCGGCCTCGACGACCTCCAGCCGGGCGACGCCCTCAACAACATCGACACCCACACCGCGCTCTTCGTCGGCTGGACCGACGGCTCGCACAACGCGGCCAACATCATCGAGGAGTGGAGCCGCTCCGGCCCGACCCGCGCCCGGGTGATGAACCGCAGCGAGATCAACAGCCGGCACTTCTACGCCTACCGCTACAACCGGATCGCGGACGACTCCGCGCCCACGGTCAGCAAGACCAAGGGCCAGTTCTTCCACGGGACCCGCAACGCGGACGGCACCTGGACCGGCCTCGGCGCGCTCAACGGTGTCGCCACGGCCCCGCAGTTCAACGGCACCGAGGAGGCCATCGCGGCCGCGCCCGACGGCTCCTCGCAGGTGGTCGGCATCGGCCTGGACGGCAACGTCTACCACACCGTCCGTTACACCAGCGGCAGTTGGCAGCCCTGGGGTGCCCTGACCGACTTCAACGGCAAGCAGATGGCCGCCAGCCAGGTGTCGATCGCGGTCGGCCCGGACGGCTCGGCCCAGGTGCTCGCCGTCGGCGCCGACACCGTGCTCTACCACGCGATCCGCAGCGCGAACGGCTCCTGGAGCGCCTTCCAGCCGCTCGTCCTCAAGGACGGCTCCCCGATGAAGGCGGGCCGGGTGTCGATCGCGGTCGGCCCGGACGGCTCCTCGCAGACCCTGGCGATCGGCGGCGACGGCGTCGTCTACCACACCGTCCGCGCCGCCGACGGCTCCTGGACCCCGTTCCAGCCGGTGCTCGGCACCGACGGCGGCCCGGTCCACGCGTCCGACGTCTCCATCGCCGCCAACCGCGACGGCTCGGCCCAGCTCCTCGTCATCCCCGGCGACGGCAACGTCTACCACGAGATCCGCCGCTCCGACGGCAGCTGGACCGGCTTCGCCCCGATCGACGGCGTCGGCACCCCCACCATGGCGGCCAGCCAGGCCTCGATCACCATCACCCCGGACGGCACCGCCCAGGTCCTGGCCATCGGCAACGACGGCAACGTCTACCACCGGAGCCGCAACTCGGACGGCAGCTGGACCGGCTTCGCCCCGATCGCCGGCGCCTACGGCGCGAGCACCTTCAACGCCCAGCGCGTCGGCATCGCCGGCATGCCGGACGGCTCCGCCCAGATCCTGGTCACCGGCGGCCGCTGACCTCCACCGGCCCCGCCCGCCCCGTCGGCGGGCCCACCGGCACCGCCCCGCGAGCCCCGCCCGACCAGGGCGGGGCTCGCCGTCGTCACTCCGGGTCGTCACCCCCCGTGACGCCGGCCGCGCCGGGGCCGCCCGCCCGTCCCCTGGGCGATCCGGCTCTCCACGTTGCTGCGGACCGCCTTCGACAGCGTCCCGGCGGCCGCCGCGAGGAAGACGAAGTTGTAGGCGATCTGCATCGTCACGATGAGCCGCGCCGTCTGCCCCGCCGGGGTGATGTCGCCGTAGCCGACCGTCGCCATGGTGACGACCGTGAAGTACAGCGCGTCCAGCCGGGTCTCCAGCCCCGCGAACTCCGACTTGTGACTCCCCATCACGTAGTACGTCGCGGCGAAGATGGTCAGCGCCATGCAGATCAGGAAGATCAGCCAGACCACCGGCCGCTTGGCCGTCCCGCGCATCACGCCGGCCATCTTGGCCAGCAGCAGCCAGGTCATCCCGGCCACCGCCGCCGCGAAGAAGGTCCAGCTCACCACCGGTCGGCGGTTGCCGAACCACTCCAGCGGCAGGGTGAAGTACCCGACCATCAGCAGCGTGAACGCGAGGAGCAGATAGGACCAGGCCCGCAGGTCGACGGGCGCGGGAGGCGGCAGCGGGTTCTCGGACATCCCGCCCAGCCTGTTCCGCCGGGGCCTCCGGCGCCCGCCGGGCTGCTCCGTCCGGGTCGGGCCGTCGGGCCGGGCGCCGTGCGGGTCACCGTACGACGAAGCCCCCGGCGCCGTCGTCGGACGGTACCGGGGGCTCCGGGGGCGAGTGCGGGACTCAGGCGGTCGTCTCGGGCCGCTTCGTCTCGGTGGCCTTGGTCACGTTGGTCGGCGTGACGGCGGGCTGGGGGGCGGCCGTGCTCTGCGCGGTGCCGGCGGCCTGTGCGGCGTCCGCCGGGGCGTCCTCGTCGCGCAGAGCCTTGGTCTCCGCCTTCAGGATGCGCATGGACTTGCCCAGGCCACGGGCCATCTCCGGCAGCTTCTTCGATCCGAACAGCAGGACCACGACCGCCAGCACCACCAGGAGGTGCCAGGGCTCAAGACCGTTCCGCAGCATCCCTGGCCACCGGTCCCTTCTTGTCTAGAGTCACGAGGTGGGCTGTTGCCCGTGCTGGCCAGTATGCCTGGCACTGACGGCGAACGGATACACCGGCCGGGAAACGCTGGCCGAAAACCAGGTGCCGTTCGAGCGGAACGCAAGCGTCGTGTGCGTCGCCGACGCGGCCGCGGGGTCAGCCGGAGTAGCCGATGATCAGCCCGCACAGCACCGCCGCGACCACCGCGACCCCGGTGGACAGCACCAGCAGCACCCGGGTCCGCGGCAACGGCGCGCCCGCCCGCATCGCCGCCTCCACCTTCGTCCACCGCTGGTAGGCCGTCAGCCCCAGCACCGCGCCGCCGAGCGCGCAGACCACGGCCAGGGTGACCCGCAGCGGCTCCGGGGCGATGTCGGGGGTGAGCTGGTCCACCGCGATGCCGCCCGCGAGCAGGCCCAGCGAGGTGCGGATCCAGGCCAGGAAGGTCCGCTCGTTGGCGAGCGAGAAGCGGTAGTCGAGCGGTTCCCGCTCCTCGTCGGCCTCCCCGGGCTCCGGCATCACGGCCTCCTCGCGCTCCTCGCGCCCACTGCGCCAGAGCCTAGACCGCCCCGCCCCGGCCCGCCTTCCGCGGTCCGGCGGCCCGGGGCGGCGGTCGGGGCGGCGGTCGGGAACCGTCGGGAGGCGTACCGCGGCTGCCGGGAACGGCGGAGAGCCCCCGCCCGGGTAGGCGGGGGCTCTCGATGACTCGCGTGGACCGGGCCGGCCGGGTGGGCCGGTCAGGCGGTGACCGTTTCGGCCCCGGCCTTCGGGGCGGGGGCGGCGGCGGGGAGGTGGCCCATCAGGCGGCGGGCCAGCACCGCGGCGCCGAGGGCGAAGACCAGGCCGACGACGGCGGCGACGTGCAGGCCGTCGGTGAAGGCGGTCCGGGCGGTCTCCAGCAGGTCGGAGCCGAGCCGGTCGGGGAGGTGGGCGGCGGTGGTCACCGCGCCGCCGAGGGTGTCCCGGGCGGCCCGGCCGGCCTCGCCGTCGAGCCCGGCCGGGAGGGCGCCGTCCAGCTGGTGGCGGTAGACCGCGGCGCCGGCCGCGCCGAGCAGGGCGATGCCGAGCGAGCTGCCCAGTTCGACGGCGGTCTCGGAGGTGGCGGATGCGGCGCCGGCCCGCTCGACGGGTGCGGCGGAGACGACCATCTCGGCGGTCATGGTCATGGTGCCGACGGTGCCGGCGGCGAGCACGCCCGCCGCCACGAGGATGACCGCCAGCGGGGAGTGGGCGCCGACCGCGGTCATCATCGCGAAGCCCGCGGCGGCGACGAGGAAGCCGCCGCCCATCAGGACCGCCGGGCGGACCCGGCCGGCCAGCGCCGAGGTGATCCCGACGGCCGCACCGACGCCGAGGCTGGGCGCCAGCGACCAGAGCGAGGCGGTGAGCGGGCTCATCCCCTTGACCAGCTGCAGGTACTGCGAGGTGAAGAGGGAGAAGCCCATCATCGCGAACATCGCGATGGTGTTGACGGTGATCGCGCCGGTGAAGGTGCGGATCCGGAACAGGCCGAGGTCGAGCAGCGGGTGGGCGGCGGTGCGCTGGCGCCGGACGAACGCGGCGCCGAGCAGCAGACCGGCCGGGATAGCGAGGGCGGGCAGCGGGTGCCAGCCGTCGACGGCGAGGGTCTTGACCCCGTAGACGAGCGGGAGGATCGCGGCGATCGAGAGGGCGGCGCCGGGCAGGTCGAAGCGGCCGGCGGGGGTGGCGGCGCGGTGCTCGGGGAGCACGGCGGGGGCGGCGAGCAGGACCAGGGCCATCACCGGGACGGCGGGCAGGAACGCGGAGCCCCACCAGTAGTGGTCGAGCAGCAGGCCGCCGGCGACGGGGCCGAGGGTGGCGCCGGCGGTGAGGACGCCGCCCCAGGCGCCGAGGGCGGCCTGCCGCTGCCGCGGGTCGTGGAACATCGTGCGGATCAGCGCGAGCGTCGAGGGCATCACGGTGGCCCCGGCGACGCCGAGCAGGGCGCGGGCGGCGATCAGCCCGCCGGCGGTGTCGGCCCGGGCGGCCAGCAGTGAGGCACCGATGAACCCGGCCGCGCCGACCATCAGCAGCCGGCGCCGGCCGATGCGGTCGCCCAGCGCGCCCATGGTGATGAGCAGGCCGGCGAGCAGGAACGAGTAGATGTCCATGATCCACAGCTGCTGGGTGCCGCTGGGGGCCAGCTCGGTGGAGATGTACGGGACGGCGAAGAAGAGGACGCCCATGTCCATGGCGAGGACGAGCGTCGGGAGCAGGAGGACGGCCAGGCCGATCCATTCGCGGCGGCCTGCGCGGCCGGTGGTTGCGGTCATGGGGATGACAGTACGGATGTGTCAGACGCTTGTCTAGTACAGATGTGTAAATCGATCGTCCAAGACATTCGTGCAAGACATTCGTCCAGACCTTCCGTAGGATTCGGGGCATGGGAAACCGCGAAGACCTGATGGCCGGCGCCAAGCGCTGCCTGTACGAGAAGGGCTACGGACGCACCACGGCCCGCGACATCGCGACCGCCTCGGGCGTCAGCCTCGCCGCGATCGGCTACCACTTCGGCTCCAAGGACGCCCTGCTCAACGCGGCGATGATCGAGGCGATCGGGGACATGGGGGCGGCCCTGGGGGCCGTCGTGGACGCCGCCAACCAGGTCTCGGCCGACCCGGAGGAGCGCTTCGCCGCCGTCTGGGACGGCCTGCGCGGCGTCTTCGCCACGCACCGCGGACTCTGGGCGGCCCAGTTCGAGGCGCTCGCCCAGACCGGGCACGCCCCCGAACTGGCGGAGGCGTTCGCGGGCGCGCAGAAGGAGGGCCGGCTCGGCCTGGCCGCGCTGTTCCAGGGGCTGCCCGAGGTCCCGGACACCGAGGAGGAACTCGTCCGCGGCGCCTTCTACCAGACCCTGCTGGCCGGGTACGCCGCGCAGTGGCTGGCCTCCCCGGACCAGGTGCCGAGCGGGCGGGAGTTCCTGCGCGGGCTGCGCCTGGTCAGCGGCGGGGTGCTCGGCCCGGCCGCCGCCTGAGGGCGGGCGCCCTCACGGTGCGGTGACGGCGGTCACTCTCACGGTGCGGTGACGGCGGGCCTCATACGGTGACGACGGTCAGCAGCACCACCGAGTCGACGTGGGCCAGCAGCCCGTGCCGCTCCTGGGGCACCGGTTCCAGCCGCCCCGTCGGCAGTTCCAGGTGCCGGCCGGCGATGGTCAGCGAGACCCGGCCGCGCAGCACCTGCACGCTGCCGGCGGTGGGCGGGGTGTGCTCGTCCAGCGAGGTGCCGGCGGTCAGGGCGATCACGGTCTGCCGCAGGAGGCCGTCGTGCAGCACCAGGTGGGCGCTGCGCCCGTGCGGGCTCTCGGCCGCGCGGGCGGCGTGCTCCACGGCGAGCTGTTCGAGATCGGGCATCGGGCGTCCTCCCGGCCCCGCCGGCCGGGGTCCTGCGCCCAGGGTCGCGGACGCGTCCGCTCCGCGCACCCGGAGCCGGCGGTCCGCCCCCCGGTCCGCCCGGGCCGTCCACTCCGCCGGCCCGCCCGCCGCGGGCCCGGCGGAGCCTGTCCGGGGCCCGTCCGGGGCCGTCGACGCCCGCCCGGAGTCGTTCGACGTGCGACTCCCGCCGAGTGCCCGCATCGTGGAGGCATGGCGACCAACCAGAATCTTTTCAGCGGCTTCCAGGTCAACCGCCCGATGCTGGCCGGCGGTGCGGTGCTCAGCGGCGTCGGCGCCGTGATCGGCATGGCCGGCGCGGTGATGGTGTGCGCGGCACTGGCCACGGCCGGCCGCAACTGGATGCGCGGGCTCGACACCCCGCCGTCCGCGATGGCCCACCGGGCACTGCACGAGGCGAAGGTGGCGTCCAACGCCGGCTGGGAGGCCTGGCGCACCGAGCACAGCTCGCCCAACTGACCGCGGCCCCGCCGTCCGGGCGCACCCGACCGGCCGGCCCGCGCCGCCACCGCGCGGCGCGGCGGGCCGCCATGGGGGTGCGGCCCGCCGCGGCCGTGAACCGGACCGCGGGCCGGGCGACGCCCGCGGTCCGAGCAGCGCCTACAGCCCGAGCGACTTGGCGATGATGCTGCGCATGACCTCGCTGGTGCCGCCGTAGATCCGGAAGACCCGGTTGTCGGTGTAGAGCCGGGCGATCGGGTACTCCAGGATGTAGCCGTAACCGCCGTGCAGCTGAAGGCACTTGTCGATTACGACGGACGCCGACTCGGTGCAGAACAGCTTGGCGGCGGCCGCATCGGCCACGCTCAGCTCGCCGTTCTGGTACAGCTCCAGCGCGCGGTCGACCATCGACTGCTGCGCCACCACCTGGGCCTCGCAGTCGGCGAGGGTGAACTTGGTGTTCTGGAACTCCGCGACGGCCTTGCCGAACACCTTGCGGTCCTTGACGTACTGCACCGCGAACCGCACCGCGGCGGCGGCGGACGCGTACGCGCCGACCGCGATCGCCAGCCGCTCCTGCACCAGGTTGTGGGTCAGGTAGGCGAAGGCCATGCCCTCCTCGCCGAGCAGGTCCTCCACCGGCACCTTGACGTCGCTGAACGCCAGTTCGGCGGTGTCCGAGGTGCGCAGGCCGATCTTCTGCAGCTTGCGGCCCACGCTGTACCCCGCGGAGGCGGTGTCCACGCAGAGGATGGAGAGCCCGGCCCGGCGGTTCTCCGGGTCGTACGGCGCGGTGCGGCAGACCACCAGGACGAGGTCGGCCAGCACGCCGCCGGTGATGAAGGTCTTGGCGCCGTTCAGGACGTAGTGGGTGCCGTCCTCGGAGAGCCGGGCGGTGGTGGTGATGCCCGCGAGGTCGGAGCCGGCGCCCGGCTCGGTCATCGCGATCGCCGTCATGATGTCGCCGGAGACGAAGCCGGGCAGCCAGCGCCGCTTCTGCTCCTCGTTCGCGTACTCCAGCAGGTACGGCAGGACGAGCCCGGTGTGCACGCCCGAGGAGCCGAAGCTCACGCCGGCTCTGGCGGTCTCCTCGGCGATCACGGCCTGGTACTTGAAGCCGCTCTCGCCGGCGCCGCCGTACTCCTCCGGCACCTCGATGCCGTAGACGCCGAGCTCGCCGAGCTGGCGGTAGAAGTCGCGCGGCGGGTGCCCCTCGGCCTCCCAGCTCTCGTAGACCGGGACGACCTCGTTGGCGATGAAGTCCCGGATGGTCTCCCGGAAGGCCTCGTGGTCCTCGCTGAACACGGTGCGGCGCACGGTGGCGCTCCCTTCGGTGGCGACCGGCCGGTGGGGCCGGCGGAGGCTGAACGTGCCAGGTGATGGCCCCACAAGTTAATCCCGGGTAGCTTCGACTGTCCAGGGTCGACGAGGCCGGAAACGAGCGGTGGTCGCGGGCTCGCGGTGCCGTCAAGTGAATCCTTGCTAGCCTGATCCCAAGAGTCCGGGAGTCCGGGAGTCGGCGGGTCCGGGGGGCCGGCGGCGCCGCGGTCCGGCGGCCGGAGCGGACGGGGGAGGGAGGCGGCCATGGTGGTCCGGAGGCCGCCCGGTCGGCGCGCCCAGATCCTCGCGGTGGCGGCCGACCGCTTCCACCGCAGCGGCTACCACCAGGTCTCCATGAGCGAGGTCGCGGCCGGGGTCGGCATCACCGCGCCGGCCCTCTACCGGCACTTCCGCGGCAAGCCCGAACTGCTCGACCGCGCCGTCCGGTTGGGCCTGGACGCGCTGGCCGACGGGCTTCGCGCGGCCCGCACCGGCGGCGAGCTCGGTGCCGCGCTGGCCGCCGTCGCGGTCGGGCACCGCCCGCTCGGAACCCTGGTGCAGCGCGACGCCCGGCTGCTGCCACCCGCCCGGCGGGCCGAGCTGCGCCGCGAGCTGCGCGCCGACGTCCGGCTGATGGCCGCCGTGCTGGGCGCGGAGCGCCCTGAACTGTCCGCTCCGGACGTCGAGTTGATCTGCTGGTCGGCGCTCTCGGCGGCTGCCGGGCTCTCCTACCAGACGGTCGCGCCGCAGCCCCGCCGAGCCGAGGCGGTGCTGCGCGACCTGGTCGCCGCCGTCCTCGCGGTCGGCCCGGGTACCGCGGAGGCCGGCTCCGCCGCCCGGGGCGCCCGGGTCACCGAAGCCGTCCCGGCCTCCCGGGCCGTCGCTGCCGCCGACCCGCTGCCCGGCCCCCGGCCGCCGGCCCGCCGGGAGGAACTGCTCGCCGCGGCCGTGCGGCTCTTCCACCAGCGCGGCTTCGACAACGTCAGCACCGACCAGCTCGGCGCCGCCGTGGGCATCTCCGGCCCCAGCGTGTACCGGCACTTCGACAGCAAGGCCCAGCTGCTCGCCGCCTCGCTGGTGCGCAGCCGTGAGCGGCTCTGGCAGCAGGTGGACGGCGCGATCACGGCCGCCGACGGCCCGCGGGCCGCACTCGAGGCCGGCCTGGGCGCCTACGTCGGCTTCGCGCTGCGCAACGGGGACTACCTGGGCGCGATGCTCAGCGAGACGGAGCGGCTGGCCCCGCCCGACCGGCGGGCCGCGGTGGACTTCCGGCGCGACTTCCTGCGGACCTGGGTCGGCCTGCTGCGCGAGGTCCGGCCCGGCTACGACGCGGTCGAGGCCCGGATCCGGGTCCACGCCCTGTTCGCGCTGGTCAACGACGGGGTCCGGAACCGTCCGCACAGTGCCCGGCCGGACCTCGGCGAGTGCCTGCTGCGCCTGGGCCGGGCCGTCCTGGGCTCGTCCTGAACGGCCGCGGCCGGGCGCCCGCCCCCGCCCGGCGGGAGCGGGCGCCCGGCCCGGTGGGGCGCCCGGTGGCAGACCCCGGGAGCGGCGCCTGGGCCCTGTCGGGCCCGCCTCAGTACAGGACGTGCGGGTAGTAGACCCGGGCGTCGACGTTGCCGTTGCCCTGCAGGGCTCCGATGTTGCCGCCGTTGCCGGTCACGGCCAGCCCGTTGTTCTGGTTGGCGGCGCCCGAACCGGTCGCGGTCTGCTGGGTGTTGACCACGTTGCCGGTCACGTTGCCGATGATGTTGCCGGAGCCGGTGTTGTTCACGACGCTGCTGTTGGAGTGGTCGACGGCGCCGGCGCCGTTGTCGGCGTGGGCGGCGGTGGCGCCGATGCCCACGAGGAGGAACGCGCCGAGGGCGGTGACGGCGGCGGCTGCGCGAATACGGGACACGCTGGTCTCCCTGAGCTGGGGTGCGAAATGTGGCGCGATCCGGAGTGGCCGCTCCGTGGCGCCGTTGCCTGACGTCGCACGTTCAGCATTCACCAGCGGCGTGGACGAACTCCACCGTACGGGTGGCAATTCCCCCGATGGTGTCATGGCGTTGTCGTATCCGGGTTCCGCCGGACGGCCCGACGGGCGCCGTCCGGCCGGCCGAATCCGTTGTGGGAAGGGCCAGTTGAGGGCCAGGCCGGGATTCTTCGGCAACCCTCCGCTGTCAACCAAGAGTTGACCGGGTGCTCCCGAAGGTCCGGCGGGGCGGGACGGGGGCGGGGTGCCCCGCCCCGCCCGGTCGGGGAACCATTTCGGAGGCCGACGAGTCTTGGTGAATGCTTTACCTTTTCATTGCCAAGACTCGACCTCCCGGAGTGCCCGCACCGTGACCAGCCTCGCCCTCGGCCCGTCCTGGCTCGATCCGACCCACCTGATCTCGACCTTCGGCCTGCTCGGCATCCTGGCCATCGTCTTCGCCGAGTCCGGCCTGCTGATCGGCTTCTTCCTGCCCGGCGACTCGCTGCTCTTCACCACCGGCCTGCTGGTGGCCGGCGGCACGTACCTGCACCAGCCGCTCTGGCTGGTCTGCGCGCTGGTGGTGGCCGCCGCGGTGGCCGGGGACCAGGTCGGCTACCTGTTCGGCCGCAAGGTCGGGCCGGGGCTGTTCCGCCGCCCCGACTCCCGCCTGTTCAAGCAGGAGAACGTCGAGAAGGCCGCCGCCTTCTTCGACCGGCACGGGCCCAAGGCGATCGTGCTGGCCCGCTTCGTGCCGATCGTGCGCACCTTCACCCCGATCGTCGCCGGGGTGAGCAGGATGAACTACCGCACCTTCGTGGTCTTCAACGTCGTCGGCGGCGTCCTGTGGGGCGCCGGGGTCACCGTGCTCGGCTACTTCCTCGGCCGGATCCCGTTCGTCCGGGAGAACATCGAGGCCATCCTGGTCGGCATCGTGCTGGTCTCGGTGGTCCCGGTGGCCGTCGAACTGCTCCGGGCCCGCCGCTCCGGCGCGGCCGCCGCCAGCCGTCACCGCGCCGGGTAGGCGCCCGTGGGGACGGTCACGCTACGTCGCGTACATGTGCGTCCGGCTGTTCGATCAGGCAAGGTGTAACCCGAGATCGAACGGTGGCAGGCGGCCACCAGGGGTGGCGAGGAGCGGAAGTGCCGAAGCGGGGCCGACCGGGCGGCGGCAAGCGGGCGAGGGGGGGCCGGGCGGTCCGCCAGGCGCGGCGGACACCGCCGGTCCGGCCGGTGGACCCGGCCGAGGCACCGCCCACCGAGGGCCTGCTCGGCCACCCGGCCCCGCTCGTCGAGCCCGTCACCGTCGTCCCGCTCGTTCCGCCGATCCCGGAGACCAGGGGCCTGCTGAACCCGGAGCCGGAGCCGGAGCCGGAGCCGGAGCCGGAGTCCGAGGCCCAGCCCGCGTTCGAGCCCGATCCGGCCGTCGCGGCCGGGCCGCACCCCGGACTGGAGCCGTCGGGCGGGGCCGCCCGGCCGGCCCGGCGCCGCTCGGTCGCCGAGGACACCCTCACCCCCGAGGAGTGGCGGGCCGCCGGCTACACGCCGCCCACCGGCATCCCCGTCGCGGACCTCACCCCCGGCGCGCCCGGCGAGGCGCCCTGGCCGGACCGGATGCGCACCCTGCTGCGCACCCCGATGTCCGAGCGGCCCGCCTTCGAGCGGACCGCCCGCGAACTGCACCCCTCCGCGGCCGCGACCCGCAACGTCCCGCGCATCCTCGACCTGACGCTGCGCATCGGCGAGCTGCTGCTGGCCAGCGGGGAGGCCGCCGAGGACGTCGAGGCCGCGATGCTCGGCATCGCGCACGCCTACCGGCTGGACCACTGCGAGCCGCAGGTGACCTTCACCCTCATCGGCATCTCGCACCAGCCCTCGCTGGTCGAGCCGCCGATCACCGCCGACCGCGTGGTGCGCCGCCGCACCTCCGACTACACCCGGCTGAACGCGGTCTACGAGCTGGTCGCGGACATCACCGCCGAGAAGGTCACGGTCAACGACGCCTACCGCCGGCTCGCCGCGATCCGCCGCAACCGCCACCCCTACCCGGCCTGGTTCCTCGCGCTGACCACCGGTCTGCTGGCCGGCGCGGCCACCTTCCTGGTCGGCGGGCGGGCCGACGACAAGGCCTGGCTGGTCTTCGCCAGCGCCTTCGTCGCGGCCGTCCTGGGCGACCGGCTGGCCTCCATGCTGGCCCGGCGCCGGCTGCCGGAGTTCTACCAGTTCGTGGCGGCCGCGATGCCGGCCGCGGCCTCCGGGATCATCCTGTCCTTCAACGACTGGGGGCTGCGCGGTTCGGTGGTGATCACCGGCGGCCTGTTCGCGCTGCTGCCCGGGCGGGCCCTGGTCGCCGCCGTCCAGGACGGTCTGACCGGCTTCTACATCACCGCCGCGGCACGCCTGCTGGAGGTGATCTACCTGGTCGCGGGCATCGTGATCGGGGTGATGCTGATCCTCTACCTGGGCGTCGGCTTCGAGGCGAAGCTGCGGCCGGACGAGAGCCTGGTGGGCGTCAGCTACCCGCCGGTCCAGATGATCGCGGCGCTGGTGCTCACCCTGGCCTTCGCCACCCTGCTGCAGACCGACCGGCGCTCGCTCGCCCTGGTCACGCTGAACAGCGGCATCGGCTGGGCCAGCTACGGCGTCCTGGCCTACAACGCGGGCCTGTCCCCGATCGCGGCCACCGGGGTGGCGGCGGGCCTGGTCGGCCTCTTCGGGCAGCTGATGGCGCGCTACCGCAACGGCTCGGCGCTGCCGTACGTGACCGCCGCGATCGGCCCGCTGATGCCCGGGTCGGCGCTCTACCTCGGGATGCTCTCCTTCGCGCAGGGCCACTCCAGCGCCGGCCTGGTGTCGGTCTCCCGGGCGGCGGCGATCGCGATGGCGCTGGCGATCGGCGTGAACCTCGGGGGCGAGATCGCCCGACTCTTCATGAAACTCCCGGTCGGCGGCGAGCGCCCGTCGCTGTACCCGATGGGCCCGCGCCGGGCGGCCAAGCGCACCCGCGGGTTCTGACCGGGCGTTGGACCGGTGTTGGCCTCCGGGCCACGTCACGGCCGACCGGACGCAGGACCAGGAACGAAGGTAAGAAGCATGACCACACTGCTGGACGGCTACCGCGAGCACATCCTCGCCGCGCACAAGCAACCGCTGCTCCTGCTGCTGGTCGGCTTCATCACCTCCTTCGTCTTCATCCGCTTCAGCGTCCGGATGATCCGCGCCCAGGTCCGCTGGTGGCCGGGCAACGTCACCCCCGGCGGCCTGCACATCCACCACATGGTGTTCGGCCTGGGCTTCCTGCTGGCCGGGGGCATCGGGGTGTTCGCCACCTACGGCGGGCACCCGTGGATCGACTGGTTCGGGCTGGTCTTCGGCATCGGCTGCGGCCTGGTGCTGGACGAGTTCGCCCTGATCCTGCACCTGGACGACGTCTACTGGAGCGAGCAGGGCCGCAAGTCGGTGGACGCGGTGATCTTCGGGATCCTGTTCACCGCCCTGCTGCTGGTCGGGTACGTGCCGCTCGGCGTGGTGCCCGGCGAGGAGACCAGGTGGGGCCTGATCACCGTGATCTCGGTGAACGCGCTGGCCTCGGTGATCACCCTGATCAAGGGCAAGATGTGGACCGGCCTGCTGGGCATCATGGTCCCCGGCCTCTCCTGGATCGGGGCGATCCGGCTGGCCCGGCCCAGCAGCCCGTGGGCCCGCTGGCGGTACGCCACGCGCCCCCGCCGGCGGGCGCGTGCGCTCCGGCGCGAGCGCCTGCTGCACCGGCGCGCCGACCGGGCCCGCACCTGGCTCTTCGACCTGATCGCGGGTGCGCCGGACAAGGTGCCGGCGAACCACCCCGCCGCGCACCGGGTGGCCGAGCGGATGGCCGCCCGGGCCACCGCCCACCTCGACGCGCACGCCGCCCGGGCGCTGGCCCGGCGCCAGGCCCGGCTGGCCGACCGCCGCTCGGCGGCCGCCGCCGGCTCCCCGCTCGGCCCGGGGGAGGGCGCGGCCTTCGGGCCGGTCGGCCTCCCGGGCCCGTCCCGCGGCGCCCAGCAGCGCCGCCGGGCGGTCCGGGCGGGCCGCAACCGGACGTACGCGGTCCGGCCGACCGGGCTGGAGCGGCGCTCCTCGCGGCACCCCCACCTGCGGACCCACACCCCCCGGATCCACCGCTAGGCCGCCTCCCCCGGGGCGGGGCCGAAGCCGACTCCTGGTCGGATCATCCGATGGTCACCCGACCGGCGGACGGTGTTCGGGGTGGGAAAGGCGCCGGAGTTGAGAACATGATCGGCGAGTGACCGTTCTGTCACGTGATGGGATGATTCGCCGGAGCTCCTCGGACCGGCTGCCCGGCCGCCCGGCCGCCCAGGCCTTCGGACCGGGAGTCCCGAGGCCCCCGGGGCCCCGGGGGCCGTCCGGCCGTCATCCCCTCCGGACCCGTGAGAAGGGATGTCTCGTGGCACGCAGGCTCCTGCCGACCCTCCTGTTGTCCCTCACCGCCCTGCTCGGGCTGCTCCCCGCCGCCCAGGCCGCGCCGGCCGACCCCGCGCCGGCCGCCGGCCCGGGAGCCCCCGCCGGCCCCGCGACCGGCGACGACCGGTACCCGACCCCCGAGGAGATCGGCCGGTCCCGCGCCGAGGCCGACCGCACGGCGGCCACCGTCACGGCCGTCGAGGCCGGACTCACCGCCGCCCGGGACGAACTCGACCGGGCCGCGCACAGCGCCGAACGGGCCGTCGAGGCCTACAACGGCGCCCAGCTCGCCCTCACCCGGGCCCGCGCCGAGGAGACCGCCGCGGCCGGCCGCGCCACCGCCGCCGAGGCCCGGCGCACCGAGGCCGCCGAGGACGCCGCCCGGCTCGCCGCCGAGACCTACCGGCAGGGCGCGGGCGCCGAACTCTCCGCCCTCAACGCGCTGCTCGGCGCCCGCGGCCCGCGCGAGGCCGGCGACCGCGCCACCGCGGTCGGCGTCGCCAGCGACCGCACCCGGCAGATCCTGGACGCCGCCACCTCCACCGCCGCCGCGGCCGCCCGGGCCTCCGCCGCCGCCCGCACCGCCACCGGGGCCGCCGAGAAGGCCGCCGCCGAGGTCGGCGCCGCCAGGAGCAGGGCGGAGGCCGGGCTCGCCGCCCAGCAGAGCACCGTCGCCGCCACCGCGCGTCGCCGCGAGCAGCTGCTCACCGAACTGGCCGCCGCCCGGCACACCACCGTCGAGCTCGAACGCCGGCGCCGCGAGGCGGTGGAGGCGATCGCCGCCCGCGAGGCCGAGGCCGCCGCCCGCGCCGCCGCCGAGAAGGCCGCCGCCGACCGGGCCGCCGCCGACGCCGCGGCCGCGGAGGCCGTGGGGGCCGTGGGGGCCGTGGGGGCCGCACCGCCCGCGGACCGCCCGTGGTCCGCCGAGGGCGCCGCCGCCGCCGTCGCCTTCGCCCGTTCCAAGATCGGCCTGCCCTACGTCTGGGGCGGCGAGGGCCCGGACGGCTACGACTGCTCGGGGCTGACCATGACCGCCTGGCGCGAGGGCGGCCGGTCGCTCAACCACTTCGCCGCCGACCAGTACGCCCAGAGCACCCCGATCGGCTACCGCCAGCTGCGCCCCGGGGACCTGGTCTTCTGGAGCGACACCGGCCGGGCCGCCGACATCCACCACGTCGGCCTCTACATCGGCGACGACCAGATGATCGAGGCCCCCCGGGTCGGCATGCCGGTCAAACAGGCCAGCCTCTGGATCATGGGCACCCCGGACTTCTACGCCCGCCCGTAGCGCCCGGAGGGGTCCCGGGGCCCCTCGCGCTCGGGACGGGCCGGCGTCGTCGGGGGTCGGGGCTACCGTGGGTGGTCCGACGACCGGGAGGAGACGCCGTGCTGCTGCGGGATGTCCGGGAGGGGGACGTCGAGGCGTACGTCCGGATGCGCTGCGACCCGGTAATGATGGCCCGGCTTCCGGCTGCTCGGCGAGCGGGAGGTCGACTTCGCGGGCCGCGTGCTGCGCTGCCACGACTGGGTGGTGACGCCCGGCGAGCACCGCCGGTCGGGCACGGAATAATTCGGATGCCGCCGGACGAGCGCCGCCGTACGGTGGCCCGATGGGCAACAGAACCGATGACGGTGCCGTGGACGTCGTGGACGGCCTCCGGATCCGCGCGATCGCCGAGGACGAGGTCGCCGCGTGGGACCGCGCGCTCGCGACGGGCTTCCTGCGCTCGCACGTGGGCAGCGCGGCGGACTTCCGTCGTCGGCAGTGGGAGCCGGGCCGGATGCTCGGCGGCTTCGACGGCGAGCGCTGCATCGCCACCTTCCGCAGCTTCGACGTCGAGCTGACCGTCCCGGGCGGGGCCGCCGTCCGGGCCGACGCGATCACCGCGGTGACGGTGAGCGCCACCCACCGCCGCCGGGGCCTGCTCGGCGCCATGATGCGCCGGGACTTGGCGGCCGCCGCTGACCGCGGCTCGGCGGTCGCCATCCTGATCGCCGCCGAGTACAACATCTACGGCCGCTACGGCTTCGGCCCGGCCACCCGCGGCCACGGCTGGAACGTGGACCTGCGGCGCACCCGCGGGCTGCGCGAGGGCCTGCCGACCGTCCCCGGCGGCCGGATCGACTTCGTGACCATGGCCGAGCTGCGCGAGGTCGGCGCCGACCTGCACGAGCGCTGGCGCCGCACCCAGCCGGGCGCGATCGCCCGCGACGGGCTGTGGTGGAAGCGCTCCACCGGCGAGCTCCAGGTGCCGGGCTTCGAGTTCAAGGAGCCGTTCGCGGCCGTGCACCGGGACGCCGACGGCGCGGTCACCGGCCTGGTGGTCTACCGGGTCGACGACAAGTGGGACGGCAGCTACCCCGACTGCACGCTCACCGTGGTCGACTTCCTCGCCCTCGACCGGGCGACCGCCGCCGGCCTCTGGCGCTTCGTCCTGTCCGTCGACTGGGTGCGCAAGGTGGTGGTGGAGAACGTCGGCCCGGACGACCCGCTGCCGCTGCTCCTCCAGGACCCGCGCGCCGCCACCCCCCACGTGGACAACGCGGACTTCACCTGGCTGCGGGTGCTGGACGTCGAGGCGGCGTTCGCCGCCCGGACGTACGGCGCCCCGGGCCGGGTGGTGCTGGCGGTCGAGGACCGGCTCGGCTACGCCGCCGGCCACTGGGCGGTCGAGGTGGCCGCGGACGGCACCGGCCGCTGCGTCCGGACCACCGACGACGCCGACCTCGCCCTCGACGCCTCCGTCCTGGGCTCGCTCCACCTGGGCGGCGAGACGGCGCCCCGGCTGGCCGCCGCCGGCCTGCTCACCGAACTGCGCCCGGGCGCGGCCGCAGCCGCCGACCTCCTGCTGCGCACCCCCCTGCAGCCCTGGAACCCGGACGGCTTCTGACCGCCCGCCGGACCCTCCCCGCCGCCGGGCGCGGCTACTTGACGGCGGTCTTGCCGATGGTGGGGAGGATGAAGTCCTGGATGAGGCCCTTGGCGTCGCGGACGATCGGCCGGAAGACCCGGTAGCGGGAGAGGTTGATCACCCGGGCCGCCATGGGGGTGGAGCGGCGGACGAACTCCCTGGTCCGCTCGGTGTCCTCGGTCCGGTCGAAGACCCAGTAGAGGACGACGACCATGAGGTGCAGCCAGAGCACGTCGGGCAGCAGGTCGACCAGTTCGGCGTCCAGCTTCGGTGCCAGTTCGGAGCCCTGCAGCACGTCGCGGAAGAGCTCGACCGCCGTCGCCCGCGCCGGGTGGGACTCGTTGGAGAACGGGCTGAGCGAGCTGTTCGGATCGGCGGCCGTGCGGAAGAACTGGGCGGAGAACTCGTGGTACGGGGCGGCGGTGTCGAGCCAGGAGTCCAGGGCGATCTGCAGCCGCTCGGCGAAGTCCCGGGTGTGGGCCATCCGGCGCCTGGCGTCCGCCGCGTGGTCGTGGGTCATCCGGTCGTAGAACCCCTGGATCAGGAATTCCTTCGCGGAGAAGTAGTAGTAGGCGTTGCCGACCGAGACGCCCGCCTCGGTGGCGATGGCGCGCATGGTGGTCTTCTCGTAGCCGCGTTCCTGGAACAGGCGCATGGCCGTCTCCAGGATCAGCGCCCGGGTCTGCTCGCTCTTGTCGGTCTTCGGTTGCGCCCGCCCGCCGGGCAGGGGCCCGCTGTCCGCGCCGGGTGCGGCCTCGGCCTCGGCCGTGCCGCTCGTGCCGTCCGTTCGGTTCGTCGCTGCCAGGTCGTCCACGGGCACGAGCCTAACCGGAGACGAGGCTCCAGCCGGTGTCGGTGGGTGCGGTACCGGACGTCCCCTCCGCGTCCGGTACCGCACCTGCCGCCCCCATCCTTTCGAACGCGTTCAAAAGCATGGCAGAACTGTAGAGGGTCGGCTTGAACATGTTCAACTCTGTCGGTGTGGGAGGCTCGTCACATGATCAGCCACGGGGAGACCACCATCCGCAGCGGCGGACCGCGGGACGCCGCCGCCGTCGCCGACCTGCACGCCGGCAGCTGGCGCACCGCCTACGAGGGGATCGTCCCCGCGGAGGCGCTCGGCGACGGACTGCCCGCCCAGCGGCGCGAGCTGTGGGAGCTGCGGCTGGGCGCCGACTACGGCGAGCCCTCCGCCGAGCCCGAGCTGCTGATCGCCGAACGGGGCGGGCGGACGGTCGGGTTCGTCTACCTCGTCCCGCAGCCGGACGGCCGGGTGCTGGTCGACAACCTGCACGTCCGCCCCGGGCTGACCGGCGGCGGGATCGGTCGCGCCCTGCTCGCCGCCGGCCGCGCGCACGTCGCCGAGCGGCACCCCGGCGCCGAGCTGTACCTGGAGGTGCTGCGCGACAACACCCGGGCGATCGCCTTCTACGAGCGCGAGGGCGCCGTGCGGACGCGGGCCCAGGAGGGCGTGTTCCCGGGCGGGTACGTGCTGCCCGAGTACGTGTACAGCTGGCCGGCCGAGGCCCTGGCCGCCGACCCGGCTGCCGCTCAGTCCACGTCGTAGACCGTCACCGGTACGCCCCGGGCCACCAGCCGGGCCGCCACCAGCGGTTCGACCCGCTCCCAGCGCCCGCCCGCCAGGCCGCAGCCGATCCGCGGCATGTGGACGGACGCGCCGAGCTCCAGGGCCCGGTCGCCCAGGGCGGCCAGCGCGGTGTCGATCGCCTCGTACCGGACCGGCACCCCCGTGGAGCGCCCCGTCCGGATGCCGCGCTGGCCGACCATGTTGGCCACCCAGACGTACGGCCCGACCCGCACCAGCTGGAGGGCGCCGAGCCCGAAGTCGTTCCCGGCCCGTTCCCGGTGCCAGCGCCGGAACGCGGCCTCGGGCTCGGGCCAGCGTCCGGACAGCGCGAGCACGAAGCCCTTGCCCCAGCCGCCGAGGTCGTTGCAGACGTGCGCGATCACCTTCACGCCCTTGCCGAGGGGCGCGGTGGCATCGCCGCGGACGTAGGTGATCTCCGTCATGCCCGAACGCTAGACCGGGGCACTGACAGCCCGCTCGGCATTTTCCGCCGGGCCGCCCGGGCCGTCCAAGCAGTCCGAGCCGCCTGGGCCGTCCGGGCGGGTCGGAGCCCCGGGAGCACCGGAGCCCTCGGCGCCGTCCAGCGCCCGTGAGCCGCCCGCGGCCCGCGAGCCGCCGGGGACGCGCAGGTGCCGCCGCCCGGCCAGCGCGATGATCAGCGCCAGCGAGGCCGCGGCGGCCGGTAGCAGGTAGCCGGTGCCGGGCGCGGCGTGCTCGGCGACCGCCCCGGCGAGCGCCGCGCCGCCCGAGATGCCCACCACGATGCCGGACACCGCCACCGCCATCCCCTCGTTGAACTGCCGCCCCGGCAGCAGCTCCTGGACGAGGGTCATGCCGGTCACCATGGTCGGCGCGGTGGCCGTGCCGCCCGCGAACAGCACCACCCCGAGCAGGCCGAGCCCGGCCCCGCCCAGCCCGGCGGCGAGCGGCAGCAGCAGCACCGCGGCCATCGCCGCGGCCCCGGCGAGGAAGCGCACGCCGGGTGCCCGGCGCGGCGTCAGCAGCCCGAACAGCAGCCCCGCCACGCAGGATCCGCCCGCGACCAGGCCCAGCAGCGGGCCCGCGGCCGCCCGGTGCCCGAGCGCGTCGGCGTACGCCACGGTGGTGATCTCGGTCGCGCCGAAGACCACGCCGGTGGCGAGGAAGGTGAGCACCAGCACGCGCAGCCCGGGCACCCGCAGCGGGGAGCCGGGGGCGTCCTGCGCGGTGCGGGCGGCCGTCGGCGGTTCGGTGCGCCGCTGGGCCGCGAACAGCAGGGCGCCGGCCGCGCCGAACGTCGCGCCGGTGAGCAGTCCGGCCTCCGGGGCGACCGTCGTGCAGAGCGCCGTCGCCAGGACCGGCCCGGTCATGAAGCAGAGCTCGTCCAGCGCCTGTTCGAGCGAGTTGGCCCGGTGCCGGGCGGCCGGGTCCGCCCGGTACAGGTGCGCCCAGCGGGCCCGGGCCATGCCGCCGAGGTTGGGCGTGGCCGCGCAGGCCGCCCAGCAGGCGTAGAGGGTCCAGTCGGGGGCGCCGGACCGGACGCAGAGCAGCAGGGCGACCGGCGGCAGGACGTTGTAGAGCGCGGCCGGGACGGTCACCCGGGCCTGGCCGTAGCGGTCCACCAGCCGCCCGAGCAGCGGCATCCCGATCGCGCCGGTGACCAGTCCGGCCGCCGCGACGCTGCCGGCCAGGGCGTACGAGCCGCGCCGCTCGGCGAGCAGGACGACCAGCGAGACGCCGTTCATCGACAGCGCGAGGCGGGCGAGCAGTCCGGTGAGGGTGAAGGCGGCGGCGCCGGGGGCCGCGAACAGCCGCCGGTAGGAGGGGAGGAGGGCGCGCGGGGGCATCGGGCTCCAGGGGAGGCGGAGGGGGATGCCTCCAGCCTGGCGGCGGCGCCCGGCGGCCGTCCAACACCTGTTCCGCCGCATTCACAACACGCTGTTGTCAATGGCCGTGCGGTTGTTACCCTGCCGCCCATGCCCCGTGACCTGCACCCCCGTCTGCTCCGCGGCTTCGTCGCGACCGCCGAGACCCTGCACTTCGGCCGGGCCGCCGGGCGGCTGCACGTCGCCCAGCAGGCGCTCAGCCGGGACATCAGGGCCCTGGAGGGGCTGCTCGGCGACGCGCTGTTCACCCGTACCACCCGCAGTGTCGAACTCACCCCGGCCGGGCTGCGGTTGCTGCCCCGGGCCCGCCGGCTGCTCGCCCTGCACGACGAGATCCTGGGCGACGCCGTCCGGCCGCTGCTGCTCGACCTCAACAGCGACGTCACCGGCCCGGACCTCACCGCCGACCAGGTGCTCGAACGGGCCCGCGCGGCCTGGCCGGAGGGCGAACTGCTGGCCCGCTTCCACGGCGGCCTCGCCGCGGCCGCCGCCGAACTGCTGGCCCACCGGCTGGACGTGTCGTTCGGCCGCTTCGCCGGCCTGCCCGCCCAGCTGCGCAGCCAACTCGCCCAGGTCCCGGTGCGGTTGGAGCGGGTCTCGGTGATGATGGCGGACACCCATCCGCTGGCGGGCCGCCGGGCGCTGCGCCTCGCGGACCTCGCCGGGCACCCCGTCGACGTCTGCGCGGGGAACCCGGCCACCACCGAGTGGGCCGACCTCGGCGTGCGCCTGCTGCGCGAGCACGGCCTGGCGCCGGCCGCGCCACACGTCCCGCCGGTGGGCGTGGACGAGACCGCCCGCTACCTCGCCCGGCACGGCGACCCGATGCTGACCACGGTCGGCGGACCGAGCCTCCCGGGGGCGGTGAACGTGCCGCTGGTGGAGCCGGTGCCGTTGAGCCTGGTCAGCCTGGTGCACCGGCCCGGCGAGCGGCATCCGGGGCTGGCGGCGCTGGTCGCCGCGGCTGCCGGGTTCGGCGCGGCCGAGGGCTGGCTGCTCCGGCCGGAGGGCAGCTGGCTGCCGGCGCCGGACGCGGCGCTGCTGGCCGGGTGACCGCGGGGCCGCGCCGGCCACGGGGCCCGGGTGGCCGCGGACCGGCCGACCGCGGCGCGACGGCCGGGGGATGCCGCCGCCCCTGCCGTCGGGGGGTCGGCAGGGGCGGCGGGTGGGCGGTGCACCGGCGGCGTCGGCGGCGGCGCGCCCCGCCCGGGCAGTGGCCGTGGACGGCCGGGTCAGGCCGCCTTGACGGCGGAGATGTCGAAGCCGAGCTTGACCTTCTCGCCGATCAGCACGCCGCCGGTCTCCAGGGCCGCGTTGTAGGTCAGGCCGAACTCGGTGCGGTCGACCACGGTCGAGCCCTCGAAGCCGACCCGCTCGGCACCGTAGGCGTCGGTGGCGCTGCCGGTGTACTCCAGGTCCAGGACGACCGGGCGGGTGGTGTCCTTGATGGTCAGGTCGCCGGCCATCCGGTAGGTGTCGCCGCGCAGCCACTCGGTCGAGGTGCTGCGGAAGCGGATCTCCGGGTAGGTGTCGGCCGCGAAGAAGTCGCCGGTGCGCAGGTGCTCGTCGCGCTGGGCCTGGTTGGTGTCGATGCTGGCGACCTTGATCACCAGGTCGGCGGAGGAGTTGCCCGGGGTGGTGCCGTCCAGGTGCAGCTTGCCGTCGTACTCGGTGAAGCGGCCCTTCACGTTGGTGATCATGGCGTGCCGGACCGAGAAGGAAACCTCGCTGTGCGTGGTGTCGACGGCCCAGTCGCCGGTCAGGTGGGCGAGGTCCGGGCCGGCCGGGGCCGTGGTGACGGCGGTCGCGGCGGCGGGGGTGGCGGTCTTGGTGCGGTTGAACAGGC
The DNA here is from genome assembly GCF_040681575.1 of Kitasatospora sp. NPDC051702. NCBI lineage: Bacteria > Bacillati > Actinomycetota > Actinomycetes > Kitasatosporales > Streptomycetaceae > Kitasatospora > Kitasatospora sp. NPDC051702. The sequence goes on from NZ_JBFAZB010000049.1 coordinate 63,961, forward strand.
CCATGGCTCCTCCTCGGGTTCGAAGCCAGTTGTTTAGGCTTCAACTTGTTGGCTCCAGCGTAGGGCGCTTTCGTTCAAATTTCAACCATGGCGCGCCACGGCCTTCGGGAGGTGCCCCGGCCGCTCCGGCGGACCGGCCCTGTCGGACCTCCCGGCTACCCTGCGAAGGACGGATCCACCCACCCGGAGAGGCCCACCCGCATGTTCGTCCTGCACGCGCTCTGGCGGGCGGACGGGCGGCTGGCGCTCTGGGCCGAGGACGCCCGGGCCCACCCCGGTGCCGCCGGGCCCGGGCCCGACCGGCCCGCCCCGCGCGCCCACCCCTACGCCTGCCCGGCCGCCGCACTGGCCGCCGTCCTCGGGGGCATCGGGCCCGGCCTCGGCTGGCTCGCCGGGCGGGCGCCCGAGCGCTGGGCCACCCTGCTGCTGCCCACCGTCGGCGCCCTGCCCGCACCCTCGCCCGACCTCCCGGTCACCCCCGCCCGGGGCGCCGCCGCGCTCGCCCCCTGGCGGGTCCCGGCCCTGCTCTTCGACACCGCGGCCGCCGCCCAGCTGCTCGGCGAGGTCTTCGACCCGCACTGGGCCGTCACCAGCACCGACCTGCCCGGCGCCGGACGGGTCGAGGTGGTGCACGGGGCCTCGCTGCGCTGGCTCACCGGCGTCCACGACCTCGCCTGGCGGGCGGTCGGCCACGGCCGGGTGCTGCCGCTGCCCGTCCTGGTGGACGGCCGCCCGCAGGCCCGCTGGCGCCCCGACCTCACCCCGGCCGGCCTCCGGGAGGCCGCCGGACTGGCGGCCGACTGCCCACCCGTCCTGCTCGGCGGGTGGCCGAACGCCGCGGAAGCGGCCGCCACCGGCCCGGGCGCCGGAGCGACGCCCGCCGGAACGACTCCCGCCGGACATCCCGCCGGAACGCCGTCCGGACCGGCCTCCGCCGGACCGCCGTCCGGACCGGCCTCCGCCGGACCGCCCGCCGCCACCGGCGAGGCCCTGCTGGACGCCGTCCTCGGAGCCCTGGTGGACGCCGAGGCCCGGGCCGCCCTGGCCGGGGCGCCCCCGCTGGTCCCGGACGGGGCGCGGGCCGGCACCGCCGCCGAACGCTGGCTGCACGCCCTCACCACCCCGGACGGCGCTCTCGCGGCCGACCCCGAGGGCGACCTCCCCGCCGCGAACCCCGCCGCCGCGAACCTCCCCGCCGGGGGCCCCGCCGACCTCGCCGACCTGCGCCGCCGGATCACCGCCTGGTACGCCGCCGCCGAGCCCACCGCGCCCGCCCTGCGGCTCTGCTTCCGCCTGCTGGAGCCGCTCGGGCCCGACCCGGACGACGCCGAGGGCCGGCCCTCCGACGACGCCTGGCAGCTGGAGTTCCTCCTCCAGGCCGTCGACGAGCCCTCCCTGCTGGTCCGCGCCGCCGACCTGCACGACGGCGGCGCCGCCCTCGCCGCGCTGTCCCGCAAGGCGCCGGACCCGGCCGACGTCCTGGTCGCCGAACTCGCCCGCGCCGCGCACCGCTGGCCGGCCCTGGCGGCCCTGCGCCACCGCTCCCGCCCGGCCGTCCTGCCCCTCGACCGGGCCGGCGCACTGGACTTCCTGCGCACCGCCGCACCCGACCTCGCCGAGGGCGGCTTCGGCGTCCTGCTGCCCGCCTGGTGGCGCCGCCGCCCCCGGCTCGGGCTCGCCCTGCGCGCCACCACCCCGCCCGCGCCCGGTTCGCTCGCCGTCACCAGCCAGGTGGACCGGGACACCGTGGTCGCCTTCCGCTGGCAGGCCGCGCTCGGCCCGGACGGCCCGCCGCTCACCGAGCGGGAGCTCGCCGAACTCGCCGACGCCAAGAAGGGCCTGGTCCGGGTGCGCGGCACCTGGCTGGAGGCCGACCAGGCGCAGATCGCCGCGGCGCTCGCCTTCCTCGCCGAGCAGCGCGACGGCGTCCTCGCCACCGCCGACCTGCTGCGCCTGGCCCTCGACCCCGAGGCCGTGGTCGCCGGCCTGCCCGTCACCGCCGTCCGCGCGGACGGCCCGCTCGGGGACCTCCTCGCCGGGCGCGCCGCCCCCGCCCCCGTGCCCGCCCTGCCCCCGGACTTCGGGGCCGTCCTGCGGCCCTACCAGGAGCGCGGGCTGGCCTGGCTGCGGGCGATGAGCGGGCTCGGCCTCGGCGCGGTGCTCGCCGACGACATGGGCCTCGGCAAGACCGTCCAGACCCTCGCCCTGCTGGCCGTCGAGCGCGCCGAGGGCGCCACCGGCCCCACCCTGCTGGTCTGCCCGATGTCCCTGGTCGGGAACTGGCAGCGGGAGGCCGAGCGCTTCGCCCCCGGCCTGCGGCGGTACGTGCACCACGGCTCCGACCGCCTCGCCCGGACGGGCTCGCCGACGCCCTGCGGGGCGTGGACCTCGTCATCACCACCTACGGTCTGGTCCAGCGCGACCTCGCGGCACTGCGCACCGTCCGCTGGCGGCGGGTGGTCGCCGACGAGGCGCAGCACGTCAAGAACGCCGGTGCCGCGCAGTCCCGGGCCGTCCGCGCGCTGCCCGTCACCCGGCACCGGATCGCCCTGACCGGCACCCCGGTCGAGAACCGGCTGGCCGAGCTGCACGCCGTCCTGGACTTCGCCAACCCCGGGCTGCTCGGCCCGGCCGAACGCTTCAAGGAGCGCTACGCGATCCCGGTGGAACTGCACCGCAACCCCGAGCGCACCGCCGAACTCCGGCGCCGCACCGAGCCGTTCGTGCTGCGCCGGCTCAAGTCCGATCCGGCGGTGGCGGCCGAGCTGCCGGGGAAGCAGGAGATGACCGTCTGGTGCAACCTCACCGCCGAACAGGCCGGCCTCTACCAGGCCGTGGTGGCCGACCTGCTGCAACGGGTCGAGGGCGTCCGGGGCGTCGAGCGGCGCGGTACCGTGCTCGCCGCGATCGGCAAGCTCAAGCAGGTGTGCAACCACCCGGCCCAACTGCTGCACGACGGATCGGCGTTGGGTGAGCGGTCCGGCAAGGTGGCCCGACTGGCGGAGCTGCTGGAGGAGGCGCTGGCGGAGGGGGACCGCACCCTGGTCTTCACCCAGTACGCCGAGTTCGGCACCATGCTCCGCCCGTACCTGGCCCGCCGGCTCGGGGAGGAGGTGCTCCACCTGCACGGGGGGGTCCCGCGGGCGCGCCGCGAGGAGCTGGTCGAGCGATTCCAGTCCCCGGACGGGCCCGGGGTGTTCCTGCTCTCGCTGCGGGCCGGCGGCACCGGGCTCAACCTGACGGCCGCCAACCAGGTGATCCACCTGGACCGCTGGTGGAACCCGGCCGTCGAGGAGCAGGCCACCGACCGCGCGTTCCGGATCGGCCAGCGCCGGGACGTCCAGGTCCGCCGCCTGGTCTGCGTCGGCACCGTCGAGGAGCGGATCGACGAACTCCTGGCGGCCAAGAGGTCCCTGGCCGAGTCGGTGGTCGGCGCGGGGGAGCGCTGGCTGACCGACCTGCCGGTGGAGGCCCTGCGCGAACTGGTCGCGCTCACCCGCGAGGACGCCGTCGCCGAGGAGGACGCATGACGGACCGGCCCACCCCCGCCGCGGACGCTCCGGCCACGGACGCCGCCGGGCCGAACGCTCCCGCGAACGCCCCGGCGCCGCCCGCCCCCGCGCCGAACGCCCCCGCGGTGAACGTCGCCGCCTACTGGGGCGGCGGGTTCACCCTGCGCCCGGCCCCGCCCGAGCACCCCGACGAGGCCGGGGGGCCCTCGCTCCGCCGCCTCGGCCGGTCCGGCGTGACCGTCCGGGGCCGCGACCTCGCCACCCTGCTCGCCCCCGCCTACCGGGCCTTCGTCGACTGACGCACCCTCCGGCCGCGCCGGCCGCGTGGGGTAGCGTCGGCCGGGTGACCGACACTCCCGACGCCGCGGGCCCGGAGGACTTCGAGCAGCACCGCCGGATGATCTTCGGCATCGCCTACCGGATGCTCGGCAGCCTCACCGACGCCGAGGACCTCGTCCAGGACACCTGGCTGCGCTGGACCCGGGTCCGCGGCCCGGTCGCCAACCCGGGCGGCTACCTGGCCCGGACGGTCACCAACCTCGCGCTCACCCGGCTCGGTTCGGCGTCCGTCCGCCGCGAGACCTACCCCGGCACCTGGCTGCCCGAGCCGCTGGTCGCCGGACCGGACGCGGCCGACGGGGCCGAGCGTGCCGAGACGGTCTCGCTCGCCCTGCTGGTCGTGCTGGAGAGCCTCTCGCCGCTGGAACGGGCCGTCTTCGTCCTCAACGAGGCCTTCGGCTTCTCCTACCGGGAGATCGCCGAGGCGCTGGACCGCACCGAGGCCGCCTGCCGCCAGGTCGGCAGCCGGGCCAGGGCGCACGTCCGGGCCCGTCGGCCGCGCTACGACGCCCCGCCGGAACTGCGCCGCCGGGCCACCGACGAGTTCCTCGCGGCCTGCGCCGGCGGCGACCTCAACCGGGTGCTCGAACTGCTCGCCCCCGAGGTCACCGCCTGGACCGACGGGGGCGGCGTGGTCAGTGCCGCGCTGCGTCCGGTCACCGGCGCCCGGAACGTCGCCCGCTTCCTGCTCGGCGTGCTCGGCCGACTGGGAGGGGGCGCCGCCGCCCGGCCGGTGCTGGTCAACGGCCAGCCCGGTCTGCTGCTCACCCTGGACGGCGTGGTCGACGCCGTCTCCGTCCTCGAGTTCGTCGAGGCGCCGGACGGCGGGCTGCGGATCGCCGAGCTGCGCACCGTCCGCAACCCGGCGAAGCTCGCCCACCTGACCGGTGCCCCGGGCCTGACCGGTGCCCCGGGCGGGGCTTGACCCTCGACCTGGTCGAGCCCGCAGAGTCACGGCATGGAGAGCGAGCTGCACAGCATCGGCGAACTGGCCCGTGCCAGCGGCCTCGGGGTCGGCACCCTGCGCTACTACGACGGCGCGGAGGTGCTCGCCCCCGCCTGGGTCGACCCGCAGACCGGCTACCGCTGGTACCGGCCCGGGCAACTCGCCGACGCCCGCCTGCTGGCCCGGCTGCGCCGGGTCGGCCTGCCGCTGGCCGGCATCCGCGCCGTGCTCGGCGCGGCCCCCGGCTCCGGCGAGGCCCGGCGGGTGCTCGACGCGCACCTGCGCCGGCTGGAGGACGGCCTCACGGACGCCCGCCGCGAGCTCTCCCTGATCCGCGTGATGATCGACCAGAGGGAGCGACCGATGACCGCCACACCCGCCGAGTCCCGCCTCACCGTCCGGTCCGAGGAGCTGGCCGCCGCCCTGGACGCGGTGCGCTTCGCCGTCGGAGGGGGCCCGGAGGCCCCCGCCCTCGCCGGGGTGCTGTTCGAGCCGGACGGGCCGGTGCTGCGGCTGGTCGCCACCGACCGCCACCGGATGGCGCTCGCCGAGCTGCCCGCCTCCGCCGACCCCTCGACGGGCTCCGCGGCCGCCGCCGGCGTGATCGTCCCCACCGCACTGGTGGACGCCCTGCGCGCGCTGCTCGGCGCGGCGGCGGAGGGCCCCACCGGAGTCGCGCTCACCCTCGGCGGCGGCCTGGTCCGCGCCGAGACCGGCGGCCACCGGATCGAGGGCACCGTCCTGGACTTCGACTACCCGGACCACCGCGCGGTCACCCGGCTCGAACCGGAGCACCGGATCGGCCTCTCCGCCGCCGAACTGCGCACCGCCGTCGAGAACGGCGCCACCCGCACCCTGCCCTCCGGGCCGCACGGCGCGGAGTGCGCCGTCACCGTCCTCGCCCTCACCGCGGACGGCGGCCTCACGGTCGCCGACGACGGGACGGCGTCCGACGCCCTGCGGGTGGCGGTCAACCGCGACTTCCTGCTGGACGCCCTGCGGGCCGGTCGGCCCGAGCAGCTGGTGCTCGAACTCGGCGGCCCGATCGCCCCGTTGGCGATCCGCACCCCGGGCCGGGACGGCACCTTCTCCGTCCTGATGCCGGTCCGGGTGCCCGAACCCGTCGGATCCTCCGAGTGATCCGCCCGGGCGTCGGACCCTAGGGTCGCCGCATGGAGACCTCCGGAGGCTTCGCCGCCGCCTGGCCCGCGCTCGCACCCGCCGCACGCCGGTGCCTGGAACTCGCCCACCAGGCCTGGCGTGCCGGCGGCCTGCCGGTGGGCGCCGTGCTCACCGACGCCGCCGGCGCGATCGTCGCCGAGGGCCGCAACCGCGCGTACGACGCCGGGGGCGGCGCCGACGCCCTCCGGGGCACCCCGCTCGCGCACGCCGAACTCAACGCGCTCGCCGGGGCCCGCACGGCCTGGGACCTGACCACCCACACCCTGTGGAGCAGCCACCGGCCCTGCGCGATGCGCGCGGCCGCCGCGGCCTTCACGGGCGTCGGGACGGTCCGCTACCTCGCCGCCGACCCGTGGGCGGAGTCGGTCGGGCACCGGCCGGCGGAGACCGTCCGCACCCTCGGGCCGGCCCCGGAAGGCTGGCCCGGGGCGGTCGCCACCGCGCTGTTCCTCGCCGACACCGTGCGCCGGGCCGGCCCCGAGCACCGCACCGTCCGGGCCGCCCTCCGCGCCGACCCCGCCACCGCCCGGCTCGCCGTCGACCTCGGCACCGACCCGGCCCTCCGCTCGGCGGACCTCCCCGCCCTCCTCGCCGCCCTCTGGCCCCGCATCACCGCCGCCGCCGGCCCCGGGGCCTGACCGCTCCGGGCGTTTGCTGCTGCTAGCACCCTGCTTGCATTTGCAAGCGCAATGCTGCACGCTGCTGGCATGGCCTCACTGAACGTCGGCTCGCTGGGCGAGTACATCCGCGAGCAGCGCCGGAACGCGCAGTACTCACTGCGGCAGCTGGCGGAGGCCGCCGGCGTGTCGAACCCGTACCTCAGCCAGATCGAGCGAGGGTTGCGCAAGCCGAGCGCGGAGATCCTGCAGCAGATCGCCAAGGCGCTGCGGATCTCGGCGGAGACGCTGTACGTCCAGGCCGGGATCCTGGAGGAGCGGCGCGGTGAGGGCCTGGAACTGCGGGCCGCGATCCTGGCCGATCCGCTGGTCAACGAGCAGCAGAAGCAGGCGCTGCTCGCGGTCTACGACGCCTTCCTCAAGGAGAACGCCGCCCTGCGGGGCCCGGCCGCCGAGGCCGTGCCCGGCGCCGGCACTCCACCAGCCTCCGGCCCGACGACCGACGGCTCAGCCCACCAGAACACCCACCGGGAGGACCGGTAAGCATGCCGATCACCGACGAGATCAAGAAGACCCTCAGCGACCCGACCCCGCTGTACGCCCTCGCCGGCGCCGGGGACCTCGCCTACGAGAAGCTGCGCGAGGTGCCGGCCCGGGTGGAGGCGCTGGCGGCGGACCGCAAGGGCGCGCAGGAGATGGCCACCGCCCGCCTGCAGGAGGCGCAGACGAAGCTGGCCGAGGCGCAGGCCAAGGTCACCGGCAGCGTCGCGGCCTTCCCGGTCGACGTGAAGGTGCTGCAGGAGCAGGCCCAGAGCTTCGCGCTCCAGCAGGTCGGTCGCGCGGTCGAGCTGGCGGTGAAGGCCAAGGAGGCGTACGACGAGCTGGCCGAGCGCGGCAAGGCCGTGGTGGACCGGACCCGTCCGGCCGCCCCCGCCGAGTCGTCGCAGCCGGTGGTCGTGGAGCAGGAGCAGGAGCCGGTCGAGGCCGAGCTGGTCGAGGACGAGCCCGCCGGGGGCTCCGCCGACGACACCGGGGCCGCGGCGCCGGCCGCCCCGAAGCGGTCCACCCGCGCCCGGAAGGGTTCCACCGACTCCCGGTGAGTGAAGGGCCGCCGAACGGGGCACATCCGGTGACCGCGGGACGTTGACCCCAGGGCGGACGGCCCGGCGTGCCAGGATGGACGGCGGCCGGAGCGCCGGAGCCGGGAGACAGAGGAGAACACGATGGGCGGAGTGGCCCAGATTCTGGACTTGGCCTACCTGAACCCGATCTGGTGGATGTCCGTCGCGATCCTGGCCTACAAGCTGTTCGCCCTGCTCGACGCGGCCACCCGCCGCGAGGACGCCTACCGGGCGGCGGACAAGAAGACCAAGCCGTTCTGGCTGGCGATCCTGGCGGTCGCCTTCGGCTGGGACCTGCTCTTCGGGGTCAACTTCTTCACCGGCATCGGGACGCTCGCCGGCCTGGTCGCGTCGATCGTCTACGTGGTGGACGTGCGCCCGGCGATCCGGGCGCTGACCGGCGGCACCGGCCGGGGCGGCCGCAGCAACACCGGTCCGTACGGGCCCTGGTAGACCGGGCGGTCCGTCGACGTCACGGCCCGGGCGGGTGAACCACCCGCCCGGGCCGTCGCGCGTCCGGGGCCCGGCCGGTCCGGTGGTGCCCGGTCGTGCCCGGCCGGTCCGGTCGGGTCCGAGACCGCCCGGCCGGGTCGGAGCGTGTCCGGTCCTGTCCGGGCGGCCTCGGCCGGGGGATCAACCGAGGATCAGCTGTACCGGGTTGCGTTCCAGCAGCAGCACCGCGACGTCGTCCGTCAGCGCGCCGCCGTTCAGCTCCTCGACCTCGGCGATGGCGCTGTCGACGAGCCGGCCCCGGGTGAGCCCGGCGGCCTGGTGGTCGCCGATGAGGTCCGCCAGCCCGTCCTGGCCGAGGCGGCGGGAGCCGGCCCCGACCCGGCCCTCGATCAGCCCGTCGGTGTAGAGCAGGAGCCGCCAGCCGGGGTGGAGTTCGAGCTCGTGCGCGGGCCAGGCGGCCCCTCCGTCGTGGCAGGGCAGCAGTCCGAGCGCGGGCCCGGCGAGGTCGGCGGGCAGGGTGAGCGGTTCGTGGTCGCGGCCGAGCAGCAGGGGTGCGGGGTGCCCGGCGAGGTAGAGGCGGGCCCGTTCGCAGGTGCCGAGGGAGCTGAGGTCGCCGCTGGAGCCGCCGGGCTCGATGACGAGCATGCACAGCGTCGCGAAGATCTCGTCGCTGCGCCGCTCGTGCTCCAGCACGTGCTGGAGGGTGGTGAGCAGCTCCTCGCCGGTGAGGCCCGCGAAGACGAGGGTGCGCCACGCTATCCGGAGGGCGACGCCGAGGGCGGCCTCGTCCGGGCCGTGGCCGCAGACGTCGCCGATCACGACGTGGACGGTGCCGTCGTCGGTGCGGACGGCGTCGTAGAAGTCGCCGCCGAGCAGGGCGCGGCGGCGGCCGGGGCGGTAGCGCCGGGTGAAGGAGAGGCCGGCGCCGTCGAGCAGCGGGGTGGGCAGCAGGTGGCGCTGGAGCCGGGCGTTCTCCTGGCCGCGCAGTTCGGCCTCGACCAGGCGGCGTTGGGACTCGTCGGCGCGCTTGCGTTCGACGGCGTAGCGCAGGGCGCGGGCGAGCAGCGGGCCGTCCGTCTCGTGCTTGATCAGGAAGTCCTGGGCGCCGGCGGCGACGGCGGCCGCGCCCAGTTCGGCGCCGGCCGCGTCGGTGAGGACCACCACCGCGGTGTGCGGGGCCCGGCGGAGCAGCTCGTGCAGCCCCTCCAGGCCGTCCGAGGCGTCGGAGGGGTGCGGCAGGTCGGCGGGAGCGGCCAGGTCGAGCAGCACGCAGCTGAACTCGGCGCTGCGGGGGCGACCGCGCCGGGCGCCGTGCGGGGGAGCGCCCAGCAGCTCGGTGGCCTGTTCCAGGCCGCGGGCCCAGTGGATCTCGATGGAGGTGCCGCTGTCGGCGACCGCCGCCTTGATCAGCTGTGCGTCGGACGCGTCGTCCTCGATGACCAGCAGCCTGAGCGGTGCGCTGCCGTGCGTGACGGAGGTCTCGGCCGGTTGGGCGTTTCGGGCCTGGGACCGCGGGTGAGGTATCTGGGGAGGGGACGTCACCGGATTGCTGCTGGTCGGGCGGTTACGGGCATGGCCGACGGGGGCGCCGTCATGGGCGCCCGGCAGGTCCGCGGCACCAGGTGCCCGCCCGTCTCCCGTTGCGGGCATCGGTGGTTCCTCCCTTTCCCCGAGTGCGTAACGGTCGGCGTCCGTCCGCAGTGCCCGCCTGGCACCGTGCGTCGGGGAACTTCTCGCGACCATAACGTGATCTCCGGGGATTTCTCTGGCCGACCGGCGCCGTTGTGGTTATTGCCACGCCGGTGGCGGTGTGGTGATGGGACTCGGACGACGGCTCGGATCCCGCCCCTGTGGCGGCCGGGCCGGGTGGGGAGAGGGAACGGATGACGGTGACGCGGATCACCCTGGTCGAGGGTGACATCACGGAACAGCAGGTGGACGCGGTGGTGAACGCCGCGAACTCCTCTCTGCTGGGCGGTGGCGGCGTGGACGGCGCGATCCACCGCAAGGGCGGGCCGCAGGTCCTGGAGGACTGCCGCCGCCTGCGCGCCTCGCACTGGGGCGGGGGGCTGCCCACGGGGCGCGCGGTGGCGACGACGGCCGGGCGGCTGCCGGCCCGGTGGGTGGTGCACACCGTCGGGCCGGTGTACCTGGAGGAGGAGTACGAGGAGCGGGCGGGGCTGCTGGCCTCCTGCTATCGCGAGTCGCTGCGCACGGCGGCGGAGCTCGGCGCGCGCACGGTGGCGTTCCCGGCGGTGTCGGCCGGGGTGTACGGCTGGCCGCCGGCCGACGCGGCCCGGATCGCGCTCGGCACCGTCGCGCAGGTGCTGGACGGCGGTGACGCGCGGGCGGGCGCGGAGCTGGCGGAGGTGCGGTTCGTGCTGTTCGGGGCGTCGATGTACGAGGTGTTCGACCGGGTCGGGCGGGAGCTGCTCGGGCTGGGGTAGCGCGGGTTGGGCGCGCGGCTGTCGTCGTCCGGCTCTGTCGTCGTCCGGCTCTGTTGTTGCGTGGGGTCTTCCTGCGCGGGGTGTCCTGCGAGGGGCGTTCCCTGTACGGGCTGGATCGGTCGCGGCCCGGGCGTGACCAGGGCACGTCCGGGGCACGTCCGGGGCCGGGCGGTGGTGCGGTGGCACCGTCCGGTGGCGTCCATCGTGGCGTGGCGGGGCGTCAACACGCCAGAGGTATTCGATAACTCGTTCGAGTGAATGAGCGGGATCGTGCACCAGGGCCGACCGCACGGGCACCGGAAACGTCGCCCACGGGCGCCGGAACCGGGGCTACGGCGCTACGGCGCGAGCGCGCTCCACGGCACCGTGACCTCGCCCTGCCGCCACCGCCCGCGCGCGTCCACCAGCGGCCAGGCGCCCGCCAGCGCGGTGCACGCCGCCACCCAGCGCTGCCGGGCGCCGAAGGCCCCGTACGGCGCGGCCGCCGCCCAGGCCCGGTCGAAGTCGGCCAGGAAGGCGTGCACCGGCCGGCCCGGCACGTTGTGGTGGATCAGCGCCTTCGGCAGCCGTTCGGCCAGGTCGGAGGGTTGGTCGAGGCCGCCCAGCCGGGCCGCGAAGGTCACCGTCCGGGGGCCCTCGGGGCCGAGCGCCACCCAGACGTGCCGGCGCCCGATCTCGTCGCAGGTGCCCTCGACCAGCAGCCCGTCCGGGGCCAGCCGGGCGCAGAGCCGCTCCCACACCGCGGCCACCGCCGACTCCTCGTACTGCCGCAGCACGTTGGCGGCCCGGATCAGCTGGGCCGGCGCGCCGCCGTCCAGCGGCACCTCGAAGCCGCCGCGCCGGAAGGTGAGCAGGGGCGGCCGGGCGTACGGCAGCGCGGCCGCGACCCGCTCCGGCTCGATCTCGATCCCGACCACCCGGACGTCCGGGCGCACCGCGTGCAGCCGTCCGGCCAGTTCGACGGCCGTCCACGGCGCGGCGCCGTAGCCGAGGTCGACCGCGACGGGCGGCCGCTCGGCGGCGCGCAGCGTGCGGCCGAGCGCGTGGGCGATCCAGCGGTCCATCCGCCGCAGCCGGTTGGTGTTGGTGGTGCCCCGGGTGACCGTCCCGACCGGCCGCCCGGTCCGCCCGCGGGCGGGTGCGGTCGGGGGGTCGAAGGAGGCAGCCATGCCTGGAAGGGTATCCGGGCCGCCGGCGGCACCGCCGTGACCTGCGGCGTCGCCCGGCCCGCGGGCTCGTCGGCCGGACCGGGAATGCGGGGCGGTCCACGCGCGGTTGGCACACTGGTGGTGATGTGTGCCCGGACGGGGCAGCGCACACCGGACAACGGGCGGCCCGTGCGCGGGCCGTCGAGACGGGCCGCACAGAGGAGGCTTCAGCCAGGTGATCCAGCACCCCGTCCGTTCGGTACGCCGTGCCCAGCCCGCCGCTCCCGCGCGGGGCCGGCTCCAGTCACTCGTGCCGGGCCGCCGCCGCCCGCGCCGGATAGCCATGCTGAGCGTCCACACCTCGCCCCTGCACCAGCCCGGCACGGGCGACGCCGGCGGCATGAACGTCTACATCGTGGAGCTGGCCAAGCGGCTGGCCGCGCTGAACATCGAGGTGGAGGTGTTCACCCGGGCGATCTGCTCGGACGACGCGCCCACCGTCGAGCTGGCCCCGGGCGTCCTGGTCCGGCACGTCACCGCCGGGCCGTACGAGGGCCTGCTGAAGGAGGACCTGCCGGCCCAGCTGTGCGCCTTCACCCACGGCGTGCTGCGGACGGAGGCGGGGCACCGCCCCGGCCACTACGACCTGGTGCACTCGCACTACTGGCTCTCCGGGCAGGTCGGCTGGCTGGCGGCGCAGCGCTGGGGGGTGCCGCTGGTGCACACCATGCACACCATGGCCAAGGTCAAGAACGCGGCGCTGGCCGAGGGCGACACGCCCGAGCCCGCGGCACGGGTGATCGGTGAGACCCAGGTGGTGGAGGCGGCCGACCGGCTGATCGCCAACACCACCGAGGAGGCCGCCGAGCTCGCCCTGCACTACGCCGCCCGGCCCGACCAGCTGGCCGTCGTCCACCCCGGGGTCAACCTGGAGGTGTTCCGCCCGGGCGGGCCGTCCGCGCGCGCCGGGGCCCGGGCCCGGCTCGGCCTGCCGCAGGACGCCGCGGTGCTGCTCTTCGCCGGGCGGATCCAGCCGCTGAAGGCGCCGGACGTGCTGCTGCGGGCGGTCGGCGAGCTGCTCGCGCGCCGCCCCGAGCTGCGCGAGCGCCTGGTGGTGCCGGTGGTCGGCGGCCCCTCGGGCACCGGGCTGGCCCGGCCGGAGAGCCTGCACAAGCTCGCCGCCCAGCTGGGCATCGGCGACGTGGTGCGCTTCCACCCGCCGGTCGGCCAGGCGCGGCTCGCCGAGTGGTACCGCGCGGCGACGGCGCTGGTGATGCCCTCGTACAGCGAGTCCTTCGGGCTGGTCGCCCTGGAGGCGCAGGCCTGCGGCACCCCGGTGGTGGCGGCCGCCGTCGGCGGACTGCCGGTCGCGGTGCGGGACGGCCGGACGGGCACGCTGGTCGACGGCCACGACCCGGTGGCCTGGGCACACGCGCTGGAGCCGTACGTCATCGACCCGGACCTGGTCGCCCTGCGCGGTGCGGCGGCGGCCCGGCACGCGGCCGGCTTCGGCTGGGACACCGCCGCGGCCACCACCGCCGACGTCTACGCCGGCAGCCTGGCCCGCCCGGCCGGGCGGCTGGCCGCCGCCCGCCGCCGACTGGCCTGAGCCGGCCCGGCGGCCGGCCGCCGCCGGCCGCCCGGGCCGCCCCCCGGCCCCGGGCCCGGGGGGGGCGGGGGCCC
>NZ_JBFAZB010000050.1:0-74205 GCF_040681575.1 Kitasatospora sp. NPDC051702
TTCGGTCTGCCTTCCAGCAGGCCCTCCGGGCGCTTCGTTCTTTCGTGTTTCCAGCTTATCAGATGTTTTCCGCTCCGTTTTCCCGGAGTTTCATTCACCCGACTGGCTTTTTGCCTTTCGGCGCTCCCGAACTCTACCAGAGTTTTCCGGGCCGTTTTCCGCGGTCATTCCCGAATTCATATTCGAGAACTTCCGGCGGGGCCGTCCCGTGGGGCAACCCGGAGAACATTACGCACCGGGCTGCCCCACGTCAAACCGGGACCGGCCTGGCCCGCTCCTGCGGGGTGGCACCCCTCAGGAGCCGGCCCGGGCCAGGGACCAGGCCCTCACGGCATCAGACCTCGACGACGACCGGGAGGATCATCGGCCGGCGGCGGTAGTTGTCCGCCACCCACTTGCCGATGGTCCGGCGGACCAGCTGCTGGACCTGGCGCGGCTCCAGGACGCCGTCGCTCGCCGAGCGGTCCAGGGCCTCCTGGAGCTTGGCGACGACCGGCGCGAACGCGCTGTCCTCGATGCCGGAACCGCGGGCCTGGATGGTCGGGCCGCCCACGATCTTGCCGTTGGCCGAGTCGACCGCGACGAAGACCGAGATGAAGCCCTCCTCGCCGAGGATTCTGCGGTCCTTCAGCGAGGCCTCGGTGATGTCACCGACCGAGGCACCGTCCACGTAGACGTACCCGGCCTGCACCTTGCCGACGATGCGGGCGACGCCGCTCTCGAGGTCGACGCAGACGCCGTCCTCGGCGATGACCACGCGGTTGCGCGGCACACCGGTGGCGATGCCCAGGTCGGCGGCGGCGCGCAGGTGCCGCCACTCGCCGTGGACGGGCATCAGGTTGCGCGGCTTGCAGATGTTGAAGAAGTACAGCAGCTCGCCGGCCGAGGCGTGGCCCGAGACGTGCACCTTGGCGTTGCCCTTGTGCACGACCTTGGCGCCCCAGCGGGTCAGGCCGTTGATGACCCGGTAGACGGCGTTCTCGTTGCCCGGGATCAGCGAGGAGGCCAGGACGACGGTGTCGCCCTCGACGATGCGGATCTGGTGGTCGCGGTTGGCCATCCGGGACAGCGCGGCCATCGGCTCGCCCTGCGAGCCGGTACAGATCAGCACGACCTCCTTGTCCGGCAGGTCGTCCAGCTGCTTGACGTCGACGACCATGTTGCCGGGGACCTTGAGGTATCCGAGGTCGCGGGCGATGCCCATGTTGCGGACCATCGAGCGGCCGACGAAGGCGACCTTGCGCTTGTACTCGTGCGCGGCGTCCAGCACCTGCTGGATGCGGTGCACGTGGCTGGCGAAGGAGGCGACGATGATGCGCTTGTCGGCGTTGGCGAACACGTTCCGCAGCGCGGCCGAGATGTCCCGCTCGTGCGGGATGAAGCCGGGGACCTCGGCGTTGGTGGAGTCCACCAGCAGCAGGTCCATGCCCTCCTCCGCCAGCTTGGCGAAGGTCGGCAGGTCGGTGAGGCGGCCGTCGAGCGGCAGCTGGTCCATCTTGAAGTCGCCGGTGGCGACGACCATGCCCGCGGGGGTGCGGACCGCGACCGCGAGGGCGTCCGGGATGGAGTGGTTGACCGCGATGAACTCGCAGTCGAAGGGACCGATGCGCTCGCGCTGGCCCTCCTTCACCTCCAGCACGTACGGCCGGATGCGGTGCTCGGCGAGCTTGGCCTCGATCAGGGCGAGGGTCAGCTTCGAGCCGATCAGCGGGATGTCCGGGTTCTCCCGCAGGAGGAACGGTACGGCGCCGATGTGGTCCTCGTGGCCGTGGGTGAGGACGATGCCGTCGATCTTGTCGAGGCGGTCCCGGATGTAGCTGAAGTCCGGGAGGATCAGGTCCACACCGGGCTGCTCGTCCTCGGGGAAGAGGACGCCGCAGTCGACGATCAGGATGCGGTCCCCGTACTCGAAGACCGTCATGTTGCGGCCGATCTCGCCGAGGCCGCCGAGCGGAGTGATGCGGAGGGCGCCCTCCTTCAGGGCGGGGGGCGCGCCGAGTTCGGGATGCGGGTGACTCAAAAGACTCTCCTCACGACGCACGCCATATGTCCAGGGTCCTCCCCTGGAGACATATGGCGTGCGTTCTCAGTGTCGTTTTCCTACCGGGTCTGTGCTCTCGCGCCTTCGGTCCGGTCCAGCGGCGGGCCCGTGAGGGTCCGGCGAGCCGGGGCGCGCACGTCTGTGTCTGCTACAGGTGTACCCCGCCGGCGGCGAGATCCTTCGTCAATTGCGCGATCTCCTCGGGAGTCGCACCGACCAGGGGCAGCCGCAGCGGGCCGGCCGGGAGGCCCTGGAGCCCCAGTGCCGCCTTGGTGAGGATGACGCCCTGCGTGCGGAACATACCGCTGAACACCGGGAGCAGGCTCTGGTGGATCGCAGTGGCCTTGGCCACATCGCCGGACAGGTACGCGTCGATCATCGCACGCAGTTCGCCGGCCACCACGTGCCCGACGACGCTGACCACACCGGCGGCCCCGACGGAGAGCAGCGGCAGGTTGAGGACGTCGTCGCCGGAGTACCAGGCGAGGCCGGAACGGGCGATGGCCCAGGAGGCCGCGCCGAGGTCCCCCTTGGCGTCCTTGTTGGCGACGATCCGCGGGTGCTCGCCGAGGCGGACCAGCGTCTCGTGGGAGAGCGCGACGCCGCTGCGGCCCGGGATGTCGTAGAGCATGACCGGCAGGCCGGTGGCGTCGGCGATGTGCACGGTGTGCCGGTACAGGCCCTCCTGCGGGGGCTTGCTGTAGTACGGGGTGACGACCAGCAGGCCGTGGGCTCCGGCGGCCTCGGCCTGGCGGGCCAGTTCGGCGCTGTGGTGGGTGTCGTTGGTGCCGACGCCCGCGACCACGTGGGCACGGTCCCCGACCGCCTCCACCACGGCGCGGACGAGCTGGGCCTTCTCGGCGTCGCTGGTGGTCGGGGACTCACCGGTGGTGCCGTTGACGACGAGACCGTCGTTGCCGGAGTCGACGAGGTGCGTGGCGAGGCGCTGGGCGCCGTCGAGGTCGAGTCCGCCGTCGGCGGTGAACGGGGTGACCATCGCGGTCAGGACCCGGCCGAAGGGCGTCTGGGGGGTGGAGGTCGGAGCCATGCGTCCAAAGCTACTCGTAGGCGGTGGGGCGGTACCCACACCGGTCCAGGGTTCGGACATCGGGCAGGTGCCGTGAGCGGCCGAAACGGGCGGCGGCCGGACGGGGCCGGGCGGGGGGAACGGCGGAGGGGTGGGATCCCGGTGCTGCCCGCTCGGGGGTTCGGGCAGCACCGGGATCCGTGTTCACGAATGTAGGGAGCGGCCAGAAAAGCCGCAATCCAGACATGCCAGACACTCAGGCCATATGCCCATCGCCCCAGGTCAGGGGGCGACCCGGCCGTGCTTCTCGAAGGCCGCATGGGTGAGCGGCATCAGCCTCGCCCACTCCTGCTCCATCTGCTCGGCGACCATCTCGATCTCGCGCTGCGGGAAGGACGGCACCGCCGAGTTCTCCCGCTTGGTCCGCAGCGACAGGAAGTGCATCAGCGAGCGGGAGTTGCAGGTCGCGTACATCGAGGAGAACAGGCCGACCGGCAGCACCGCGCGGGCCACCTCGCGGGCCACGCCGGCCGCCAGCATCTCCCGGTAGCGGGCGTAGGACTCGCGGTACGCCGCCTCCATCGCCTCCGTGGTGGTGCGGTGCTGCTCCGGGGTGCCCTCGACGAACTCGTAGCGGCCCGGGCGGCCCTGCTGGACGAGCTTGCGCTCCTCCGCCGGGACGTAGAAGACCGGCTGCAGCTCGCGGTAGCGGCCGGACTCCTCGTTGTACGACCAGCCGCTGCGGTGCCGGTGGAACTCGCGGAACACGAAGATCGGCGCACTGATGAAGAAGGTCATCGAGTTGTGCTCGAAGGGCGTGCCGTGCCGGTCCCGCATCAGGAAGTTGATCAGGCCCGCGGACTTCTCCGGGTCCTCCCGCACCGCCTCCAGGGACTGCTCCCCCGCGGTCGAGACCCGGGCCGCCCAGATGACGTCCGAGTCGGCGGCGGCACTGCGGACCAGCTCCACCGTGACGTCGCTGCGGAAGCCGGGGACCGGCGCTTCGTCGCTCACGCGTTGCTCCTTGCGGGATCGGTGCTGTGCAGCCTGATGGCGTGCTGCATGGTCTTGCGGGCCCGCGGGGTGTCACCGGCGTCGGCGTACGCCACCGCGAGGCGGAACCAGACCCGCCAGTCGGCCGGCGAGGCCTCCGCCTCCGTCCGGCGCCGGGCGAACACCGCGTCGGCCGAGGCACGGTCGATCCGCCCGCCCCCGGTGCGCACCAGCTCGTCCACGGGCAGGCCGCCCTCGGCCTCGAGCTGCCGGGCGAGCAGCTCGCTGGCCCGGCCGAAGCGGACGGTCTGGCGCAGGAACCAGACGCCGATCACCGGGATCACGAAGGCGCACACCCCGATGCCGATGCCGAGCGGCTTGCCGGTGGCGACCAGCTGGACGCCCTCCCCCACGCAGATCAGGGCGACCAGCAGCAGCACGCCGGACAGGACGAAGAAGCCGGTACGGGAGGTCATGACGCGCTCCTGGGGATCGGCACGGTCACAGGTCCAGGAAGTGCTCGAGGCCGAAGGTCAGCCCCGGGTGGTCGACGACCTTGCGGACGCCCAGCAGGATGCCCGGCATGAAGCTGCTGTGGTGCAGCGAGTCGTGCCGGATGGTCAGCGTCTCACCGGTGTCGCCGAACATCACCTGCTGGTGCGCGAGCAGGCCGCGCAGCCGGACGGCGTGCACCGGCACCCCGTCCACGTCGGCGCCGCGGGCGCCGGGCAGGCCGTGGGTGGTCGGGTCCTGCTGGGGCGGCCGGCCGGCCTCGGCGCGGGCCGCGGCGATCAGCTGCGCGGTGCGGGTGGCGGTGCCGCTGGGGGCGTCGGCCTTGCGGTCGTGGTGCAGCTCGACCACCTCGACCGACTCGAAGTACCGGGCCGCCGTCTGGGCGAACTTCATGCCGAGGATCGCACCGATGGAGAAGTTCGGCGCGATCAGCAGACCGAGCTCCGGCGCCCCGGCCAGCAGGCCGCGGACGGTGTCGAGCCGCTCGTCGGTCCAGCCGGTCGTGCCGGTGACCACGTGGATGCCGTGGTTCAGGCAGTAGTCGAGGTTGCCCATCACCGAGTCCGGGTGGGTCAGCTCGACGGCGACCTGGGCACCGGCCTCGGTCAGCTCCTGCGGCTTCGACCCGCGGCCGAGGGTGGCGACCAGCTCCATGTCCGGAGCGGCCTCCACCGCCTTGACCGCCTCGGAGCCGATCCGTCCCCGGGCGCCGATCACGGCGACACGCAGCGTCATAGCGGTAGTCCTCTCACACCAGCAGGTCGGCGAGCTTGGCCGCCCGCCTGTCGTTGACCGGGCCGATCAGCGCCAGCGACGGCCGGTACGCGCCCAGCACATCACGGGCCACCTCGTGCACGTCGTCCAGGGTCACGGCCGCGATCCGGCCCAGCATCTCGTCCACCGACAGGTGGTGGCCGTAGCTGAGCTCGGCCTTGCCGATCCGGTTCATCAGCGAGCCGGTGTCCTCCATGCCGAGCACGGTGGAACCGGAGATCTGGCCGATCGCGCGCTGCAGCTCCTCCTCGGTGATGCCCTCGGCGACCACCTTCGCCAGCTCGGCGCGGCAGATCCGCAGCACCTCCTCGACCCGCTTGGGCTGGCAGCCGGCGTAGATGCCGAACAGGCCGCTGTCCGCGTAGGAGGAGGAGTACGAGTACACCGAGTAGGCGAGGCCGCGCTTCTCCCGGACCTCCTGGAACAGCCGGGAGCTCATCCCGCCGCCGAGGGCGGCGTTGAGCACGCCCATCGCCCAGCGGCGCTCGTCGTGCCGGGGCACCCCGGGCACGCCCAGCACCAGGTGGGCCTGCTCGGTGGAGCGGTTGAGCACCTCGACCTTGCCGGCCGTGCGCAGCGCCTTGACGCCGCGGCGGGCCTCGGCGGGGGCCGCCTCCGAGCGGGCCAGCACCGGCGCGAAGGCCTGCTCGACCTGCTTGACGACCTTGCGGTGGTCGAGGTTGCCGGCCGCCGAGACGACCAGGTTCTCGGGCCGGTAGCGGCGGTGGTAGAAGCCGGCGATCTGGTCCCGGGTGAGCGCCTTGATGGTCTCCTGGGTGCCGAGGATCGGGCGGCCGAGCGGGCCGCTGCCGTAGATCACCCTGGCGAAGAGGTCGTGCACGACGTCGCCCGGGTCGTCCTCGGCCATCGCCATCTCCTCGAGGATGACGCCGCGCTCGGCGTCGACGTCCTCGGGGCGGATCAGCGAGCCGGTGAGCATGTCGCAGACCACGTCGATGGCCAGCGGCAGGTCGGTGTCCAGGACCCGGGCGTAGTAGCAGGTGTTCTCCTTCGCGGTGAAGGCGTTCATCTCGCCGCCGACCGCGTCCAGGGCCGCCGAGATGTCCAGCGCGCTGCGCCGCTCGGTGCCCTTGAAGAGCAGGTGCTCCAGGTAGTGGGTGGCGCCGTTGAGCTGCGGGGTCTCGTCCCGCGAGCCGACGCCGACCCAGATGCCGAAGGTCGCGGAGCGCACCGTCGGCAGGGTTTCGGTGACGACCCGCAGGCCGCCGGGGAGGACGGTGCGGCGCACCGTGCCGGCGCCGTCGACGCCCTTGAGCAGGGTCCGGGTGGTGCCGGGGCGCTGCTTCGCCGCCGGGGCCTGAGCCACGGGGGGTACCTCCAGAGGAAACGCGCGCGGGAACGCGCGGACGAACGCGGGGGCAACAGGGTGCGGCCCGCACGCCGGGAGGCGTACGGGCCGCAAGGGGTCAGCTAGCGGCGCTTCACTCGGAAGCGGCCTCGCCGCCCTCCTCGCCCTCGATGACGGGGATCAGGGAGAGCTTGCCGCGCGGGTCGATCTCGGCGATCTCGACCTGCACCTTGGCGCCGACGCCGAGGACGTCCTCGACGTTCTCGACGCGCTTGCCGCCGGCCAGCTTGCGGATCTGCGAGATGTGCAGCAGGCCGTCCTTGCCCGGCATGAGCGAGACGAACGCGCCGAACGTCGTGGTCTTCACCACGGTGCCCAGGTAGCGCTCGCCGACCTCCGGCATGGTCGGGTTGGCGATCTGGTTGATCGTGGTGCGGGCGGCCTCGGCGGCCGGGCCGTCGGCGGCACCGATGTAGATGGTGCCGTCGTCCTCGATCGTGATCTCGGCGCCGGTGTCCTCCTGGATCTGGTTGATCATCTTGCCCTTGGGGCCGATGACCTCGCCGATCTTGTCCACCGGGATCTTGATGGTGATGATGCGCGGCGCGTTCGGGGACATCTCGTCCGGGGAGTCGATGGCCTCGTTCATCACGTCGAGGATGTGCAGGCGGGCGTCGCGGGCCTGCTTCAGCGCGGCGGCGAGCACCGACGCCGGGATGCCGTTGAGCTTGGTGTCCAGCTGCAGGGCGGTGATGAAGTTGCGGGTACCGGCGACCTTGAAGTCCATGTCGCCGTACGCGTCCTCGGCACCCAGGATGTCGGTCAGCGCGACGTAGTGGGTCTCACCGTCGATCTCCTGGGAGATCAGGCCCATGGCGATGCCGGCGACGGCGGCCTTCAGCGGCACACCGGCGTTCAGCAGCGACATGGTGGAGGCGCAGACCGAGCCCATCGAGGTGGACCCGTTGGAGCCGAGCGCCTCGGAGACCTGGCGGATGGCGTACGGGAACTCCTCGCGCGAGGGCAGGACGGGGATGATCGCCCGCTCCGCCAGCGCGCCGTGGCCGATCTCGCGGCGCTTGGGCGAGCCCACGCGGCCGGTCTCGCCGACCGAGTACGGCGGGAAGTTGTAGTTGTGCATGTAGCGGCGGCGCGTCTCCGGGGAGAGCGTGTCCAGCTGCTGCTCCATGCGCAGCATGTTCAGCGTGGTGACGCCCAGGATCTGGGTCTCGCCGCGCTCGAACAGGGCCGAGCCGTGCACGCGCGGGATGGCCTCGACCTCGGCGGCCAGGGTGCGGATGTCGGTGACACCGCGGCCGTCGATGCGGACCTTGTCCTTGATGACGCGCTCGCGGACGATCTTCTTGGTCAGCGCGTTGTAGGCGGCGCTGATCTCCTTCTCGCGGCCCTCGAACTCGGGGAGCAGCTTCTCGGCGGCCAGCGCCTTGACGCGGTCCAGCTCGTTGTTGCGCTCCTGCTTGCCCGGGATGGTCAGGGCCTGGGCGAGCTCGTCCTTGACGGCGGCGGTCAGCGCGGCGAGGACGTCGTCCTGGTAGTCCAGGAAGACCGGGAACTCGCCGGTCGGCTTGGCGGCCTGGGCGGCGAGCTGCGACTGGGCGGCGCAGAGGACCTTGATGAACGGCTTGGCGGCGTCGAGACCGGCCGCGACGACGTCCTCGGTCGGGGCCTCGGCACCGTCGCCGACCAGCTTGATGGTCTTGTCGGTGGCCTCGGCCTCGACCATCATGATCGCGACGTCGCCGTCCGGCAGGACGCGACCGGCGACGACCATGTCGAAGACGGCCGACTCCAGCTCGCTGTGGGTCGGGAAGGCCACCCACTGGCCCTTGATCAGCGCGACGCGGACGCCACCGATCGGGCCGGAGAACGGCAGGCCCGCCAGCTGGGTGGAGGCGGAGGCGGCGTTGATCGCGACCACGTCGTACAGGTGGTCGGGGTTGAGCGCCATCACGGTGACGACGACCTGGACCTCGTTGCGCAGGCCCTTGACGAAGGACGGACGCAGCGGGCGGTCGATCAGGCGGCAGGTGAGGATCGCGTCCTCGGAGGGCCGGCCCTCGCGACGGAAGAACGAGCCGGGGATGCGGCCCGCGGCGTACATCCGCTCCTCGACGTCCACGGTCAGCGGGAAGAAGTCGAAGTGCTCCTTCGGCTGCTTGGACGCGCTGGTGGCCGACAGCACCATGGTGTCGTCGTCCAGGTAGGCCACGGCGGAGCCGGCGGCCTGACGGGCCAGGCGGCCGGTCTCGAAGCGGATGGTACGGGTGCCGAAGGAGCCGTTGTCGATCACGGCCTCGGCGTAGAACACGTTCTCTTCCACCTGGAAGATCTCCTCTTTCGTACGTCTCCGGGAGAGCGTCCCCGCGTACTGCCTGCCGGCCGACCGGGTCCTCCCGTCAGGGAAGCCGGCAGTCGGGCCGGTCTTCGATCGAAGCCTCCGGGGCTCCCCGCTCGTCCGGCGGGGTTTCCGGGGGCCACTACCGAGGACCGGCGCCTCACGGCTGCCGGGCCGGGGCGGGCGGTCCGCGTCTGGACGCTCTCTCGGATGCGGGCGGCTTCCGTTTGAAGCCTTCGGCCCGCGGGGGTTCGGGTCCTTGTGCCCGGGTGGCGCGCTGGTGCGCCATCACCCGGCATGCCCACAACCCTACGGTGCAATCCTCGGGCACCCGGGGAGGTGCGCGCGAGTTGTTATGTCCGGGCGCCGCGGTTCGAACACCGCGGCATACGCGCGAGGGGCGGCTCCCCGGTGTGGGGAGCCGCCCCGAGCGGCGGTCTTAGCGGGCGCCGCCGGCGGCACCACGACGGATGCCCAGGCGGTCGACGAGCGTACGGAAGCGCTCGATGTCCTTCTTGGCCAGGTACTGCAGCAGGCGGCGACGCTGGCCGACCAGGATCAGCAGGCCGCGGCGCGAGTGGTGGTCGTGCTTGTGGGACTTCAGGTGCTCGGTCAGGTCCGAGATGCGACGGGAGAGCATGGCCACCTGGACCTCGGGGGAGCCGGTGTCGCCCTCCTTGGTGCCGAACTCGGCGATGATCTGCTTCTTGACGTCAGAGGCGAGAGCCACTGCAACTCCTTCGGGGTCTACCGAGCGGTCCTGGTCGACAGCACAGGACTCAGTGAGAACTCGGTGTCGTACGAGCGCGGCCGGCGGTCTGCGACCCAAGGGGGCGGACACACGGCTGCGCTCGAAGGCCAAGCGTACCAGTGCCGCCCACGCCACCGGTCGGCGGGCCGGGGCGGGCGGCCGCGGAGGGGTGCGGGCCGGTCAGCCGGTGGCGCCGCGGACCAGCCGGTAGACGTCCAGCACGGCGAGCGCGAGCGGGACCAGCGAGATCAGCGTGAGGCTGTCGACCAGGTCCAGGATGCGCCCCCAGAACGGGGAGACGCCCAGCCGGGGCACCACCAGGGCGATCGCGGTGAGCAGCGCGGCACCGAACGCGATCGAGGCGGCCAGCCAGACGGTGCGCAGGTCGACCTGGGCGGCGCTGGTGGCGCGCAGGACGTACTGCGGGGTGTGCAGGGACAGGCCGACGATCAGCAGGGAGAGGCCGAGCAGCCCGGCGATGGTGAGGCTGAAGACCTGCGCGGTGTAGCGGAACAGCCGGGCGCGCAGCATGGTGGCGATCCCCAGGGCGAGCGCGAGCAGCTCGGGGAAGGTCCGGTCGGTGAAGCCGAGCACCGCGCAGGAGCCGACCACGACCGCGGCGCAGCCGCCGACCAGGCCGACCAGCACCTCGTGGCCGCGGCGGGCCTGGTGGGCGATCCGCTCGTACTGGACGGCCTCGGCGCGCTCCGCCTCCTCGTCGTAGTCGCGGCTGCGGGTGCGCGTCTGGCCGGGGGCGCTGAAGCCGACGGGCAGCCGGGCGAAGCGGGCGGACAGGCCGGGCAGGAAGCCGACGGCGGCCACCGCGGCGACGCCGGTGACGGCGGCGATGTGGCCCGCCGGGGTCTCCGGCAGCAGGACGGCGGCGAAGGTGGCGAGCGCACCGGCGGCGGCGACCAGCGCGGCGGCGACGAACACCGCGTCCTGCTCGGGCAGCAGGCCGACCAGCAGCACGGCGACGACCAGGACGGTGACGCAGCCGGCCAGGAACTGGAGCCGGCCGGGGCCGTCCCACGGGTGGGTGACGGCGATCAGCCCGCTGCCGCCGATCATGGCGTGCGGCAGGGCGCCGAGGCCGAGCGCCAGGGCGGCGTGGGCGTCCTGGTAGACCCGGGCGCGGACGCCGGCCAGTGCGGTGAGGACGACGGCGGTGACGCCGGCCAGGACGCCGGGCAGGCCGTGCATGTCGTGGCGCAGGTCGGAGAACCAGAGCGCGAAGCCCAGCAGGGTGAGCAGGAGCCCGGCGCCGATCAGGCCGAAGGCCCGCATCAGCTCGGCGCTCCAGAACCGGCGGTCGGCCTCGACGGCGCTGGCGATGGCGTCGGCGACGTCGTCGTAGACGGCCGGCGGGAGCGACTCGGCGAAGGGGCGCAGCGCGAGCAGGTCGCCGTCGCGGACCTGCTGGGCGGCGAGCGGCAGGCCGCTGTCGAGGACGGTGCCGTCCCGGCGGACCAGGTAGAAGCCGGTCGGGGCGCCGTCGGGCTGGGACTGGTTGGCCAGCCGGAGCACCTCGGGGTAGACGTCCGCGAGCGGGACGTCCTCGGGCAGGGCGACGTCGATCCGGCGGTCCGGGGCGACGACGGTGACCCGGCAGTAGCCGGTCGCGGCGGCGCTGCTCATGCCCGCCCCCCGCTCCGCCCGGCGGGTGCTCCGACGACGGGCCCGCGCTGCTCGCTCATGCCCGCACCTCGATCCTTCGACGCACTGGGCGCTCCCCCTCGTTGACGGTGCCGCGGCACGGCGGCACTCGGTGTGGCTGCTGCGCGGGCGTCCGGTCGTCCGTGAACGGGCCCGGCCGGGCCGCCGGTTGGCGCGGCGTTACCCTACCGCTCGCTCCGTGCCCGGCGGCGGCGCGGGGCCGGGGCCGGCGGCCGGTGCGGGGCCTGGCGGGGGCGGCGGCGACGACCGTTAGGATCGGCGCCTGCGCACGGTACGGGGCGGCGGGCCCGACCCGGTACCTGCGGTCGGCGGAGCGGGGGCGGCGCCGTGCAGGCGCGTCCTCACCCGTGGTGAAACCCGTACGAGCCGTGCGGGTCCAGTTGCGTGAGGGCTGATGCCGAAGTGATCGATCGACGCCGCGGGGTGGATGACACATGGGTGTGATCACGGTCAAGCGCCCGGCCAGGGCCTATCCGCCGGCGGTGCCGGACGAGCCGGTGGAGCTGGTGAGCCCTCCCGAACTGCCCCGGCAGGGCGGCGAGGACTGGCTGATGAGCATCCTGCCGATGCTCGGCATGGGCGGCTCCGCGGTGTTCTTCTTCGCGCCCGGCGCGGCGGCCCCGATGAAGATCATGGGCGGTCTGATGATCGCCTCGACGGTCGGCATGGTGCTGGCGCAGATCGTGCGGGCCCGCAAGGGCGGCTCGACCGCGCTGGCGGACGAGCGCCGCGACTACCTCAAGTACCTGCAGCAGATGCGCCGCCAGGTGCGCCGCACCGCGGAGCGCCAGCGCGGCGCGCTGCTGTTCCTGAACCCCGCGCCGGACCAGCTGTGGTCGATCGTCGCGGACGGCCGACGGCTCTGGGAACGCCGCACCGGGGACGGCGACTTCGCCCAGATCCGGGTGGGCCTGGGCCCGGTGCAGCTGTCCACGCCGCTGGTGGCCCCGCAGACCGCTCCGATGGACGAGCTGGAGCCGCTGTCCTCGGCCGCCATGCACTCCTTCCTCAAGGCTCACGGCACCCTGCAGGACCTGCCCCTGGCGGTGTCGCTGCGCGCCTTCTACCACATCACCGTCTGCGGGGACGCGGACTCGGTGTACGGCAACGTGCGCGCGATGATCGCCCAGTTGACCACCCTGCACTCCCCCGACGACCTGCTGGTCGCGGTGGCCGCGGCGCCGGGCGCCGCCGAGGAGTGGGAGTGGACCAAGTGGCTCCCGCACAACCAGCACCGCAAGGAGGCCGACGGCGCGGGCTCGCGCCGGCTGGTCGCCACCGACCTGGGCGAGCTGGAGCACCTGCTCCAGGAGGAGCTGGCCGGCCGCCAGCGGTTCGTCCGGGACGCCTCCCCGGTGGCCGACCAGCCGCACCTGGTGGTGGTGATGGACGGTGCCGGGGTGCCGCACGACTCGCTGCTGGCGGGCTCGGAGGGCGTGCAGGGGGTGACCGTCATCGAGGTGGTCCCGGGCGACCTGGACGAGCCGAGCGGGCACCTGATGGTGACGGTCGGCCCGCAGGAGCTGGTGCTGCGCTCGGCCTCCGGGGCGACGTACACCGGCAAGCCGGACCTCCTGTCGGTCTGGCAGTCCGAGGCGCTGGCGCGCCAGTTGGCGCCGTACCGGATCTCGGCCGGCGGTGACGACGAGCCGCTGCTGTCCAACCTGGACTTCACCGACCTGATGAACTCGGGCGACCCGGGCTCCTTCGACGTGACCCGCAGCTGGCGCCCGCGCGCGCAGCACGAGCGGATGCGGGTGCCGATCGGCGTCGGCGCCAACGGCGAGCACGTGTACCTGGACATCAAGGAGGCCGCGCTGGAGGGCATGGGCCCGCACGGCCTGTGCGTCGGCGCGACCGGCTCCGGCAAGTCGGAGCTGCTGCGCACCCTGGTGCTGGCGCTGGCGATGTCGCACTCCTCGGAGATCCTCAACTTCGTCCTCGCCGACTTCAAGGGCGGCGCGACCTTCTCCGGCATGGCCGACATGCCGCACACCTCCGCGGTGATCACCAACCTGGAGGGCGAGCTCACCCTGGTCGACCGCATGCGCGACGCGATCGAGGGCGAGCTGCACCGCCGCCAGGAGCTGCTGCGCTCGGCGGGCAACTACGCCAACATCCACGAGTACGAGCGGGCCCGGGCGGCCGGCGCGGCGCTGGACCCGCTGCCCTCGCTGGTGCTGATCATCGACGAGTTCTCCGAACTGCTCACCGCCAAGCCGGACTTCATCGAGATGTTCATCCAGATCGGCCGGATCGGCCGGTCGCTCGGGGTGCACCTGCTGCTGGCCTCGCAGCGCCTGGAGGAGGGCAAGCTGCGCGGTCTGGACACCTATCTCTCCTACCGGATCGGTCTGCGCACCTTCTCGGCGGCCGAGTCGCGGGCGGCGATCGGGGTGCCGGACGCGTACCACCTGCCGCCGGTGCCCGGCGTCGGGTACCTCAAGTTCGGCGAGGACGTGATGGAGCGGTTCAAGGCCGCGTACGTCTCCGGGCCCTACCGGGCGCCGGGGCAGCAGCGGTCGACCGGCGGGCACCGGGTGAACGCGCGACCGGTGCTGTTCACCGCGGCCCGGGTGGAGCTGCCGGAGCCGGCGGCCGAGCAGGAGGTGCCGCAGACCCCGGAGCAGGACGACGCGCTGGTCGACACCGTGCTCGACGTGTTCGTGCAGCGGATGACGGGCCAGGGCCCGGCCGCGCACCAGGTGTGGCTGCCGCCGCTGGAGGAGGCGCCGAGCATGGACCACCTGCTGCCGCCGCTGCAGGTGGTGCCGGAGCGCGGCCTGACCGCGCCCGGCTTCCCGATGGGCCGGCTGCGGGCGCCGATCGGGATCGTGGACAAGCCCCGGGAGCAGAAGACCGACATCCTGGAGGTGGACTACGCGGGGGCGGCCGGCCACGGCCTGGTGGTGGGCGGCCCGCGCTCGGGCAAGTCGACGGTGGTGCGCACCACCGTCGCCTCGTTCGGGCTCACCCACACCCCGCTGGAGGTGCAGTTCTACCTGCTGGACTTCGGCGCGGGCAGCTTCCGGTCGCTGGCCGGGCTGCCGCACGTCGGCGGGGTCGCCGGGCGCCTGGACGTCGACAAGGTGCGCCGGATGGTCTCCGAGGTGCACGGGGTGCTGAACCGGCGCGAGGAGCTGTTCCGGGCCGCCGGGATCGACACCATCGGGACGTACCGGGCGCGCCGCGCGGCCGGGCAGCTGCCGGACGAGGCGTTCGGCGACGTGTTCCTGGTGATCGACGGCTGGAACACCTTCAAGCAGGAGTTCGAGGTGCTGGAGCCGGTGATCGGCGACATCGCCCAGCGCGGCCTCGGCTACGGCGTCCACCTGATCATCACCGCGGCGCGGTACGCGGAGGTGCGTCCGGCGCTGAAGGACCTGCTGCAGAACCGCACCGAGCTGAAGCTCGGCGACGCGATGGAGTCCGAGGTGGACCGCCGGGTGGCGCAGAACGTGCCGCCGCTGGCCGGGCGCGGCATCACCCCGGAGCGGCTGCACTTCCTCTCCGGCCTGCCGCGGCTGGACGGGGCCTCCACGGTGGACGACCTGCAGGACGGGGTGGCCGGCCTGGTGGCCGCCGTCGACGGGGCCTGGAGCGGGCCGCGCGCCCCGCAGGTCCGGATGCTGCCGGCCGTCCTGGACGGGCACGCGCTCCCGAAGGGCTTCGAGCACCCGGAGCGCGGCGTCGCGTTCGGCGTGGACGAGGCCGAGCTGGCACCGGCCTTCGTGAACTTCGAGACCGATCCGCTGTTCATCGTCTTCGGCGACACCGAGTCCGGGAAGTCGGCGCTGCTGCGGATGCTGGTCAAGCAGATCACCGAGCGGTACACGCCGGACCAGGCGGGCATCGTGGTCGGCGACTACCGCCGCGCGCTGCTGGGCGCCGTCCCGTCGGAGTACCTGGTGGAGTACGCGGCGGCGCAGCCGGCCATGGCGTCCGTCGTGGACATGCTGCGCGGGGCCTGCGCCCGCCGCCTGCCCGGCCCGGACGTGACCGCCGAGCAGCTGCGCAACCGCAGCTGGTACAGCGGCAAGGACATGTTCGTGATCGTGGACGACTACGAGCTGGTCGCGACGAGCTCGGGCAACCCGCTGGCGCCGCTGGCCGAGTTCCTGCCGTTCGCGCGGGACATCGGCCTGCGGGTGATCGTGGCGCGCAGCGCGGGCGGCGCCGGGCGCTCGCTGTACGAGCCGGTGCTGCAGCGGATGCGCGAGCTCGGCGGGCAGGGCGTGATCCTCTCCGGGAACCGGGACGAGGGCGCGCTGCTGGGGGCGGTCCGGCCGATGCCGCTGCCGCCGGGGCGCGGGGTGTTCGTGTCGCGCCGGGCGACCGGCGGGCAGATGGTCCAGACCGGCTGGCTGCCGGTGGCGTGACGGCGGTCCGGCTACGGACGGTGAGCAGAGGGGCCGGACTCCGGGAGTCCGGCCCCTCCGCGTCCCAGGTGCTGAAACGTTACCTAGATCTTTCCGGGCCGGGGCTGCGGTTCCCGCACCCCGGGCGGGGGCCGCCGGACACGTCGGAGGTGCCTGGGCGTACCACTGTCCACCCGGGTCGACGCCTTTGAATATCAGCCTTCAACACTCTGTTCACCTTGGATTCACACGCGATGTGGCCGAGGTAACAAGGCGGACAAACCTCGCAATGACTGAAAGCGATCATCAGATCGCATGTTTATGCCCCGTACTGCAACGGATTCCGAAGCAGTTCCGGCGTTGACGCGATCAATACGCCCAAGGTTCCATTGCGCCCCGGGAGCGACCGACGAAGGACCCGAGCAGCCAGCCAGCGGAGGCGATACCGCTCCCACCCCCAGGACCGCACAGAGCCGATCGGAAGCCAGATGACCGACACGCTTCGCCCGCCACAGACCGTAGCCGCCACGGCGGCCGAGGGCGCCGCTCCCCAGCAGCTCAAGCGCTCGATCGGCGTCGTGGGCGGCACGCTGCTCACGCTGTCGTGCGTCACCCCGGCCTCCACGCTCTTCGTGATCGTGCCGGAGCTCTTCTCCAGCATCGGCAGCGCCACCGCCCTGGCCATCGCCATCGGCACCGTGCTCTGCGTGGCCGTCGCGTTCTGTTACTCCGAGCTCGGCACCCTGATCCCCAGCGCCGGCGGCGAGTACGCGATGGTCGGCACCCTGGCCGGCCGGCTGATGGGCTGGCTGGTCTTCGTGCTGTCGCTGATCGTGGTGATGATCGTCCCCTCGGTCATCGCCCTCGGCACCGCCGACTACCTCGCCCCCGTGCTGCACGTCGACAAGGCCATCACCGGCGCCGCCGTGATGCTCGCCGCCACCCTGGCCGGCCTGCTCGACCTGCGCGCCAACGCCTGGATCACCGGCATCTTCCTGGTCCTGGAGGTCATCGCCGCCGGTGTCGTCTCGGTCCTCGGCTTCGCCCACGCCAACAGCGGCGCCCCCAGCCTGCTGCACGGCGTCGTCAGCGGGGACGACGGCACCGCCACCACGGTGAGCATCGGCGCCGTCGTCGGCGCGCTCGGCATCGCCCTGTTCATCACCCAGGGCTTCTCCACCGCCGTCTACCTCTCCGAGGAGCTGGAGAACCCCCGCCGCAACGTCTCGCGCACCGTGCTCTGGACGCTCGGCATCTCCGCCGCGGTCATCCTCGTCCCGGTCGTCGCCATCACCGTCGGCGCCCCCGACCTGCAGACCCTCACCTCGGGCGACATCTCCGGCATGGTCACCGCCTGGAGCAACTCCGCGGTCGGCACCTTCATCAGCCTCTGCGTCGCGCTGGCCATCATCAACGCCGGCATCGTCATGGTCATCCAGAACTCCCGGGTGCTGTTCGCCTCCGCCCGCGACAAGGCCTGGCCCGAGCCGGTCAACAAGGCCTTCGCCACCCTGGGCCGGTTCGGCTCCCCGTGGATCGCCACCCTGGCCGTCGGCCTCCCCGGCGCCGCGCTCTGCTTCGTCAAGGGCGAGCTGCTGAGCAACATCACCGGTGTCGCCGTCACCGGGATGTACCTGCTGGTCGCGATCGCCGCGCTGCTCTCCCGCCGCGCCCACCACAAGCACGCCCCCGCCTGGCGGATGCCGCTGTGGCCGGCCGTCCCGGTGGTGCTGATCGCCGTCCTGGTCTACGTGATGACCCAGCTCGACGCCGAGCCCCTGCTGTGGACCGGCGGCATCACCGCCGTCGCCACCCTCTACTGGCTGTTCTACCTGCGCCCCCGGCAGGACACCCGCTGGGTGATCAGCCTCCCCGAGGACCAGCAGTCCTGACCCCCACCTCCCCCACCCCCCACGGCAGTGCCCCGGGCTCCCCCGCCCGGGGCACTGCCGTGTCCGGCACTACTTCTTGAGCTTCCAGACCGCCGCGGTGGCGATCGCCTTCAGCTGGTCGTCGCTCAGCGCCGCGGTGCTGCGGGTCGCCTTGGTCCGCTGGCTGCCGCTGTTGTACGCGGCGACCACCACCCGCAGGCCGTCCGCGTGCAGGGTGTCGACGATCCAGCCCGCCGGGTTGCCGGCCTGCTTGCGGACGACCACCTTGGTGCCGTCCGGCTGGGGCGCGACGCCGTCGAAGATCTCCCCGGCCGGGCTCTTGCCGCCGCTCCAGTCCTGCACGTTGATCTCCACCAGGGACTCGCCCCTGCCGTCGTCGACCACGAAGTTCGCGTAGCCCGGCTGGCCGCCGGTCTTCGCCTCGGTCAGCCCGGCGGGCAGCAGCTTCGCGGCGATCGCGAGGATCTCCTCCTGGCCGTACTCGTGGCTGGTGTCCCGCGGCTTGACCGGCGCGGGCACCGGGATCGCGGCGATCACCCGGTCCCAGGACGCGTCGGTGACGACCGCCTTGAGCTGCTCAGCCGACAGCGGGGGCTGCGGGCGGCTGTCCGGCGAGCCCTTCTCCGCCGGGGAGTTCCACTCGGACAGTTCGATCTGGCGGCCGTCCGCGCCGGTCAGCTTGGCGTTCCACCACTTGGTGGTGGCCCGCTTGTCCGGGTACTCGTAGCCCTGCAGCACCGTCAGCGTGCCGCCGCCGGGCAGCGTGGTGGTGGTGCAGGCGTCGTACGGGACGAGCTTCCCGTCCGGGCAGGTGTTCTCCGCCCGGCCCGGGTCGCCCTCCCCCAGGCGGCCCAGCGAGATGCCCATCGCGGACCTGCCCCTGCCGTCGTCGAAGACCAGCGAGGCGCCGGCGGCGACGCCGCCTCCCCACGGCTTGCCGTCGGCGGGCTCGGTGCCGGTGCCCCGCCCGTCGGTGACCTGCCCCTTGGGCAGCAGGGCCTGGAAGGCGGCCAGCACCTCGTCGCCGCCGACCGGCTTGACCGCCGGGGAGGCGGCGGAGGTCGCGGGCGCGGAGGGGGCCGCCGAGGGGGTACCGGAGCCGCTGCCGGCCGCCGGGCTCGGGGCGGCGGCCGCGCGCACCGGCGCCGGGCCGGCGGAGCCGGTGAGGTACAGCGTGCCGGTGCCCACCAGGGCCAGCGCGGCCGCGCCGCCCAGCACCGCGGCGGTGGAGCGCCGGCGCCAGCGGCTCCGGCCGCGCCGGTAGCCCCCCGCGACCAGGTCGGCCGGCTCGGTGCGGAAGCCCTCACCGGTGCGGGTCATGGCGTAGAGAAGATCGTCCTCGAACTCTTCGGGTCGGGACATGCGTGGTCACCGTCTCCTTGCGTCGCGGTCTGCGGGACGTGGTGTGCGGGAAGTGGTCTGCGGGAGGTGTCAGCGCGCGGCGAGCTCGGCCAGCGAGTCGCCGAGCAGGGTGCGCAGCCGGGCCAGGGCCCGGGTGGTGCGGGTGCGGACCGCCCCGGAGGAGACGCGCATCGCCTCGGCGGTCTCCTCGACGCTGCGGTCCTCCCAGTAGCGCAGCACCAGGACGGCCCGGTCCTTGGCCGGCAGCCGGCCGAGGGCGTCCAGCAGGGTCAGCCGCAGGGTGCTGTCCGTCTCCCGCCCCTCCGGTTCGGGGAGCTCCCCGGTGGGGCGTTCGGAGCTGGAACGGCGGCGCTGCTGGGCCAGGAAGGTACGCACCATCACGGTGTGGGTGTAGGCCGCCGGGTTGTCGATCCGGTCCCGGCCGCCCGTCCAGGCGCTGCGCCGCCACAGCACGTACATCCGGCTGAGGGCCTCCTGGACGAGGTCCTCGGCGTAGTGGGTGTCGCCGCTGGTGAGCAGGCAGGCCGAGCGGTACAGGTGGCCGGTGCGGACCGAGACGAGTTCCAGGAACTCGGCGTCCTTGGCCTCCCGGCCCGACCTGGTCCACCCCATGCGTACCGCCCCCGTTGCCCGCGCTCCCCGACACCTCTTGGATGCGCCGAGGGGCCCGCGGTGTTACAGGCGCCCCACGGGACTCCTCCGGCCACCGGAGGGGTGCTGCGCACACGGACCGGTCGGCCGCCGTACGCAGCGGTCAGTCGGCGGACCGGCGGCGGTGGTCCCGCAGCACCACGCCGCCGCCGATCAGCAGGGCGACCAGCAGCGCCCCGGCGGCGAGCACGTACGTCGCGGTGCGGCCGTCGCGGTCGGCCTGGGTCTCGCCGAGGCCGACCGGCTGCGGCACGATCGGGGCCGCCGCCAGCTGGACGGGGGCGTCCGGGGCCGGGGTCGCCGGTGCGACGTCGGGCGCCTTGGTGACGGCGCGGACCGGGTCCACCACGCCCCAGCCGATGAACCGGTTCGGGCCGCGCTCGGTGCGCTGCGCGGTCTGCTCGATCCAGGCCCGCACCTGGGCCGGCTTCCAGTCCGGGTGGGCGCCGACCAGCAGCGCGGCGAGCCCGGACACGTACGGCGCGGCGAAGCTGGTGCCGTTGTCCACGCACTGGCCTCCGCGCGGGACGGTGGAGAGCATGTCGACCCCGGGCGCGGCGACCTTCACGAAGGAGCCGTACTGGGAGAACGGGGCGCGCTCGTTGTTGCGGTCGGAGGCGCCGACGGCGAGCACGGTCGGGAAGGCGCCCGGATAGGTGTCGCCCTCCTTGCCGTCGTTGCCGGTGGAGGCGACCACCACGGCGCCGCCGTCCTCGGCGGCCTGGATCGCGGCCTTCAGCTCGTTGTAGCCGCCGAACGCCGCGGTGCCCGCGCCGCGGACGTCCTGGGAGATGTTGATGACCCTGGCCTTGGCCCGGACCGCCTCGTTGACGGCCTGGACGAGGGTGGAGACGTCCCCGTTGCCGTCGCTGTCGTTCTGCCGGATCGAGAGGATCCGGGCGTCGGGGGCGAGCCCGACGAAGCCCGTCCGGTCGCTGCGCCCGGCCGCGATGATGCCGGCCACCTTGGTGCCGTGGCCGACCGGATCGTCCTTGGAGCCGCCCGGGACCTTCTCCTTGGTCTCCCGGTTGACCAGCAGGCTGGGGCCCTCCAGGACCTTGCCGGCCAGCTGCGGGTTCTGGTCGTCCACACCGGTGTCGATGACCGCGACCAGCACGTCCCTGCCGGTGGTCCGCCCGCCCTGCCACAGCTCGTCCAGCAGCAGCCGCTGCAGCGACCACGGCACGGTCGGCACGTCGGGCGCGTTCTTGGGGCAGTCGCCCGCGGCGGCCAGTCCGGGGCCGCCGTCTGCCGCCGCCGGGGCCGCGAGCGGGCCGCCCAGCACCGCGAGCGCGGCCAGCACCGCGGCCGCCTTCCGGTACCCGCGTCCGGACACCCTGCCACCCCTCATGTCGTCCACCCCTGCCGCGCACCGGGGGCGGGCACCCGGAGCCCGGGTACCCGCCCCCTCACGTCCCCGCCCGGGGACGCGTCGTCACTGCCAGAGCTTGGCGTTGTTGTCCTCGGTGGTCTTGTAGCTGGTCGCCGCGTTGTCCAGCGAGGTGGCGATCTGCGCGCAGACCTTCTGCAGGTCCGCGGCGCGGGTGTCCCACTGGGTCTGGTAGGTCTGGTAGCCCTGCTGGGCGGCGCCCTGCCAGCTGCCGGAGACCTTCTGGACGTCGCTCTTGAGGTCGTTCAGCAGGTGGTCGATGCGGCCGGCCGAGGCGCGCACCTCCTCCGCCGCGTGGTGGACGGTCTCGAAGTTGACGAGGATGTTGTCGGACACGGTGACTCCTTGACGAGGAATGCGGGGCGCCGCACGATCGGCCGCGGGCGCCCCGCCGAGCGGAAGGTCGGAACAGGCGGGTGGTCAGCGCGGTGCGGTGATCAGCCCTGCGCGGAGGCGAACAGCGCCTTCTGCTCCTCTTCGGTGCTCGCGTAGTGCTTGGTGGTCAGCTCGATCGCGTGCTGGATCGCCGTCAGCGACTCCTTCAGCTTCGCGATGTCGGTGTTCACCTGCTCCTGCAGGGTCTTGTAGGCGGTGGCCGCCTGGCCCTGCCAGCCACCGGTGACGCCGTCGACCGTGCTGATCAGCTTCTGCCGCTCGGCCTCGATCTTGCCGACCGCTTCCTCGATCCGCTTGGCGAACGCCAGCATCTCCTGTGCCGTCATCGTGAACTGACCCTGAGCCATGTTCCACCATCCCCCATGAGACAAGCCGTGTGTACGGAGGGCCTCCCGGCCCGAGCCGCCGCATCACCCGAGTGATGCCCACGTGCACTGTAGTCGGCGGGCGCAACCCGCCCAACACCGAGCACAGAGTAGTTACCAGACCATGACACGGGGGCCAATTCGGTTGTCCGGCCCCGCCCGTCAGGCGTTCTGCGGCTGCACGGCGCTCTTCGCGGTCAGCGGCGGACCGGCCGGCACCAGGTTGGACCACTCGCGCGGCACCGGCAGCGGCTGCAGCCCCTGGTAGCCCAACCGGGCCTGGTTGGCGCCGGGTTCGTCCTGCTGCTGGGGCTGCTGGTCCGGCGCGGTGGCGCCCGGCTGCGGGGTCGGCGACTTCGTGGCGCCGCCCCCGCCCGACTGCCCCCCGGGCGGCGCGGTGGCACCCGCGGACGGCGCGGCGGCGGCACCCCGGCCACCGTCGCCGTTCGCCGGAACGGAGTACCGCAGACCGGTCTCGGTGATCAGGAAGTCGGTGCCGGAGCCGCCCGCGGTGTTGTCCATCGCCCGGTAGAAGAGGCCGTGACCGGGGGTCACGTAGGCCGCGCCGGCACCGTTGTTGTACGGCGCCGGGTACGCCGGGCCGGCCCAGACGCTGCGCCTGGGCGTGCGGCCGTCCTCGCCGACGCCGTCGAAGGTGCTGCAGACCACCAGGCGCGGGTCCTGGCGGTCCTGCCAGTTGTTGGCCGGCGCGGCGGCCTTCAGCGGCCAGTCGTCCCCGGCGTTCGGCAGCCGGGTGTCGCCGCCGAACGCGGCGTGGTCGGCCGGGGTCATCTCGTCGCTGCGCGGCTTCCTGTCCGCGTCGTACTTGTAGAGGACCTGGTAGGCCGGGTTCTGCCGGATCAGCTCCGCCTGGAAGGCCGTCACCAGGTACAGCCGGTCCTTGCCGACCACGTAGTTCCGGTCCTGGTAGTGCACCAGCCGGCCGATCCGGCGGTCGGCCTGGTTGCCCAGCGCCACCGAGGAGTTCGGCCCCTGGCTGTCCGCCACCCCGTCGATCTGCGGGAAGACCACCGGGCTGCCCGGCACCAGGGTGTCCAGCCACTCGCGCTTGACCCGCTGCGGCACCGCATTGGGCCCGAAGACCGCGGTGATCAGCGCCTTGCGCTCCTTGTCGTCCGCCTGCGGGGACCCGATCTCGTGCTTGCGCCCCTGCGCGTCGACCAGGAACACCTTCGCGTCTCCCGGCCGGGCGCCCGGCTGGCCCGGCGCCGGCTGCACCGAGACCTGCTGCTCGTCCGCCTGCTGCACCAGCAGCAGTTGGTCCGGGCCGAGCATCCGGTCCCTGGCCGAGAGGGCCGCCGCGTCCTGGCCCGCCGCCACGAACACCGCCTGGTTGACGGTCTCCTGCTTGTCGTCCGAACCCGGGCGGTCGCAGACCGACCACTTCATCGGCCGGCCCGCGTTGTCCTTGCTCGGCAGCTTGTCCGGCGCGTACGGGATGCCGATCGTCGGCCCGTGGTTGGGGTAGGCGTCGAGCACCCCGTCGTCCACCACGACCACCTTGGCGTCGGCCGGCAGCACCAGCCGCGCCGAGGACATGTTCAGCA
Source organism: Kitasatospora sp. NPDC051702 (assembly GCF_040681575.1). Classification (NCBI taxonomy): domain Bacteria; kingdom Bacillati; phylum Actinomycetota; class Actinomycetes; order Kitasatosporales; family Streptomycetaceae; genus Kitasatospora; species Kitasatospora sp. NPDC051702. The sequence goes on from NZ_JBFAZB010000050.1 coordinate 23,424, forward strand.
CCTGGTGCAGCCGCTTGGTCCGGCCGTCCGGATCCGTCAGCACCACGTACCGGGTGGTCGACTTCTTGCCCTGGATGACGCTCTTGCCGTCGTCCCAGTGCAGCGGCGCGCTCGGCTTGAACACCCCCCACAGGCCGAACCCGGCGACCACCAGCGCCCCGACCAGGACGCTCGGCAGCACCGCCTTGACCGGCCGCGGCGCGTCCTCGTCGCTGCCGCCGCCGGCGGGCTGCAGGAACGCCCCCACCGTGCGCTTGCGCGCGAACGTGTACGCGTTCAGCTCGTCCCGGCGCGATGCCATCCTCGTCGTCCCCCTCGTCGGACATGGTCAGACCGGCCTGCCCCGCCGCCCGCACCCGCCGGGCGGCGACCCGCGCGAACCCTCTACGATGCGGCAGCAGCCGGTGAGTACCGTACGGGTAGGGTCCGCGAACCAGCCAGCCGGGCCGCGACAACCGATCAGAGAGGTCACCGGGGGATGCCAAGCCAGACCGCTCCAGGACGCCGCGACCCGGCAACGGGCGGGAGGTCGCGCCGCTCCGGCCGGGCGCAGCGCGGCACCGCGGCCGCCGGGGCCGCGCCCGAGCCGCCGCAGCCCGGTGGCGGCGGGCCCGTCGCGGTCCGGGTCAACCCCCGGCCCGGCCTGCTCGGCGGCCGGCTGAAGCTCCAACAGCTCGTCCTCGTCGAGGTCGCGGCCGCGCTGGTCGCGGTCGGCTGGACGATCAGCCGACCGGTCGCCGCCGGGTTCGGCGCGGTCGCCCTGGTCCTGGTCGTGTGCGCCGCGGTCCCGCTGCGCGGGCGCACCGTCGCCGAGCTGCTGCGGGTGCGCGCCGCCCTCAAGTCCCGCCGCCGGCAGGCCCGCAGCACGCTCCCCCCGGCCGGCACCGACCCGGCGCTCGCGCCGGCCCTGGAGCTCGAACCGGCGCTGCGCACCTGCACCCACGCCACCGAGGCCGACCTCGGCGGCCGCCCGGTGCGCCGCGAGACCGGCATGGTCGGCGACGGGACGTTCCTCAGCTCCGTCCTGCTCGTCCAGGCCAAGGACCAGCCGCTGCGCCCGGTGCGGACCGCACTGCCGCTGCCGCTGGACGTGGTCTGCTCCGCGCTGACGGTGGACGACATCACCCTGGAGTCGGTGCAGCTCGTCCAGCACACCCAGCCGGCCCCGGCCCCGCACCTGCCCGAGCAGTCCCTCGCCGCCCGCGCCTACCGCGAACTCCCGGACGGCACCGCCACTCCGGGCCTCCGGCTGACCTGGGTCGCCCTCAAGCTCGACCCCGAACGGGCCGCGGCCGCCGTCCGGGCCCGCGGCGGCGGTGAGGAGGGCGCCCGCAAGGCGCTGCAGCGGGTCACCGACCAGCTGGCCGGGCGGCTCAACAGCGCCGGGTTCAACGCCACCGTGCTGGACGAGCGCGAACTGATCGCCGCCCTGGCCATCTCCACCTGCGCCAATCCGATCGCGGTGGCCGGTCGCCAGGGCACCGGCAGCGGCGGCGGCACCACCCGCCGCACCCAGGAGGGCAACCGGTTCTGGCGGATCGACGACCGCTGGCACAGCACCTACTGGATCTCCCGCTGGCCGCAGCTCAGCCGCCCCGGCGGCGCCCCCGGCCGGATCGCCGCCCCCGACCTGGTCAACCTGATCACCGGCACCCCGGCGCTGGCCAGCACCTTCAGCCTGACCGCCGGGCACGGCACCGGCGGCTCGGTCACCGTCAGCGGCCACCTGCGGGTCACCGGGCGCAGCGAGAGCGAGGTGGTACAGGTCGGCCGCCAGGTGGAGACCCGGGCCCAGGGCGCCGGGCTCGGCCTCGTCCGGCTCGACCTGGAACAGGCCCCCGGGGTGCTCGCCACCCTGCCGCTGGGAGGAGCGTCCTGATGGCGTACCAGACCTATCCGGCCCCCGGCCCGCAGCACGGCGCCGAACGGCCCCGGGTGCGGGCGCGGATACTGCCCGGCTTCGGGCTGCGCGGCCCCCGGCGGGAGAAGCACGTGCTCGACCCCGCGGACCTCGGGGCGCTGGCCTTCCCGGTCGGCGACGACGGCGTGGTGATCGGCGCCGACCCGCAGGGGCAGCCCGCGGTGCTCGGCCTGTTCCGGCCCAGCGCCTACGACCTGGTGCTGGTCGGCGGCGTGTGGACGGCCCAGGTCATCGCGCTGCGCGCGGCCGCGACCGGCGCCCGGGTCGCGGTGGAGACCGCCCGCGGGCAGCTCTGGGGCCCGCTGGCGCAGGCCGCCGGCGGGGGACAGCCGTGCGTGACGGTCCACCAGGTCGGCCGGCTCGGCCCGCAGGGCGCCTCGGTGACCTCGCCGGTCCTCGTCGTCCGCGACCTCGGCGCCCGCCCGCCGCGCAGCCGGCTCTCCGCCGCCCCCTGGCAGACCACCCTGACCCTGCTGCCCTACCTGGGCCCCAACGCGGCCCGGGTGCTCAACGCGGCCGACCTGGTGGGCCTGCAGCGGATCTCCCCGCAGGAGGCGGAACTGACCGGCCGGGTGCTCTCGCTCCCCCCGGAGGACGTCGCCGCCCTGCCCGCCCTCGGCGACGACCTCACCCTGTGGACCACCCGGATGCGCCGTCAGTACGTGCGGGCCGTCGCCGGGCCGGCCGAGCAGCAGGTTCTCGGCGGGCCGCGCCGGATGGACTGAGCCGCCGATCCCGGCCGGGGCCCCGGTCGGGATCGGACGCCGCCTTCAAGGGGGGTTGCCGCACGGCCTAGTCTGTGATGCGGCAACGGCACCGCTGAACAAGCGGCGGCGAACACGAGGGAGCCCTAGTGAGCAGCGATCGGGACGGCGTCTACGTCGGCGACAACGCGGCGGAGGACGACGACGACTGGTCGGACGCGCCTGACTACACTCCCCCGTCCTGGTACGTGCAGACGGACGCCGCGGCGGCACCGGCGACCCCGGCCCCGAACCCCGCCGGGCCGACCACCCCGGTGGCTCCGGCCGCTCCGGTGGCCCCCGTCCCCCCGTCGGCACCGACCGCACCGGCCACCGCCGCCCAGGCACCCGCCGCTCAGGCACCGACCGCCCCGGCCCCCGCCGGCCCGGCTCCGGTGGGCCCCGCCGCCGGCCCGTACCCGTCCGCGCCGGCCCCGGTGCCCGCGCAGGCGCAGCCCCAGGCGCCCGTGGCCGTCCCACCCGTCCAGGCCGAGGCGCAGCACGTCCCGTTCCCGGTGGCCGCCCCGGCGCCGGACCCGGTCGCCCCCGCCCCGGTCACCCCGCAGCCGGTCCCCGCCCCGGTCGCCCCGCAGCCGCAGCCCGCCGCCGCCGAGTACCCGCAGGCCGTCGCCCCGGGCTGGCCGGCGGCCGAGGCCGCGGCACAGCCGCACCCGCAGCCCGCACCGCTGCAGCAGCCCGGCCCCGTCCCGGCCGCGCAGCAGCCGTACCCGGTCCCGGCCGCCCAGCCGGCCCCGGCCGCCCAGCCGGCCCCGGCCGCCCAACCGGTGGCGCCCGCCCAGCCGGTGGCGCCGCAGGCGTACCAGCAGCCGGTCCCCGCCCACCAGCCGCAGGACCCGCAGGCCGCCGCGTGGGGCGCCGCCCCGCAGGCCCCGTTCCAGCCGGACCCGGCCCAGCCGCAGCCCGCGGCCCCGCAGCCGGCGCCGGTGGACCCGCGCCAGGGAGGCTGGCCGCAGCCCGCCGCCTACCAGCAGCCGGCCCAGCCGCAGCAGCCCGGCCCGGGGCAGCCCTGGCCGCCGCAGGGCGGCCAGCCGCAGGCGCAGCCCGCCGCGTTCCAGCAGGCCGCCGCGCCGCAGCAGGTCGCGCACGGCGCTCCGCTGGGCTACACCGCCGCGGTCGAGCTGTCCTCGGACCGGCTGCTGCGCAGCCAGCCCAAGCAGCAGCGCCAGCAGCCGCGGTTCCAGTTCGGCGGCAAGGCGGCGGCCGCCGAGAAGTCCCGGAAGCTGGAGATCATCCGCACCCCGGTGCTGAGCTGCTACCGGATCGCCGTGATCAGCCTCAAGGGCGGCGTCGGCAAGACCACGACCACCACCGCGCTCGGCGCGACCCTGGCCAGCGAGCGCCAGGACAAGGTGATCGCGATCGACGCCAACCCGGACGCCGGCACCCTGGGCCGCCGGGTGAAGCGGCAGACCGGCGCGACCATCCGCGACCTGGTGACGGCCATCCCGCACCTGCGCAGCTACATGGACATCCGTCAGTTCACCTCGCAGGACCTCAACTCGGGCCTGGAGATCCTGGCGAACGACGTCGACCCGGCAGTCTCGACCACCTTCAACGACTCGGACTACCGCCAGGTCATCGACGTGCTGGGCCGCCAGTACCCGATCATCCTGACCGACTCCGGCACGGGTCTGCTGTACAGCGCGATGCGCGGGGTGCTCGACCTGGCCGACCAGCTGATCATCGTCTCCACCCCCAGCGTGGACGGTGCCTCCAGTGCCTCGACCACCCTGGACTGGCTCTCCGCGCACGGCTACGCGGACCTCGTGCAGCGCAGCATCACGGTGGTCTCCGGAGTGCGCGAGACCAGCAAGATGATCAAGGTCGAGGACATCGTCGCGCACTTCCAGACCCGCTGCCGCGGGGTGGTCGTGGTGCCCTTCGACGAGAGCCTGGCGGCCGGCGCCGAGGTCAACCTCGACATGATGCGGCCCAAGGTCCGCGAGGCCTACTTCGAGCTGGCCACCCTGGTCGGCGAGGACATCGCCCGGGCCCAGCAGGCCGCCGCCCAGCAGGCCGGGTGGCAGCAGCAGGCGCAGGCGGCCCCGTACCCGCCGCAGGGCGGCCAGCCGGCCCCGCAGCCGTACACGGGTCAGCAGGGACTGCCCGGCCAGGCCGCCCAGCCGGCCCCCGGGGCGCCCTGGGCACCGCAGCCCGGCCAGACCCCGCCGCCGGCCGGGTACGGATACCCGCCGCCGCAGCCCGCCCCGACGGCCTGGCCGCAGCCCGGCCAGCAGCCCCCCGCCCCGCAGCCGGGCCCGGGCTACGGCTACCCGCCCGCCCAGGGCCAGCCGCCGCAGCCCGCGCCGCCGGCCCAGCCGGAGGGCTACCAGCCGCCGCCCGGGTACGGCTACCCGCCGCCGCAGCCCCAGCAGTGACGCCGAAGGGCCCGCCGACCTCGTGGTCGGCGGGCCCTTCCGCGCGGGCGGTGCGGCGCTCGGCGGCCGGCACTCGACAACCGGCGCTCGACGGCCGGCGCTCAGCAGCCGGTCAGCGGCCGTCGGTCAGCTCGCGGGCCTGCTTGACGTCGTCGGCCATCCGGTCGAGCAGCGCCTCGATGGAGTCGAACTTCTCCATCCCGCGCAGGTACGCCAGGAAGTCCACCGCCACGTGCAGCCCGTAGAGGTCCAGGCCGACCCGGTCGATGGCGTAGGCCTCGACGGTGCGGCTGGTGCCGTCGAAGGTCGGGTTGGTGCCCACCGAGATGGCCGCGGGCATCCGCTCGCCGTCGGCGGTCAGCCAGCCCGCGTACACGCCGTCGGCCGGGATGGCGCTGTGCGCCACCGTCTCCACGTTGGCGGTCGGGAACCCGAGCTCGCGGCCGCGCTGGGCGCCGCGCACCACCGTGCCCTCGACCCGGTGCGGGCGGCCGAGGACCTCTCCGGCGCCCGCCATGTCGCCGGACTCGACCAGGCTGCGGGTCAGCGTGGAGGAGAACGGCCGGCCGTCCCCGGCGCTGCCGCTCACCTGGAGGTCGACCACCTCGACGTCGAAGCCGGCCGCCCGGCCCAGTTCGGCGAGCAGCGCGACGTCCCCGGCGGCCCGGTGCCCGAAGCGGAAGTTGGGGCCCTCGATGACGGTCCGTGCGTGCAGCGCGTCCACCAGGACCTGCTGCACGAAGGTCTCCGGCGACTCCTGGGAGAGCTCCGGGGTGAACGGCAGCACCAGCACCGCGTCCACGCCGAGGCCCGCGATCAGCTCGGCGCGGCGCGCCTGCGGGGCGAGCAGCGCCGGGTGGCTGCCCGGGCGGATGACCTCGCGGGGGTGCGGGTCGAAGGTCACCACGACCGTGGGGAGGCCGAGTTCGCGGGCACGCTCGACGGCCCGGCCGATGATCAGCTGATGCCCGCGGTGCACCCCGTCGAACGAACCGATGGTGACGACGCTGCGTCCCCAGTCACCGGGGATCTCCTCCAGGCCACGCCAGCGCTGCACCCTGACCGCTCCTTGTTCCGTACGGCGCGTACCCTCTGTACGCTCAAACGCTCAAACCCGAACCCCTATAGCGTGCCATGCGCCTGCTCCTGCTCCGGCACCGGAATACGGGTTGACCGCACCTGCGCCCGTACGGCCCGCCCGGCGGCGGTCCGCTCCGCCTCCGCGGCGGCGCTCCGGGGATCCCGGCCGGCCGCCACCAGGCCCCGCATCCGGGCCAGCCGGGGGCCCTCCGGCGGAGCCGGGGCGGCGTCCTGCGGCCACTCGGCGAGCAGCCGGGCGAAGGCCGCCGAGCGTCCTGCGCAGCCCACCAGCACCTCGTCCGCCGACGCCAGCGCGGGCGCCGCCCGGGCCAGCACCGCGCGGGCCCGGGCCGGCCGCTCGGCCGCGCAGTGCTCGGCCAGCCCCTCCACCGCGGCGGTCAGCACCGCCGGGTCGGCCTCGGTGGCGAGCAGGGTGTCGAGCAGCTCGCAGCGCAACGCGTCCGCCGCAGGGTCGGCCACCGGGGCGGACAGCACCCGGGCGAACGGGCGGCGCACGGCGGGCGACCGGGCCGCCAGGGCTCCGCCGAGCAGCACCCGCAGCTCGAGCCGGGCCGCCGGGCCACCGGTCGCCGCGCGGGCCAGCCGCCGGCCCAGGTAGTCGACGGCCACCGGGCCGGCCAGCTCCGGCCGCTCGCGCAGCAGCCGGGCCGCCAGCTCGGCGCCGCGGCGGGTGGCCACCGGGGCCGTCGCGTCGGCGAGCACCCGCAGGGTCTCGGCGACCGCCGCACCGGGGGCGGCCAGCCGGTCCGCCAGCGCGGCCAGGACGGGCTCCGGGTCGCTCTCCAGCGCCGGTGCGAGCGCCGCGGCGGTGAGGAAGGCGTCGCCGCCCGCCCGGTGCAGCGCCAGCGCGGCCGGGAGGTGCCCGGCACGCGTCGCCGGATCGCCGAGCAGCAGGGCGAGGGCGGCTCCGTGCAGGCCCGGCTCGTCCTCGCGGGCGAGCAGGGTCTGCGCGGTGAACCGCAGCAGCCCGGCGGCGGCGCCGACGGCGTGCGGGGCGACCCGCAGGGCGTGCACGGCGGCCGCCACGTGCCGCTCGGGCCGCCGGTCGTGGCTCCAGCGGTCGACCGCCCGGCAGAGCGCGGAGGGCTCCTCGGCGGCGAGCAGGGTGAGCAGCGCGTCCGCCCGCGGGTGCGCGGCGTCGACCAGCGCGTCCGCCAACTCGTCCAGGGCGAGCCGGCGGTGGGCGTGCAGCAGGTCGTGGGCGAGGTCGGCGACGGTGTGACCGGGGCGCCCCGGCAGCCGGCGTCCGTCCTCGAACCAGCCGCAGAGCAGGGGGAACACCGCGACCGGGTCGGCGCGCAGCCGACCGGCCACCGCGGCCAGGTGGCCCTGCCCGGGGCCGTCCGCGACCACCAGGCGGCGCAGCAGGGCGAGTTCGGCCTCGACCGGCAGGCCGAGGCCGGTCCAGAAGGCCGGACCGAACGCCGCTCCCCCGTCGGCGGCCCGATCGGCCAACTGCTCCAGCAGCGCCAGGTGTTCGACCGGGTCAGGGCTGGCGGCCAGTCCGGCGGTCAGCAGGCGTCCGGCCCACCAGGCGGGTTCGCTGCCGGGCGGGCGCAGGTCCAGCGCCCGCCCGATCCGGTGCAGCCACGGGTCCAGCGCCGGCGCGTCCCAGGCCTCCGCCAGCTGGCGCAGCGCGGCGACGACCGGGCCGATCCGGTGCCGGGGGACACCGCACGCCCGGCCCGCCGGGACGCGCCCCCCGGCCGGCCCGGTGGGCGTGTCCTCGGCCTCGCCCAGCAGCAGCCGCAGCGCGGCGTCCAGATCCAGGTGCGAGCCCTGCAGCCAGTCGGCGAACTCCCCGTGCGCGAACCGGAAGCCGGTGCCGGCCGGGACGAACAGGCCCTCCGCGAGCACCGCGGTGGCCCAGCCGCCGGCCGCCGGGAACAGCTCCTCGAAGGCCTCCCGGCCCAGCCCGCCCGGATCGGCGCCGAGCATCCGCCGGGCCGCCTCGTGCACCCGCCCGGCGACCGCCGCCGCCAGCCGCCGCACCCGCCCCTGCGCCGGACCGGCCGGCGCGCCCCGCCGGTGGGCGCCGGGGCGCCGGGGCCGGGGGTCCTCGACGAGCCGCCGGGCCACCCGCAGGCACTGCAGGTCCAGGTGGCCGCCGAACAGCTCCGCCCGCCCGCCCGGCTCCCCGCGCAGGCCCTCCGCCCAGAGCTCGCCGGCCAGCCGCACGGCCAGCGGGTGCCGGGCGTCGGCGGCGGCCGGCCACCCCGGCGGCAGCCCGTAGCGGCGGCGCACGCGTTCGGCCGCCTCGGCGGGCAGCGGCCCGAGCCGGTGGCCACCCAGGCTGGGGGCGCCCGGGCCGGCGCCGTCCATCCGGACGGTGGGGGCGCTGGCCAGGTCGCCGTACGGGGCCGGCTCCTCGTCATACCCGGCGCGGGCCGCGCCGCCGCCCCACGTCTCGGCCGCCAGCCGTTCCCAGGTCTCCTCGGCGCAGGCGGTCAGCAGCCGCGCCCCGCAGCCGGTGAGCCAGTCCCCGGCGCCGCGCAGCCAGTGCGGCTCGAGCGGCGCGGGCGCCTCCTCCGGGCCGTCCAGGACCACCAGCAGCGGGCGGCCGGCCGCCGCGCACAGGGCCGCCACCGGCTCCGGCGCGGGCGCGGGGGTGCCCAGCTCGGCCGCGGCGGCGGCCAGGGCCCGCTCCACCGGCTCGGCCAGCGAGCGGTCCCCGGCCCGTAGGTCCGCGCCGCGCAGCCACAGGGTCGGCAGTTGCCGGGCGCCGTCGGCCCGGCGGGCGGCGAGGGCGGCGAGTTCGGTGGTGCGCCCGCTGCCGGGGGCGCCGACCACGGCGGTGACGGTGGTCCGCGGCTCGTCCCCGGTCAGGCCGTCGGGCCGGTCGACCCGGTCGGCGGCGAGCCCGGCCACCCGGCCCGGTCCGGCCCCGGCGGCGGCCAGCTGGACGGCGGCCAGCCGCAGCACCCCGGCCAGGTTGAGGGCGGGCCCGTAGGCGGGCACCGCGGCGGCGTTGCGCGCCAGGAGTTCGGCCAGCGCGGGGGCGGCCGCCGCCGCGCCGCCGCCGGCCGGCACCGCGGCGAGCGCGCCGCCGTGCCGCGGGCCGCCCAGGGCGGGCGCGGCCAGCGCGACCACGGCGCCACTGCGGGCGTCGAGCACCGGCGAGCCGGCCGGCACCGAGGCCCCGGCGACCACCGGCGGGTCCAGCAGCAGCACGCCGCCCGGCAGGTGGCGGCCGTCCGGCCCGGTGTACCCGAGGCCGGTGACGCCCAGCAGGCCGCAGCGCAGCGCCACGGCCCGGTCGTCCTCCCCGGCCAGCGCGGGCACCACCACCTCGTGTCCGGCCGCGAGCGCGGCGACCGGCAGCGCCGGTACGGGCAGCCCGCCGACCGCGTCGGTGCGCAGCAGGGCGAGTCCGTGCCCGGGCAGCGCGAGGACGGCGTCGGGGCCGAGCACCCGGGTCTGCCCGCCGGGGGTGTGCAGCACGAGGCGGTCCAGGCCGGCGACGGCCTCGTGCGCGGTGAGGACGGTGCCCCTCGGGTCGGCGACGAACCCTAAGCCGTGCAGCCGCCCGTTGAGGTCCCGGATCCGCAGCAGGTACCGCCCCGGGTCCCCCGCCACCCCGTCGCCGTCCGGCATGCCCGCCATGTGCTCCGCCCCCTCGACTGGCGCCGGCCGCCTCGGGGGCGCGCCGGGTGCCCGCGGCCGTCGCTGCGGGGCCCGTCCCACCGGCGGCCCCGCTCCGTCCGCGGTGGCACCGGCGCGCCTCCTCGGCCTGCTCGCGCGAGGCCCTCGGGCCCGGTTCCGGACCCGCCGGGGAGCCTGCCCGGAGCGGCGGCGGCCCGACCGCGCCCGCGCCGCTCACCACCGGCGTTCACCTCGCGCGCTCCCCCGCACGAGTGAAACCCCCGCCGGGACGGATCCCTACGGGGGTGACAGCAGGGGCGTGCGGGGCGCGTCAGCCGACGAAGACCGCGACCGGCTTCGCCTGGCCGTCCTTCTCCTCGACCAGCGCGAGGAAGCGCCCGTCCGGCCCGTACACCGCGATCGGCCCGTCCGCGCCGAGCCCGGGCGCCTTCAGCCGGGCGCCGTGCGACAGCTTCTGCGCGGACGCCTCGTCCAGGTCCCAGCGCGGGAACGCGGCCGCGGCGGCCTCGCCGATCGGCAGCACCTCCAGGCCGGTGGCGGCCTCGCCGGTGACGGCGGCCTCCAGCTCCTCCAGCGTGCGCGCCGACTCCACCGCGTAGGGCCCGACCCTGGTGCGCCGCAGCGCGGTCAGGTGCCCGCCGACGCCGAGCCCGGCGCCCAGGTCGCGGGCCAGCGCCCGGATGTACGTGCCGGAGGAGCACTCCACGGTCACGTCCAGGTCGATCACCGGCGTGCCGTCCTCGGCCACCGCCGCGCGCTGCCCGTGCACGGTGAAGGAGTGGATCGTGGTGGGCCGGGCGGCGAGCTCGAACTCCTCGCCCTCGCGCACCCGCGCGTACGAGCGCTTGCCGTCGATCTTGATGGCGCTGACCTTGGACGGGACCTGCATGATCTCGCCGGTCAGCGCCGCGATCCCGGCGTCGATCGCCTCCCGGGTCACCCCGTCGGCCGGGGTGGCGGAGGTGACCTCGCCCTCCCGGTCGTCGGTGACGGTGGTCTGGCCGAGCCGGACGGTCGCCTCGTAGGTCTTGGCGGTCAACATCAGGTGGCCGAGCAGCCGGGTGGCGCGCTCGACGCCGATCACCAGCACGCCGGTGGCCATCGGGTCCAGCGTGCCGGCGTGCCCGACCTTCCGCGTCCCGGCCAGCCACCGCATCTTGGCGACGACCCCGTGCGAGGTGATGCCCTCGGGCTTGTCGACGATCACCAGGCCGTCCGGGCCGGTGCCTTTGCGCTTCATCGGGTTCTTTCTCTCAGGAGCGGTCAAGAGGTGATCAAGGTACCGGCCGCAGCGCGGCCCGGAACCGTTCGACCACCGCGGGCACGTCCTCCCGCGCGCTGAACCCGGCGGCGAAGACGTGCCCCCCGCCGCCCAGCTCGGCACAGGCCGCGGCGACGTCCACCGCGCCCTTGGAACGCGAGGAGCCCCGCAGGGTGCCGTCCGGGTCCTGCTTGAGCACCAGCGCCACCTCCGCCTCGGCGGGGCGGCGCAGGATGTCGATCAGCCCCTCGATCTCCTCGACCGTGACGCTGAACAGCACCAGGTCCTGGTACGGCACCCAGGTCCACACCAGCCCCAGCCCGCCGGCCGCGTCCGGTTCGTAGACGGCCCGGTCGAGCGCGCCCGCGAGCACCTTGAGGTAGCCGAAGGAGGAGGTGTCCCACAGCTGCCGGGAGATCAGGTCGTGCCGGATGCCGGTGGCCAGCAGCCGCCCGGCGAGTTCGTGGGTCGCGGGCGTGGTGGCCCGGTACTTGAACGAGCCGGTGTCGGTGGCGACGCCGGTGTAGAGGCAGGTGGCCAGGTCCTGGTCGAGCTCGACGCCGAGCCGGCGCAGCAGTTCGTCGACCAGCACGGCGGTGGCCGGGGCGGTCGGGTCGATCAGCTGGTGGGTGCCGAAGCCCGGGTTGGAGGCGTGGTGGTCGATCACCACCAGGACGGGCGCGGCGAACGCCTTGTCGTGCAGCAGCCCGAGGCGGCTCTCCGCGGCCACGTCGAAGCAGAGCACCAGCTCGGGGACGTCCGGGACGTCGGCCGCCGGCACGATCAGCTCCTGGCCGGGCAGGAAGGCCAGCGACTCGGGCACGATCTGCGGGTCGTCGCCGAAGGAGACCCGCACCTGCTTGCCGAGCCCGCGCAGCGCCAGCCCCGCCGCCAGCGAGGAGCCCAGCGCGTCGCCGTCCGGGCAGATGTGGCAGATCAGGTCGATCGAGCGCGCCCGCCCGATCTCCGCCACCACCTGCTGCCAGAGCAGCTCGAAGCCGCTCTCCTCGGCGCGCGGCCCCGGAAGCGCCGCGAGGGCACCCTCCACCGTGCTGGTGGAGGACGCCCCCGTGGTCGAACCGGCTCGCGAGGCGGCCTGCGCCGGCTCACCCGCCATGTCTACTCGTCCTCGTCGTCACGCTCGGACGCCGGAACCTTGTACGGGTCCGCGTCGCCGGCGTAGGCCGCCCCCGCGGCGGTGGTGCGCACCGCCGCGTCGATGGCCTTGGCCCGGTCGAGCAGGTCGTCGATGTTCCGGGCGTTGTCCGGCAGCGCGTCCGCGACGAAGGTCAGCGTCGGGGTGAAGCGCACCCCGATCTTGCCGACCTCGGAGCGGATCACGCCCTTGGCGCTCTCCAGCGCGGCGGCCGTGGCCTCGCGCTCGGTCTCGTCACCGAAGACGGTGTAGAAGACGGTGGCCTCGCGCAGGTCGCCGGTCACCCTGGTGTCGGTGATGGTCACGAACCCCAGTCGCGGGTCCTTGATCCGTCGTTCCAGGGTCTGGGCGACGACCACCTGGATGCGGTCGGCGAGCTTGCGCGCCCTTGCGGTGTCGGTCACGTTGCCTCCTCGTGCAGTGGGCCCGGTACCCGGGTGAGCTGCGCACCCGTCGGGGCCCACGCCCCAAAGTACCGGCCCGCGCCCGGCCTTGCGGGCGCTCCGGGTCCTGATCTGTGTGAGAACGGCGACTTCCGCCGACCGCCTCCACAGCTCTCATTCGTCGTCGTCGTTGTGGTAGCGCCTCCTCGCGGAGAGGAGCTGCACCTCGGGGCGGCCGGCGACCAACCGCTCACAGCTGTCCAGGACCTCGGTGACGTACCCGGCTTCGCCGGACACCACCGCCAGGCCGATCTCGGCCCTGCGGTGCAGGTCCTGGTTCCCGGTCTCGGCAGCGCACACGCTGTACTTGCGCTGCAGTTCGGCCACGATGGGCCGCACGATCGAACGCTTCTCCTTGAGCGAGTGGACGTCGCCCAGCAGCAGGTCGAAGGTGAGTGTTCCCACGAACATGTGTGACAGGTCTAGCCGACCTGAAGGCCTCGGGGGCACCGCCCGGAACCGGGCCGGTGCTTCGTCGTTCGACTACCGGGACCCTACACAGCGAGACCGGGGCCGGTCGACGGAAATACCACCCGTCGACCGGCCCCGGATTCCACCGACTACGAGCGCGGCTTCTCGCGCATCTCGTAGGTCTCGATGACGTCGTCGACCTTGATGTCGTTGAACGACCCCAGGGTGACACCGGCCTCGAAGCCCTCGCGGACCTCGGTCGCGTCGTCCTTGAAGCGGCGCAGACCCTCGATGGTGAGGCTCTCCGCCACGACCTTGCCGTCGCGGATGAGGCGGGCCTTGGCGTTGCGGCGCAGCAGGCCCTCGCGGACCAGCACACCGGCGATGTTGCCGAACTTGGAGGAGCGGAACACCTCGCGGATCTCCGCGGAGCCGAGGCGGACCTCCTCGTACTCCGGCTTGAGCATGCCCTTGAGGGCGTTCTCGATCTCCTCGATCGCCTGGTAGATGACCGAGTAGTACCGGACGTCCACGCCTTCCTTGTCGGCCGCGGTGCGCGCACGGCCTTCGGCGCGCACGTTGAAGCCGATGATGATGGCGTCCGAGCCCATCGCCAGGTCCACGTCGGACTCGGTGATGGCACCCACACCGCGGTGCAGGACCCGGAGCTCGACCTCCTCGCCCACGTCCAGCTTGACGAGGGCGTCCTCGAGGGCCTCGACCGAACCGGAGACGTCACCCTTGATGATGAGGTTGAGCTGCTCGATGGAGCCGGCGGCGATGGCCTTGTCCAGGTCCTCCAGGGACACCCGGACCCGACGCTGCGCGAAGGCGGCGTTGCGGTCGCGGGCCGAGCGCTTCTCGGCGATCTGGCGGGCGGTGCGGTCCTCGTCGACGACGATGAAGCTGTCGCCGGCGCGGGGCACCGAGGTCAGACCGAGCAGCAGCACCGGGCGGGACGGGCCGGCCTCGGAGAGGCTGTTGCCGTTCTCGTCCAGCATCGCGCGGACGCGGCCGTAGGCGTCGCCCACGACGATCGAGTCGCCGACGCGGAGGGTACCGCGCTGCACGAGCACGGTCGCCATGGCGCCGCGGCCCTTGTCGAGGTGGGCCTCGATGGCGATGCCCTGCGCGTCCTGGTCGGGGTTGGCCCGCAGGTCGAGCGAGGCGTCCGCGGTGAGGACCACGGCCTCCAGCAGCTGGTCGATGTGCAGACCCTGGCGCGCGGAGATGTCGACGAACATGGTGTCGCCGCCGTACTCCTCGGCCACCAGACCGAACTCGGTCAGCTGACCGCGGACCTTGGTCGGGTCGGCGCCCTCGACGTCGATCTTGTTGACGGCGACCACGATCGGCACGCCGGCGGCCTTGGCGTGGTTCAGCGCCTCGACCGTCTGCGGCATGACGCCGTCGTTGGCCGCGACCACCAGGATCGCGATGTCGGTGGACTTGGCACCACGGGCACGCATGGCGGAGAACGCCTCGTGACCCGGGGTGTCGAGGAAGGTGATCGGGCGCTGCTCGCCGTTCACCTCGGTGACGACCTGGTAGGCACCGATGTGCTGGGTGATGCCACCGGCCTCGCCGGCCACCACGTTGGACTTGCGGATCGCGTCCAGCAGTCGGGTCTTACCGTGGTCGACGTGACCCATGACGGTGACGACCGGCGGACGCGGGGCCAGCTGGTCCTCGTCGCCCTCGTTGGCGCCGAAGTCGATGTCGAACGACTCCAGCAGCTCGCGGTCCTCGTCGTCCCGGCTGACGATCTCCAGGACGAAGCCCATCTCGCCGGCCAGCAGCTCGAGGGTCGCGTCGGAGACCGACTGGGTCGCGGTGACCATCTCACCGAGGTTGAACATCACCGAGACGAGCGCGGCCGGGTTGGCGTTGATCTTCTCGGCGAAGTCCGTCAGGGACGCACCGCGCGACAGACGGACCGTCTGGCCGTTGCCGCGGGGCAGCATCACACCGCCGACGGACGGGGCCTGCATGGCCTCGTACTCCTGGCGCTTCGCCCGCTTCGACTTGCGACCGCGCGCCGGGCGACCGCCCGGGCCACGACCGAAGGCACCCTGCGTGCCACCACGGGCACCCGGGCCGCCCGGACGGCCGCTGAAGCCACCGGGACGCGGACCGAAACCGCCGCCGCCACCCGGGGCACCGCCACCGGGACGCGGGCCGCCGAAGCCGCCGCCACCGGCCGGGCGCGAGCCCGGACCGGCCGGACGGCCCTGGAAGCCGGGACGCGCGCCGCCCGGAGCACCCGGACGACCGCCGGGGCCACCGGGGCCACGACCGCCGGGGCCCGGACGCGGGCCGGGAGCCGGACGCTGCGGCATCATGCCCGGGTTCGGGCGCGGCATGCCGGACGGGGTCGGGCCGCCGGGACGCGGCGCGGCCGGACGCGGCATGCCGTCGGGACGCGGAGCACCACCCGGACGGGGGGCACCGGCACCCGGAGCACCCTGGCCACCCGGACGCGGACGGTCGCCGCCCGGACGCGGGGCACCACCGGGACGCGGCGCACCGGCACCCGGCGCACCGGCCGGACGCGGGGCACCGGCACCCTGGGCACCGGCCGGACGCGGACGGTCGCCGCCCGGACGCGGACGGTCGCCGCCCTGGGCGCCCTGACCGGCCGGACGCGCACCCGGCGCGCCGGGACGGCGGTCGCCGGGGCGGGCCATGCCGGTGGCGCTGCCCGAGGTGAACGGGTTGTTGCCCGGACGCGGGCCGGCCGGACGCGGGCCCGGACGGGCGCCGCCGCCGGCGGCGGGACCGGCCGGACGCGCGGCCGGGGCGGCCGGACGCTGCGCCTGGGTCTCACCGGCGGGAGCCGGCGAGGAGAACTCGGCCGCGGGCGCGGCCGGGGCCGCCGGGGCGGCGGGACGCGCCGCCGGGCGCGGGCCCGGGGTCGGTCCGGCCGGCTTCGCGGCGGGGGCGGCCGGAGCGGCGGGAGCCGCGGCGGCCGGGGTCGGACGGGGACCGGGGGTCGCGCTGGGGCGCGGACCCGGGGTCGGAGCACCCGGCTTGGGTGCACCCGCGGCGGCAGAGCCGCCGGCGGGCTGGGGCGCCGCGGTCTTCCGCGGGCCCGGCTTGGCAGCGGAGCCACCACCGGTGGGGGCAACGCCAAGCGCGTCAGTCAGCTTGCGCACGACCGGCGCCTCGATCGTCGAGGACGCCGAACGGACGAACTCACCGAGCTCGGTCAGCTTGGCCATGACGGCCTTGCTCTCCAAGCCAAGCTCCTTGGCGAGTTCGTAAACCCGGACCTTAGCCACTTCACTCCTGTCTATGAGTCCGGGGTGTCTCGTCCGCCGGACCGTCGCTACTTCATGGGCGTACCCATCGCGTACTCATCGCGTACTCATCGAGTGCTCATCGCAATCTCGACCTACTTCCACATCGCGAGGTACCTGACTGGTGGCACGGCGCGCGGCTGCCCGCGCACTGTGCTTGTTGCGGTGGTTCTTCCGCCGCCTGAGCTGAGCGGCGGTCGTTGCGGGCGGCCGCACCGGGCGCTCAGGGCGCCGGGGTGTCGCCGGTCCGCTCCTCGATGAACCCGCGGAGCCGCTCCGTGTCGAGCGCGCCCTGGAGCCGGAAGGCCCGGGGGAACGCCCTACGGCGGACCGCGAGGTCGAGGCAGGCCGGATCGGGGTGCAGGTGCGCGCCCCGGCCCGGCAGTGCGCCACGGGGATCGGGGACGCAGACGCCCTCGACCGCCGTGACACGCAACAGCTGGTGCTTGGCCGCTCGCTTGCGGCAGCCCACGCAGGTGCGTTCCGGGCGTGCTCGGACGTGCGTCCGGCCAGACGAAGGCAAGTCTACCCCTCCGAAGGGACATGGCGCCGCCCCGCCGATCCCGCCCGGACCGGCGAAGCGTCTAGGACAACACTGACGACCGGGTGGATGCCACCCGATTACGACCGGCCGTGACCGCCCTCGGGGCGGTCGCCGTCCTCCGGCTGCCCCTCGGTGTCCGGCCGGATGTCGATCCGCCAGCCGGTGAGACGGGCGGCGAGGCGGGCGTTCTGCCCCTCCTTGCCGATCGCCAGCGACAGCTGGTAGTCGGGCACGATCACCCGTGCGGAGCGCTGGGCGGCGTCGACGATCTCCACGCTGGTCACCCGCGCGGGGGACAGCGCCGCGGCGACCATCTCGCGGGGGTCCTCGGACCAGTCCACGATGTCGATCTTCTCGCCGTGCAGCTCGCCCATCACCGCGCGCACCCGGCTGCCCATCGGGCCGATGCAGGCGCCCTTGGCGTTCAGCCCGGCCCGGCGCGACCAGACCGCGATCTTGGTGCGGTGGCCGGCCTCGCGGGCGATGGCGGCGATCTCCACGCTGCCGTCCGCGATCTCCGGGACCTCCAGCGCGAACAGCTTCTTCACCAGGCTCGGGTGCGTGCGCGACAGCGTGACCGAGGCCCCTCGGACACCGCGGCGCACCGCGACCACGTAGCACTTCAGACGGGTGCCGTGCCGGTAGTCCTCGCCCGGGACCTGCTCCTGCGGCGGCAGGATGGCCTCCAGCTTGCCGATGTCGACCAGCACGTTCTTCGGGTCGTTGCCCTGCTGGACGACACCGGTGACGATGTCGCCCTCCTTGCCCGCGTACTCGCCGAAGGTCTGGTCGTCCGCGGCGTCGCGCAGCCGCTGCATCATGACCTGGATGCCGATGCTGGACGCGATCCGGCCGAAGCCGTTCGGGGTGTCGTCGAACTCCTTCGGCTCGACGCCCTCGTCCAGCTCCGCCGGGTCCTCCGTCGCCCACACGGTGACGTGGCCGGACTTGCGGTCCAGGTGCACCCGGGCGCGGCGGCGCGAGCCCTCGGTGCGGTGGTACGCGGTGAGGAGGGCGGACTCGATGGACTCGACCAGCAGGTCGAAGGGGATGTTCTTCTCGTTGACCAGCGTGCGCAGGGCACTCATGTCGATGTCCACGGCTACGCCTCCTCGTCTTTCGTCACGTTCGTCATGGTCCAGGCGGTGCGCAGGTCACTCCGCACCGTCGTCCCCCTCCTCGGAGGCGTCGCCGTCCGCGAAGTCCGCGGTCTCGTCGAGGAGCTGCTCGTCCTTGCGGTTGAACTCGACCTGCACGCGCGCCCGGTCCACCTCGGCGTACTCCAGCCGACGCTCCTTCGGGCGGCCGCGGCCCTTCACCGGCTGCACCTCGACCAGCGCGCCGTCCTCGTCGGCCTCCAGCACCCGGGCGACGATCTCCCCGCCGTCGACCAGGTGGATCGCGGCCAGCCGGCCCTGGGCCCGCTGCCAGTGCCGGGGCAGGAGCAGCGGACGCTCGGCGCCCGGCGAACCCACCTCCAGCAGGTAGGCCTCGTCACCCATCAGGTCCGACTCGTCCAGGGCCTCGCCGACCACCCGGCTGAACTCGGCGATGGTGTCCATGTCCACGCCGCCGTCGGTGTCGACGTCGATCTGCACCTGCCGGCGGTTGCCCGCCCGGGTGACCTTGACGTCCTCCAGGTCCAGACCGGCCTGCGCGGCCAGCGGCTCCAGCAACGCGCGCAGCCGGTCGGTGTGGGTGGTGCTCATCCGGGTGGACTCCTCGGCCGCGTCTGCTGTTGTCAGAAGGTCGCGCCGCGACCCCGGCGCCGGGGTACGGCGCGCACCGGGTCACGGCAGCTCGGCCCAAAGCCTAGCCGGTGAAGCCGCCAACCACCGATTCCGGACCACCCCCGACCGGTCGCACGCCACCCACTGCGAGCAAGCTCACACCGGTCCGGACAGGCCTTCGTGATCCGAATCAGTGCCCGGAAACATGGGGATTCTGTAATCATTCACGCCTACGAGGGCAGACGGGGAGTCCGTCCTCCCGTACACGCCCCGGAGTGACACCGATGCAGCCGCCCAGCCGACGGACCCTCCTGGCCCTCGGACTGCTCCTCCTCGCCACCGCCTGCACGGGCGGACACGGCGGCAACGGCGCGGCGCCCGGCGACCGCGGCACCGCCCCCAACCCCGACGAGCCGGTCATCCTGCGCGCCGTCGCCGCCACGGACACCCTGCTCACCGGCTACGACACCCTGCTCGCCACCCCGGCCGGGGCCGCGGACAAGGACCTGGCGGCGCTGCGCGCCGAGGTCGTCCGGCACCGGGCCGCCCTCGCCCACGACCTGCCCGCCGCCTCCGTCCCGCCCGCGCCGGGCGCCGCCCCGGCCACCTCCGGCAGCGCGAGCACGGCCCCCGGCCCGACCGCGACCCCGCCGGCCACCGCCGTCGGCACCCCCGCCGCGCTGGCCGCCCTGGAACGCCAGACCGCCCGGACCCGGCTCGCCGACCTGGCCGCAGCCCGCCCGCCGCTGGCCCGGATCCTGGCCTCGATCGCCACCTCCGACGTGCTGCACGCCGTCGCGCTCGGCGACAACACCCCGCTGGTCACCCCGCCGCCCGCCCCGACCGCCGCGCCCACCGGCACCCCGTCCGGCCCGGCCGCCCCCGGCTCCGCCGAACCGTCCGGCTCCCCCTCGCCGGCCGCCGCCCCGCCCACCACCGCCACCAGCCCGGCCGCCACCGCCCCACCCGGCGCCGTCGCCGCCCTCCAGGGCGCCCTCGGCGCCGAGCACGCCGCCGTCTACGGCTACGGCGTGGTCGGCGCCCGGCTCCCCGACGACCAGCAGCGCGCCGACGCCCGCACCGCCTACGCCGCGCACGAGGCCCGCCGGGACGCCTGGCAGCGGCTGGTCGGTTCGCTCGGCGCCACCCCCTCCGCCGCCGCGGCCGGCTACCAGCTCCCGTTCGCCGTCACCGACGCGGCCGCCGCCGGCCGGCTCGCCGCCCACCTGGAGACCCGGCTCACCACGGTGTACGCCGACCTGGTCTCCGCCGTCCCCGGGCCGGAGCGCACCGCCGCCGCCGACGCGCTGCGCGAGTGCGCCCTCCGGGCCCACCGCTGGGGCGCCCCCGACCAGGCCTTCCCCGGCATCCCCGACACACCCCCCGG
The DNA here is from genome assembly GCF_040681575.1 of Kitasatospora sp. NPDC051702. Lineage (NCBI taxonomy): Bacteria > Bacillati > Actinomycetota > Actinomycetes > Kitasatosporales > Streptomycetaceae > Kitasatospora > Kitasatospora sp. NPDC051702. Next base: position 43,422 of record NZ_JBFAZB010000050.1, read on the forward strand.
CCCGTCCCCGTCAGCCCCGGCGACCGCCTCCGCCCCGGCCACCGCAGGCAGCACGGGCTGAGCGCCCCGCCCGCCCTGCCCCCGCACTGACCCGTGCCACCGACCACGCGGCACTGACCTGCGAGTTCACCCGCATGACCGACAATGGACGGAGCAGTACCCACGGGGGAGCGTCAACCGGAAGGCCGGCATGTCGGGAGCAGCAGCACAGATCACCGTCCCCACCTGGCTGGCCCGCGGCGTCACCGCGGGCGAGGGCGACCGGGGCCGGCAGTGGCTGGCGGGCCTCCCCACCGCGGTGGCCGCCCACCTCGCCCGCTGGGACCTCACCCTGGAACGGGTGCTCGACCCGGGCGGCAGCCTGAGCCTGGTCGCCTACGTCCACCGCGACGACCTCTCCCCCGCCGTCCTCAAGGCCGGCCTGCGCACCCACGAGACCGCCCACGAACACGCCGCCCTGTCCCACTGGGCCGGCCGCGGCGCGGTGCTGCTGCTGGACGCGGACCCGGCCGAGGGCGTCCTGCTCCTGGAACGGCTGCACGGCGACATCCCGCTGCGCTCGCTGGCGGAGGCGAAGGCCATGCTGGAGGCGACCAGCCTGCTGCACCGGCTCTGGACCCCCCTGCCCGAGGGGCACCCCTTCGCCACCCTCGCCGAGCGGGCCGCCGACACCGCGCAGCGGCTGGAGCGGCACCGCACGCTGCCCGGCGCGGCCGAGGCGCAGCCCCTCGTCACGGAGGCCCTGGAGACGGCCCGCGCGCTCACCGGGTCCGCGGCCGAGACCTTCCTCCTGCACGGGGACTTCCACCACGGCAACGTGCTCGCCGCCGACCGGGCGCCCTGGCTGGCGATCGACCCGCGCCCGCTGGCCGGGGAACGCGCCTACGACCTGGCCCGGCTCGCCCTGGAACGCGCGGACACCCTGATCGGCTCCCCCGGCGCGCCCGCGGCCGTCCGCCGCCGGCTGCACCAGCTCGCCGACGCCCTGGACGTCGACCGGGAGCGGCTGCGCGGGTGGACCCTGTTCCGCTCCGTCGACCTCGGCCTGCGCGCCCTGGCCGCCGGCCGCCACGAGGACGCCGAACTGCACCTGGAGTTCGCCGGGCAGCTCTGAAGCCGCGCCGCCGGCACCCGCCGGCCCCGGAATCCGCCCGGTCGCCGGGCGGCGGTCAGAACCGCCCGGACGGCCCGGGCCCCCGCAGCGGCAGCCGCGCCCCCATCACCGCGTACAGCCGGTCGGTGGCCGGGAACCGCACCGCGCGGGCCAGGTCCTGGTACCCCAGCGCGCGGTAGAGCCGCCGGGCCGGGGTCTCCGCGTCGATCGCGGAGAGGATGCTGCGGTCCAGGCCGGAACGGTCGCAGAGGGCCCGGATCAGCCGCGAGCCCACGCCCTGCCCCTGGAAGTCGGGGAGCACGTGCAGCTCGGTGACGGCGAACACGCCGTCCAGCCAGTCCCCGTGGCCGCGCGCGGTCAGGTACGGCTCGATCACCGTGCTCCACCAGTGCTCGCGCTGGTTGGGCATGCCGTAGCCGAACCCGACCAGCCGGCCGCCGCTCATCGCCCCGAAGGCGACCACCCCGGGCTGGCGGGCGTGCCGGCCCACGATGTGCAGCCGTACCGCGACCTCCTCGGGGGTGAGCCCGAAGGCCACGGCCTGGACCTCCAGCGCCGTCGGCGCCCAGGCCGCAAGGTCGATGGCCTCGATCGTCACCCCGGTCAGCTGATCCATGCTCCGGACGTTACTACCCGCGCGGCCGTGGCGCGGGCGAAGATCGGAACCGGACCGCGCGGGACCGGACCGGACCGCCGGCCCCGCGGAAGGGCTCAGAACAGCACGCTCATGAACGCCCCGACCTCGCGGAACCCCACCCGCCGGTAGGCGGCCCGGGCGCGCAGGTTGAAGTCGTTGACGTACAGCGAGACCACCGGCGCGACCTCGCGCAACGCGATGCCGAGGACGGCGGCCATGCCGGTCTCGGAGAGCCCCTGGCCACGGTGCTCGGGCGCCACCCAGACACCCTGGATCTGGCAGGCGCCCTCGGTGACGGCGCCGATCTCGGCCTTGAAGACGACCCGGCCGTCCTCCCCGAAGCGTGCGAACGACCGTCCGGTGGAGACCAGTTCGGCGACCCTGGCCTGGTAGAGCAGGCCCCCGTCGCCGGCCAGCGGGGAGACCCCGACCTCCTCCGTGAACATGGCGACGCAGGCCGGCATCAGCGCCTCGACCTCGTTGCGCCGCACCCGCCGCACCAGCGGGTCCGGGGCGATCTCGGCCGAGGGCGCGGTGGTGGCCAGCAGCGGCTGGTGGGCGCGGACGTCGCGGGCCGGGCCCCAGCTGCGCTCCAGCAGCGCCCAGAAGGCCGCGGTGGACTCCGCCGGCCCGACGATCGAGGAACAGCGCCGGCCCTGTCGGCGGGCCCGCTCGGCGAAGGAGGCCACGGCCTCGGGCCCGGCGTTGACCAGGACGAGGTTGGCCCCGGCGTAGCAGAGCGCGGCCAGCGCGCCGTCCCCGTCGTACCAGCCCCACATCTCGCCGCCGAGCCGCCAGGGGTCGAGACCCACCGCCTCGACCCGGGTGGCGACGAACGCGTTGGCGACCGGGTCGCGGTGGAGGATCTCCAGGGCGTCCGCCAGGTCCGGGGGCTCCAGCACGCGGGTGGTGGCCAGGGCGCGCGCGGCCTGGAACGAGCTGGGGAGCATCACACCTCGATCGAGCATCGAGACAGCACCTCACTGAGACGACTCTGGCCGCACCCTACTCCGTGGCCCCACCCGGCTACGGCCGCGGGGCCGTCCGCGCACGGACGGCCCCGCTTCCGGAAGAACAGCGCGCGGCGGACCCGCGCGGACCCCACCTGCTCAGTCGGCGGCGACGACGGTCGGCGCACCGGCCTCGACGCCCTCCTCCTGCATCTGCTCGGCGAGCTTGAGGGCCTCCTCGATCAGGGTCTCGACGATCTTCGACTCGGGGACGGTCTTGATGACCTCGCCCTTGACGAAGATCTGGCCCTTGCCGTTGCCGGAGGCGACACCGAGGTCGGCCTCGCGGGCCTCGCCGGGGCCGTTGACGACGCAGCCCATGACGGCGACGCGCAGCGGCACCTCCATGCCCTCCAGGCCGGCGGTGACCTCCTCGGCGAGCTTGTAGACGTCGACCTGGGCGCGGCCGCAGGACGGGCAGGAGACGATCTCCAGGCCGCGCTGGCGCAGGTTCAGCGACTCCAGGATCTGGATGCCGACCTTGATCTCCTCGGCCGGCGGCGCGGAGAGCGAGACCCGGATGGTGTCGCCGATGCCCTCGGCGAGCAGCGCGCCGAAGGCGACGGCGGACTTGATGGTGCCCTGGAAGGCGGGGCCGGCCTCGGTGACGCCCAGGTGCAGCGGGTAGTCGCAGGCGGCGGCGAGCTGGCGGTAGGCCTGGATCATCACGACCGGGTCGTTGTGCTTGACCGAGATCTTGATGTCGCGGAAGTCGTGCTCCTCGAACAGCGAGCACTCCCAGAGCGCCGACTCGACCAGGGCCTCGGGGGTGGCCTTGCCGTACTTCTCCAGCAGGCGCTTGTCGAGCGAGCCGGCGTTGACGCCGATCCGGATCGGGACGCCGGCGTCCTTGGCCGCCTTGGCGATCTCGCCGACCTTGTCGTCGAAGGCCTTGATGTTGCCGGGGTTGACGCGGACCGCGGCGCAGCCGGCGTCGATCGCGGCGAACACGTACTTCGGCTGGAAGTGGATGTCCGCGATCACCGGGATCTGGGACTTCCTGGCGATGATCGGCAGCGCGTCGGCGTCGTCCTGGGAGGGGACGGCCACCCGGACGATCTGGCAGCCGGACGCGGTGAGCTGGGCGATCTGCTGCAGCGTGGCGTTGATGTCCGAGGTGACGGTGGTGGTCATCGACTGCACCGAGACCGGGGCGTCGCCGCCGACCGGGACGTTGCCGACCATGATCTGCCGGGATACGCGGCGCTTGGCCAGCGGCTTGAGCGGCAGGGACGGAATACCGAGCGAGATCGCGGTCATGTGCGCAGGGTTCCCCGGGGTTGAGGTGTGGTCGTCCGCCCCGCCGTCGGGACGGCGGAGGCCGGGCGCGCCTCGATCGCGCACCCGGCCTCCACGGTACGGCACGGCGCAGGGGCCCAGCACACCCGCCGTACCCGAACGCCCTAGCCGATCTTCACCGGGTTCACCAGGTCGGCGACCATCACGAGCAGGGTGAAGCCGATGAAGATGCTGGCCACGACGTAGGCGACCGGCATCAGCTTGGCGACGTCGAACGGTCCCGGATCGGGCCGGCGGAACATCCGTGCGAGCCGTCGGCGGACCGCCTCCCAGGCCGCACCGGCGATGTGACCGCCGTCCAGCGGCAGCAGCGGCAGCATGTTGAACAGGAACAGCGACAGGTTGATGCCCGCCAGCAGGTTGACGAACATCGCCACCCGCTGTTCGGCGGGGAGGTCCAGGTTGGCCAGCTCGCCGCTGACCCGGGCCGCGCCGACCATGCCGATCGGGGAGTCCGGATCGCGCGGGGCGTCACCGACGACCGCGTTCCACAGACCGGGGATCTTCCCGGGCAGGGCGGCCAGCGACTTCACGCCGCCCTCGGCCATGTCGTACATCCGGTCGACGGACTGCCCGAAGCCCAGCCGCACGACCCCCTGGCCGGGGGTGAACCCGAGGAAGCCCGCCTGGACGGTCTGCCCCTTGAGGGGGAGGCCCCGGTCGTCGTACTTCTGCACGTCGTTGACGGCGATGACGGGCGACAGGGTGAGCTGCTGCCCGTCCCGCTGGACGACGATGTCCACCTTCTGCCCGGCCGACCTGCGGATGTCCGCCTGGAGCTGGTCGTAGTCGTGGATCCGGTCGCCGCCGAAGGAGAGGACCTTGTCCCCCTGCCGCAGGCCGACCTCGTTGGCCGGGGTCTTGGGCGCGTCGGCGGGGCACACGTCGGTGGGCTGACCGGCCTTGACGACGCACTGCGCGACCGAACCGATGGTCGGGATCGCGGTCTTGACGCCGAAGCCCATCATGACCGTCAGGAACAGGCCGAAGGCCAGCACCAGGTTCATGAACGGCCCGGCGAACATGACGATGATCCGCTTCCACGGCTTGCGGGTGTAGAACAGCCGCTGCTCGTCGCCCTCCTGGAGCTCCTCGTAGGAGGCCTCCCGGGCGTCCTCGATCATCGTGCGCCAGGGCGAGCTGCTGCGCTTGGTGATCCGGCCGTCCTCGCCGGGCGGGAACATCCCGATCATCCGGATGTAGCCGCCCAGCGGGATCGCCTTGAAGCCGTACTCGGTCTCGCCCTTCCTCCGCGACCAGACCGTCGGACCGAAGCCGACCATGTACTGCGGCACCCGGATGCCGAACAGCTTGGCCGTGGACAGGTGGCCCAGCTCGTGCCAGGCGATCGAGATCAGCAACCCGACCACGAAGACCAGGATGCCGACCACCCACATCACCGTTGCCACCGCTGCTCCTCCGTCATGCCGCTCCGCTCTTCGTCTTGTCTTACCGCAGTCGCGCCCGTGCCGGTACCGGCACGGGCCCACCCGGGCGGGCGCGACCCGGACCGCCGGACCGCCGCCGTCAGCCCGCCGCGAGCTCGCGGGCCCGGGCGCGGGCCCAGTCCTCCGCGTGCAGGACGTCCTCGACCGTCAGGGAAGTTCCCGACCCGGGCGTCCCGTGCTCCGCGACGACCTTGGCAACAGTGTCCACGATCCCCGTGAAGGCCAGGCGGCCCTTCAGGAAGGCCTCCACGCACTCCTCGTTGGCCGCGTTGAACACCGCGGGCGCCGTCCCGCCCAGCGTGCCGACCTCGCGGGCCAGCTCCACCGCCGGGAAGGCCTCGTCGTCCAGCGGGAAGAACTCCCAGGTCGCGGCCTTGGTCCAGTCGCAGCCGGGGGCCGCGTCCGGCACCCGGTCCGGCCAGCCCATGCCCAGCGCGATCGGCATCCGCATGTCCGGCGGGCTGGCCTGCGCCAGCGTCGAACCGTCGGTGAACTCCACCATCGAGTGCACCACCGACTGCGGATGGACCACGACCTCGATCCGGTCGAAGGGCACGTCGTACAGCAGGTGCGCCTCGATCACCTCCAGGCCCTTGTTGACCAGGGTGGCCGAGTTGATCGTCACCACCGGGCCCATCGCCCAGGTCGGGTGCGCCAGCGCCTCCTGCGGGGTCACCCCGGCCAGCTGCTCGCGGCTGCGGGTGCGGAACGGGCCGCCGCTGGCCGTCACCACCAGCTTGCGGACCTCGGCGCGGGTGCCGCCGGCCAGCGCCTGGAACAGCGCGGCGTGCTCGGAGTCCACCGGGACGATCTGCCCCGGCCTCGCCACCGCCTTCACCAGCGGGCCGCCCACGATCAGCGACTCCTTGTTGGCCAGCACCAGCACCCGGCCCGCCGCCAGCGCGGCCAGCGTCGGGCGCAGACCGATCGAGCCGGTGATGCCGTTCAGCACCGAGTGGCACTCCACGGCGGCCAGCTCGGTCGCCGCGTCCGGGCCCGCCAGCACGGTCGGCAGCGGCGCACCCGCCGCCTTCGCGGTCAGCGCCGCGCGCAGCGCCGGCTCCGCGGCCGGGTCCGCGACCGCCACCGTGTGCACGCCCAGCCGCAGCGCCTGCTCGGCCAGCAGCTCCACCCGGCCGCCGGCCGCCGACAGGGCGACCACCCGGAAGCGGTCCGGGTTGCGGAGCACCACGTCGATGGCCTGGGTGCCGATCGACCCGGTGGAACCGAGGATCACCAGCTCCCGGGGGCCGGAGGGGTCCTGCACGGTGGGCGTGAAGCGCAGCTGCGGGTGGGCGAGCGAAGTCATGCGCCCATTGTGTCCTGCCCCGGGCCCTGCCCAGGCCGCGTCCGGCGGATCCGCGCCCCCGGGGCGCTCCCCGACCGGACCGCACTCCCCCGCCCTCCCGCGGGACGGCGCCTCCGCGCGGGCCGCCGGCCGGCCCACGGGCTCCGTTCGAGCAGCGCGCTCGGGACCTTCGTCCGGTACTGAGCGCGGTACCGCGCTCCGCAGGACGGGGACACCCGCCCCGGGCTACCGTCGGAGCCATGCGTACCGTCATCGCCGGGGGACACGGACAGATCGCGCTGAAGCTCGAACGGCTGCTCGCCGCCCGCGGCGACCGGCCCGCCGGGATCATCCGCCGCCCCGAACAGGCCCAGGACCTCACCGCGGCCGGCGCCGAGCCGCTGCTGCTCGACCTGGAGTCCACCACCGCCCCCCGGCTCGCCGAACTGCTCACCGGCGCCGACGCGGTGGTCTTCGCCGCCGGCGCCGGACCGGGCAGCGGGACCGCCCGCAAGAACACCGTCGACCGCGACGCCGCCGTCCTGCTCGCCGACGCCGCCGAACTGGCCGGCGTCCGGCGCTACCTGATGGTCTCCTCGATGGGCGCCGACGCCAACGCCCACCACCCCGCCGACGAGGTCTTCGAGACCTATCTGCGGGCCAAGGGCGCCGCCGACGACGCCGTCCGGGCCCGGACCACCCTGGACTGGACGGTGCTGCGGCCCGGCCGGCTCACCGACGGCCCCGGCACCGGCCTGGTCCGGCTGGCCCCCTCCGTCGCCCGCGGTGCCGTCGACCGGGCCGACGTGGCCGCCGTCCTCGCGGCGCTGCTGCACGAACCGGGCACGGCCGGACGGACCCTGGAACTGGTCGCCGGGAACGCCACCGTCGAGGAGGCCGTCGCCGCCGCCGGCGGACACGACGGCTGAGGCCCCTCCCGGGGCCCGGAGGCCTGCACGGGCGCCGGGGCCGGAGGCCTGCACGGGCGCCGGGGCCCGCGGCGACCCGGGCGCGGACACGCGAAGGGCCCGGTCGGTCGACCGGGCCCTTCGTCCACGGGGAATCCGTCCGGTCAGAGGTCGAGGCCGGTGAGGACCAGGACCTTCTCCACCGTGTAGTCGTCCATCGCGTAGCGGACGCCCTCGCGACCGACACCGGAGTCCTTGACGCCGCCGTACGGCATCTGGTCGGCGCGGTAGGACGGCGCGTCGCCGATGATCACACCGCCGACCTCCAGCTCCCGGTGGGCGCGGAAGGCGGTCTGCAGGTCGTGCGTGAACACGCCCGCCTGCAGGCCGAACGGCGAGTCGTTGACGGCCGCGAAGGCCTCCTCGACGCCGTCCACCCGGTGCAGCGACATGACCGGGCCGAACACCTCGGCCTTGGCCAGGATCGCGTCCTCCGGCAGCTCGGCCAGCACGGTCGGCGCGTAGGTGGCACCCTCGCGCGTCCCGCCGGTCAGCACCTTGGCGCCCTTGGCGACGGCGTCGTCCACCCAGGACTCCACCCGCTTCGCGGCGTTCTCGTCGACCAGCGGGCCGACGTCCGTCGCGTCCTCGTTCGGGTCACCGGTGACCTGCGCCCCGACCTTGGCCACGACCTTCTCCACCAGCGCGTCGTACACCGACGCGTCGGCGATCACCCGCTGCACCGAGATGCAGGACTGGCCGCCCTGGTAGTTGGCGAACATCGCGATCCGGGTCGCCGCCCAGTCGAGGTCGGCCTCCGAGGACCAGTCGGCGAGCACCACGGCCGCGGCGTTGCCGCCCAGCTCCAGGGTGGTGTGCTTGCGCGGCACCGAGTCCATGATCTGGTAGCCGACCTTGTCCGAACCGGTGAACGAGATCACCGGCAGGCGCTTGTCCTGCACCAGCGCCGGCATCCGGTCGTTCGGCACCGTCAGGACGCTCCACGAACCGGCCGGGAGGTCCGTCTCGGCCAGGATCTCGCCCAGCACCAGCGCCGACAGCGGGGTCGACGGAGCGGGCTTCAGGATGATCGGGGCACCCACCGCGATCGCCGGCGCGACCTTGTGCGCGACCAGGTTCAGCGGGAAGTTGAACGGGGCGATCCCCAGCACCACACCGCGCGGGAAGCGGCGCACCACCGCGAAACGGCCCACGCCGCCCGGGTCGGTGTCCAGCCGCATCGTCTCGCCGTTGGTCCGGCGGGCCTCCTCGGCCGCCCAGCGGAAGACCGACACCGCGCGGCCGACCTCGCCGCGCGCCCACTTGATCGGCTTGCCGTTCTCGGCGGTGATCAGCCGGGCGATCTCCTCGGTCCGCTCGGCCAGGCGCTTCGCCACGTGGTCCAGCGCGGCCGCACGCTGGTGCGCCGGGGTCGCCGCGAACACCGGCAGCGCGGCGACGGCGGCGTCCAGCGCCTCCTCGACCTGGGCCTCGGTCGGGATGCTCACCTTGCCGACCAGACGGCCGTCCCAGCTGTTGTGCACCTCGAAGTCGGCGTCACCGCTCGCCCGGCGGCCGGCGAGCCAGAAATCGTACGTGGTGGTCACCGTGGTACCGGCCCTCTCCTCGTCGTCGTCGGACCCACGGACGTGGGGCCTGAACCCGAGGGTAGGGGCGGCGACGCGCCGACCGGATTGGACGACTAGGAGCGTTCCGCCCCGAGGCCACTCCATCCCGTCCAGCCGAACGGCCCGGGATCCGCTACCCCGGGCCGACCCGCGGCCACCGGCCCCGCCGCGGCCCTCCCGGCCCGCCGACCGGCCGGCCGCCTGCTCGCTCCCGCCTACTCCTCGCCGGAGCGCAGCGCCAGCCACAACTCCATCCGGACGTCCGTGTCGTCCAGCGAACGGCCGAGCAGCTCCTCCACCCGGCGCATCCGGTAACGCAGCGTGTGCCGGTGCACCCCGAGGTCCGCCGCCGCGGCGTCCCACTGCCCGTGTCTGGACAGCCACGCCCGCAGCGAGGCCACCAGATCGCCGCGCGCCGTCCGGTCGTGCTCGCGCAGCGGCCGCAACAACCCCTCCGCGAACGCCGTCACCGCCTCCTCCCCGAGCAGCGGAAGCAGCGAACCCGCACCGACCTCCTCGTGGTCCACCGACCGGCGGCCACCGCGCAGCGCCACCGCCAGCGCCCGCTCGGCCTGCGCGTGCGCCGTCCCCGCCTCCTCCAGCGAAGCCGGCGCCGACACGCCCAGCGACAGGCCCTCGTGCTCCTCCACCGCGCCCAGACAGGCCCGGTGCACCGAGCCGTTGTCCAGCGCCAGCACCATCAACCGCGGCCCGTGCGCGCCGTCCTCCCGCGCCACCAGCAGCTTCTCGCCCACCCGGGCACCCGCCTGCTCGGCACGGTCCCCCAGCTCACCGAGCGCCTCGGCCGCCTCCGCGTTCGGCCCCGCACCGGCCACCAGAACCCGTATCGTCCCCTCCGGCAGACCGCCGAACAGCCCCACCGCCACCTGGCGGGCCGTCGCCACCTCCCCCGCCAGCACCATCCGCAGCAGCGCCGCGCCCATCCGCTCCTCCGCCTGCCGCAGCTCGCGCGACCGCTCCAGCGTCAGGGTCAGCAGCGCCACCGCAGCGTTCAGCACGTACCGCTCGGTCGGGGTGATCCGGTCCTCGGTGCCCACCGCCAGGAACCCGCGCGCCCGCCGGTCCGCCCCCAGCGACTGGACCACCACGTAGTCCTCGTCCGCCGTGTCTATCCCCGGCGCCCGCCCCTGCAACGCCGCACTCGACGGCGCCGGCCGCCGACGCAGCCGGTCCACCTCCGCGGCCAGCCGCCCCGCCCGGCGCGCCGCCCAGTCCGGCGCCACCACCGACAGCGCCCCCGAACCGTCGTACAGCGCCGCCCAACCGCCCAGCCGCGCCGCCAACCGGCGCACCACGGCCGTCGTGCCGTCCTTGCCCAGAGCAGCCCGGGTCAGCTCCTCCTGCGCCTCGAAGGACGTCGTCACCGCCTCGTACTGCTCCGCGGCCAGCGCCGCCGACACCACCTTGCTGATCGCGATGAACGGCGTCGGCTCCGGCACCCGCAGCAACGGCAGCCCCCGCTGCGCCGCCGCGTCCACCAGCGGCTGCGGCACCTCCGTGTGCGACAGCCCCACCCCCAGGCCCAGACCCACCACCCCGGCATCGGCCAACCGGTGCACGTACGCCTGCAACTGCGCCGCCGTACGACCCAGCTTGATCCCGGTGGTGAGCAGCAGCTCGCCACCCTCCAGGAACGGCGTCGGGTCGTCCAGCTCACTGGTGTGCACCCAGCGGACCGGCCGCTCCAGATGGTCCGCACCGGCGAGGACCGTCAGATGGAGCGAACTGTTGCGGACGACGGAGGCGAGTGTGGGGGGCATGGCACCTTCGGGGGATCGACCTGACCGCGCCGTTGCGGCCGGGCGAGGAGAGGGCAATGGGACAAGTGAGAAACTCTCCCCTTCATTATGGACGCTCCGGACAACCCGCACTGCCGAATCCACCTCGAAGGCGAGCTTCCTCCCCCGCGCCCCTCACCCCCGCAGGTCCACCAGCAACGGCGGCACCTGCTCCCCCGACACCGCCGTCAACGACACCACCGCGTGCCCCGCCGGCAACGCGTGCGCCAGATCCGACGGCGACCACCGCAACCGCTCCACGTCCCGCGTCGTCACCGACTCCGTCTGCGCCGCCGTCCCCGACAACGCCTTCCGCCCCACCCGCCCGGCCCGCCGCATCACCCCACCGGAGGTGTCGGGGGTGTGGGTCACCGCGGTCTCCTGCACCAGGTGCGTCCCCCAGGCCTCCGAGAACAGCCGGCCGTCCCACGGCGCGATCCCAGGGAACGCCATCCGGCACCCCACCGCCCCGAACAGCGGCGCCCGCAAGGCCTCCGGCAGATCCACCAGCGTGCGCAGCAGCAGCACCGCCCCCGCGTTCGCCCCCCGCATCCGCTGCAACCCGCGCACGGCCGTCGCGTCCAGCGCCGCCGAGGCGTCGTCCACCACCAGACCCGCGAAGAGCGAACGGTCCTCCCGCGCCCCCGCCGCCTGCACGAACTGCCCCACCACCAACCGCGACAGCATCCGGGCGGCCTCCGGGTGGCTGCGCTCCGGCAGCCGCACCCGCACCCGCAGCGGATGGTCCAGCACCCGCATCGCGAACGGTGGCCGGCCGGTCCCGTCCGTCGCGAAGGCCCCCTCGAAGGCCGGCCGGTCCAGCAGCGCCAGCCGGTCCGCCAGCAGCGCGCCCGGATCGTCGGCCCGGCCCCGCTGACGCTCCCGGTGCTCCAGATCGCGCTCGAACACCCCCAGCCGGCCCGCCACCCCCAACGCCTTCACCAGCGCCGCCGACGCGTCCGGCTCGCCGAGCAGCAGGGCCCGCAGCTCCCGGACCCCGGGATAGCGCCGGTACGCGGCGTGGAACGGGCCCACCACCTGCTGCAACGCCGTCCGCGCGTTCTCCGCCCGCGCCGTCAGCTCGTCCGGCAACAGCGCCTCGGCCAGCCTGGCCGCCGCCTCGTCCGGATCCTGCGCCGCGCCGTACAGGTCCAACCCGTACACCGAGGCCGGATCGCCGGGCGCGATCACCACGTCGTACCAGGTGTCCGGGCCCAGATCGGCGTCCGCCGCCCCGACCACCACCACGCACGCCGTACCGGCCAGCGCCTGCAGGCACAACGCCTCCGCCACCGGCCGCGCCAGCCGCGCCGTCTTCCCCGTCCCCGCAGGGCCCACCGCCAGCAGCGAGGTGCCCAGCACCGCCGGGTCCAGGGCGAAACCCGCCGCCCGGTGGGCCAGGGAGTTCTTCGGCACGTCCTGGGTCGTCCCCAACCGGACCTGACCCAGCAGCAGATCGTGCCGCTCGCCCCGGCCCGGCAGCTCACGCGACTCCGAGGGGTGCGCGAACGCCGCCCCACCGCGCGCCACCACCTGCCCGACGAACGCCGGCACGAACGCCGGGTCCGCCTGCGCCGACTCCCACGCCCGCAGGATCCGCACGTAGTCGACGTCCCCGACAGCGTCCCGCTCCAGCCGCCCCGCCGCCTCGGCCGCCCCGCCCTGCCGCAGCCCGTCCCACGGGTCCGACCGGCGCGCCGCTTCAGCCACCGCCCGGCCGCCGTCCTCGGCGGGCTCCTCCTGCGTCACCGTCCGCGACAGCAACGGCGCCACGTACCGGCGCCACACCTCCGTCCAGCGGCCCATCCGGCCGAAGACCTTGATGACGAGCACGGCGACCACGAGGTTCACCGATACGCCGACGACCGTCACCGCGGTCTCGGTCGGGTTCTTCACCCAAATGGTGACAACGATCAGTCGGAGCACCAGCTGGGTGCCGTACAGGAAGGCGAACCACCCCACCACCGCGTTGAGCCCCGCCCGCAGGAGCAGGGGCCAGGCGGCGACCTGGGCGGCCTCGGCCCGTTCGGGGTCGATCGGGCGGTAGCCGAGCCGGAAGACGCCGGGTTCGGCCTCGGGTCGCGGGGTGCCGGCCCAGGTGGGAAGGTCGAAGGCGGGCCGGCCGCCCACCGGGCCGCCGGGGCGTTGGTGGGGCATGGGGGTCGGGGGTCTGGTGGTGGTGCGATCCGTGTGGTGGTGTGCCCCGTCCTGCGCCATGTACGGTCCCGCTCCCTCGCCCGCCCGGCCCGACCGCCGTCGGTGCCGCCATACCCATGCCGCCGTACCGGCGACACGCCCGCGCTCAATGTAGTGGAGCGGGGCCTGCGGGTAGTCGTGCCGGCCGGGCTGGCCGCGTCGGACAAGTCGGACGGCCCAGTGCTACCGAGTGGCGCATGCCCGGCCGGTCGGGGCGGCCGTAGCCTGCGAAGCACCGAGCCGAGAAGTCTGGAGAACCCCATGAGCGCCGCAACGCCGCTCCCGCAGGAGCGCCGCCTGGTCACCGCGATCCCCGGTCCGAAGTCGCAGGAGCTGCAGGCCCGCAAGCTGGGTGCGGTGGCGGCCGGCGTCGGCACCACCCTGCCGGTGTACGTGTCCCGTGCCAACGGCGGCGTGCTGGAGGACGTGGACGGCAACTCGCTGATCGACTTCGGTTCCGGCATCGCCGTGACGAACGTCGGCAACAGCGCCGAGGCCGTGGTGGCCAAGGCGAGCGAGCAGCTGGCCGCGTTCACGCACACCTGTTTCATGGTGACCCCGTACGAGGGTTACGTGGCCGTCGCCGAGCAGCTCAACGAGCTGACCCCGGGTGACCACGACAAGCGCACCGCGCTGTTCAACTCGGGTGCCGAGGCGGTCGAGAACGCGGTGAAGATCGCGCGCGCCTACACCAAGCGCACCGCCGTCGTGGTGTTCGACCACGGCTACCACGGCCGCACGAACCTCACCATGGGCCTGACGGCGAAGAACATGCCGTACAAGCAGGGCTTCGGTCCGTTCGCGCCGGAGATCTACCGGGTGCCGGTGGCCTACCCGTACCGCTGGCTGACGGGTGCGGAGAACTGCGCCGCCGAGGCCGCCGCGCAGGCGATCGACATCATCAACAAGCAGATCGGCGCGGAGAACGTCGCGGCGATCATCATCGAGCCGATCCAGGGCGAGGGCGGCTTCATCGAGCCGGCCAAGGGCTTCCTGCCGGCGATCGTGGAGTACGCGAAGGCCAACGGCATCGTGTTCGTCGCGGACGAGATCCAGACCGGCTTCTGCCGCACCGGCCAGTGGTTCGCCTGTGACGACGAGGGCGTCGTCCCGGACCTGATCACCACCGCGAAGGGCATCGCCGGCGGTCTGCCGCTGGCCGCGGTGACCGGTCGCGCCGAGATCATGGACGCCGCGCACGCGGGCGGCCTGGGCGGCACCTACGGTGGCAACCCGGTGGCCTGCGCGGCCGCGCTGGGCGCCATCGAGACGATGAAGGAGCAGGACCTCAACGGCAAGGCGCAGCGGATCGGGGAGATCATGCTGGGCCGCCTGCGGGCGATGCAGGAGAAGTTCGAGATCATCGGCGAGGTCCGCGGCCGCGGCGCGATGATCGCCGTCGAGCTGGTGAAGGCGGGCGGCAAGGAGCCGAACGCGGAGGCCGCCGGGGCGATCGCGAAGGCCTGCCACGCCGAGGGCCTGGTGGTGCTGACCGCCGGCACCTACGGCAACGTGCTGCGCTTCCTGCCGCCGCTGGTCATGCCGGAGCACCTCCTGAACGAGGGCCTGGACATCCTGGAGGGCGCTTTCACCGCCGCCTGAGCGGTGTCGCCCGTCAGGTCGTGAACCCCGCCGGAGGGATGTCCGGACAGCGCTGAACGGCCCGTGCGGACCTCTGGTCCGCACGGGCCGTTCGGTTGTCCGCGGGTGGGACAGCCGGGTACTTCACGGGCGGGACGGGCCGGTTCGCACGGGGCGGGGCCGGCCGGCGATCCGCAGGTGGGGGCGGCCGGGTGCACGTTCTCGGGACGGCCTGGAAGGTTGCCCGGGGCAGGGTGAAGATGATGTGCGGAATCGCTGAAGGCGCTCGGCGCGGAAGGGCTGTTGACGTAGTGTCATCGCAGATGGACAGCGAGCCTCCGCCACTGGCGGAGCCGTCCGCGGAGCCGCCCAGGGCGGTGGGTCCGCGCGTGCGGCGTGAGGACAACCAGGCCTCCCCGGGAGGGGCGGCGCATACCGAAGGCCGATCGACCGACCGTCCGACCCACACCCCCCGGGGCGCACGGAACGGCGATCCTCGAGGCCGCCCCGGAGCTCTCCCCCCTGCTCCGGGGCGGCTGTTCGGCGTCCTGGGCCGGGCGGCCCGGTCCACGGTCGTGCCCGCGGCGGCCGCGGTCGTGCTGCTGACGGTGTCGTGGCAGGTGGCGGTGGACGGCCCGCTGCTCGGGCTGGACCGCTGGGTGCGGGGGGCCGTGCGGTCCGCCCACCGGGAACTGCCGGGCCGGCCGCTCGACGGCGCGGGCCACGTCCTCTCGGATCTGGGCAGCGGGGTGCCCGCGGTCCCGGTGCTGCTGGCGGCCGGTGTGCTGGCCGCGTGGCGCTGGCGCCGGGCGGTCGGCGGCCCGGGGCGGGGCGGTTGGTGGCTGCCGCTGCCGGTGGCGGCGGCGACGGCCGTGCTGATCCCGTCGCTGGTGGTGCCGGCGAAGGCGGCGTTCGCCCGGCCGGGCCCGCTGGGCGATCCGCTGACGCCCGAGCAGTGGGGCTGGTACCCGTCCGGGCACACCGCCACGGCCGCCTTCTCGTACGGGGTGGCGGCGCTGTTGCTGGCCCGGGCGGCGGGGCCGCGGGCGGCCCGGCTGGTGACGGCCGGGGCGGTGTTGCTGGCCGTGGGGGTCGGCGCGGGCCTGGTGTGGAGTGACTTCCACTGGCTGCTGGACGTGGTGGCCAGCTGGTGCCTGGCCGTTCCGGCGCTGTGGGCGCTGGACCGGTGGCTGCCGCGGCCGGGCGGCGGGGGCCGGTCTCAGGCCTCGTCGGGCTCCTCGTTGCGGTGAACGAGGCCGGGCTCGCCGTTGTCACGGTGCCATTCGACGACGAGTTCGTCGCGGGCGCCGAAGCGGACGAGGTGGCGGCCGACGACGTCCTCCAGGCCGGGCAGGTTCTCCCGCTCGCCCTCGACGGTGAGCAGCAGCGCGTCGGGGCCGGCCTCCAGGGTGGCGGTGCCGGCGCCGAAGACGAGGGTGCCGCGGCCGGTCTCCTCGGAGAAGGTGGCCTCGATCTTGCGGCCCATGTGGGCGGCGAGCTGCTTGGCGTAGCGGGCGGGGCGGTCGGTGGCGACGCGGGCTTCGGAGCGGGGCACGGGCCCTCCAGGGTGCGGGAGGGAACTTAGGGTCCCCTCAGTAAGGGCTACGCTAACCCAGATACTGAGCTTGGCTCAACATTTTTTCCGGGCGGCCGTCCGCCGCCGGTCACCCGCCGCGGACCGGCCGATACGCTTGGGCGGACACCTGCCGAGGAGACCGCCCATGACCACCGCGCCGACCGACGACCCGGCGGGCTCCTCCCCCACCCCGGCCGCGCCGACGCCCGGGGCCGAGGCGGCCGCCGCCGACGACCGGGGCGCCGCGACCGGCCGGACCACCTCCCCCGACACCGCCGCCGAGCTGGCGGACACCATGACCCGGGCGATCAAGCGGATCCGCCGGCGCACCAGCGAGCGGCTGGAGCCGTACGGCATCACCCCCGGCCAGGGCCGGGCGCTGCGCACGCTGGCCCACGCGCCCGGGTGCGAGCTGCCGGACCGCGCGATGCGGCTGAGCGACCTCGCCGAGCGACTGCACATCGCACCCCGCTCGGCGACCACCGTGGTCGACGCGCTGGAGGAGGCCGGGCTGGTCGAGCGCAGCCCCGACCCGGCCGACCGGCGGGCGGTGCGGATCCTGCTGACCGAGGCCGGCCGCGCCGCGGTGGAGCGGATCGGGCAGGTCCGGCACGAGGTGGCGCAGGAGTACTTCGGCCCGGTCAGCCCCGCCGACCAGGAGGTGCTGCTGCGGGTGCTGCGCTCCGCCGAGGCCCACTACGCCGCCGGCGCGCCGCCGCGGCGGCCGGCGCCTCCGGGCGCAGCGCGGTGATCGCGATCCCGGTGATCACCAGCAGTGCGGCGCCCACCGCCGTCGGGCTGACCCGCTCGCCGAGCAGCAGCCAGGCCGAGGACATCCCGAACACCGGCACCAGCAGCGAGTAGGGCGCGACGGCGGTGGCGTCGTAGGTGCGCAGCAGGAAGCTCCAGGCCACGAAGCCGAAGAGGGTGGAGACCAGCCCGACGTAGGCGATCGCGCCGAGCCCGGCGGCGGTGATCCCGCGCAGGGCGCGCAGGTCCGCGTCCGGGCCCTCGACCAGCAGGGAGAGGACGAGCAGCGGCAGCGGCGGGACGGCGCTGACCCAGACCATCCAGCGCAGCGCGTCCGGCGGCGCGGCCCGGCGGGTCAGCACGTTGGACAGCCCCCAAGCGCCGGCGGCCAGCACGACCAGGACGAAGGCGCCGATCGGGCCGCCCGTCCCGTGGTCGAGGGCGCTCAGGCCGATCCCCGCGAAGGCGATCGCCAGGCCGGTCAGCCGCCGCCCGCCCGGCCGCTCGCCCAGCAGCGCGGCGGCGAACAGGGCGGTGAACCCGGCCTGTCCCTGGAGCACCAGGGAGGAGAGGCCGGCCGGCATCCCGGCGTGCATGCCGAGGAAGAGCAGCCCGAACTTGACCACTCCGAGGACGAGGCCGACGGCCAGCACCCAGCGCCGGGCGACCCTGGGCGGGCCGACCAGGAGGACCGCCGGTACGGCGACGACGGCGAACCGCAGGGCGCAGAAGAGCAGCGGCGGGAAGTTCTCCAGGCCGATGTGGATGAGGACGAAGTTGAGCCCCCACACGGCGGCCACCAGGACGGCCAGGGCGATGTGCCGGGGGCTCATGCTCCGCCCGTTCGGGCTGCCGCCCTGGGCGGCGGGTGTCGCGGTCATGGGTCGAGCTTGGCGGCGGCCCGTCGTGTAGCACCAGCGATGAGTTCTGAAGGAAACGCTTTAGCATCGCTGCATGATGGATCTGGGGCGCCTGCGGGCGCTGCACGCGGTGGCGGTGCACGGCTCGGTCGGCGGGGCGGCGGCCGCGCTCGGCTTCACGCCCTCGGCGGTCTCGCAGCAGATCGCCAAGCTGGAGCGGGAGACCCGGACGGTGCTGCTGGAACGGCAGGGCCGGGGCGTGGTGCTGACCGACGCGGCGCAGGAGCTGGCCGCCACCGCGCGGACGGTGCTGGGGCTGGTGGAACGGGCCGAGGTACGGCTGGAGGAGCAGCGCGGCCGGGCGGTCGGCCGGCTGCTGGTGGCCGCGTTCGCCACCGGTGCCCGCGGTCTCATGCCCGGGGTGCTGGCGGACCTGCGGCGGAGCTGCCCTGAGCTGGACGTGCGGCTGCTCGAGTGCGACCCGTACCCCGCGGCCGAGCTGGTGGCGCGCGGCGAGGTGGACCTGGCGCTGGTGCAGGACTGGCCGACCGTCCCGCTGCCGGTGCAGGAGGGCCTGTCCCGGCTGGACCTCGGGACGGACCCGGTGGACCTGCTGCTGCCCGCCGACGACGAGCTGGCCGGCCTCGACGAGGTGCCGGTGCGGCGGCTGCCCGGGCGGCGCTGGATCAGCGTGCCGCCGGGCAACATCTGCCACGACTGGCTGGTGCGCACCCTGCGCGAGGTCGGGGAGGAGCCGGACGTGCGCCACCGGGCCGGCGAGTTCGAGACGCAGATCGCGCTGGTCGCGGCCGGTCTGGGGACGGCCCTGGTGCCGCGGCTGGGGCGGGGCGCTCTGCCGCCCGGGGTGGTGGCCCGCCCGGTGGTGCCGGGGCCGGCCCGCCGGGTGTACGCGCTGTGGCGGGCCCAGGCCTCCCGGCGGCCGGCGATCACGGCGGCGCTCGCGGCCATGCGGGAGCGCTCGTCGGTGCTGGACCTCCCGGCGGACGCGGGCTGACCGCGTCCGGGCCGCACAGGGCCGGAGCCGGGGCCGGAGCCGTTCCCGGGGCCGTTCCCGGAGCCGGGCTCGGCCGGCGGCCCGGTCGGCGGGCCTACTTGGCGAGCCCGATCACCAGCCACATGAACCCCACCCCGGCGACGGTGCACAGCAGGGTGCTGCGCGAGGGGTGCGGGCTGTGGGCCTCCGGGAGGATGTCGGAGGTGGCCAGGTAGAGCAGGAAGCCGGAGAAGAAGCCGAGGTAGAGGCCGAGCAGGTGCTCCGGGATGGTGAAGGCGAGGGTGATCGCGGCGCCGGTCACCGGGGCCAGGGCGTCGGCGGCGAGCAGGGTCAGCGCCCGCCGCCGGTTGTTCCCGTAGAGCCGGGTGATCGTGTAGGTGTTGAAGCCGTCGGCGAAGTCGTGCGCGACGACGGCGATGGCGACGACCGTGCCGACCGTGGTGCCGGCCTGGAACGCGGCGCCGATCGCGAAGCCGTCCATCACGCTGTGGCCGACCAGGGCCAGGGCCGCGGTCAGTCCGACGCCCTGGTGCCCGGCGGTGTGGGTGTGCACGTGCTGGTGGCCGTGGGTGTGCTCGGCGTACTCGCCCTCGTGGCCCCGGTGGATCGCGACGGCGCGTTCGACCACGTGGATGGTGAGGAAGCCGGCCGCGAACATCAGCAGCGCCTGCGGCACCCCGTGCACCTCGGCCGGCGCCTGGTGGATCGCCTCGGGCAGCAGGTCGAAGGCGACCACGCCGAGCATGAGGCCGGCGGCGAAGCCGAGCACGAGGTGGCGGCGGTCGCCGGTGCGCTGGGCGACGAAACCGCCGATCAGGGTCATCAGGAACGCCCCGGCGGCGACCAGGACGGCGGTCACCGCACCGCCTCCGGGCGGGTCTGCCCGTGGTGCGGGCGGCGGCGGGTGCCGCCCTGTGGTCTGCCGAGCGCTCTGCCCATTCCTCTCCCCCCGGGGTCCGCCCGTGGCCGGGCCGACCGCCGACCGTACCCGACGGCCGTTCGACGGTGATCGCCCGGGGTGCCGCTGCCCGGGCGGGGCCCGTCCCCCAGCCTCGGTCCGGGGGTGGGCGCGCGCCCGCCGGGCGGTCCGTCGGGGTGAGCCGGCGAGGCGCCGGGAGACGCCGCGGGTGCGGTCAGCGGCCGACGGCCAGCGGCAGGCCGAGGTGGGTGCGGGCAAGCTCACGGACGCCGTCGCCGTCGACCAGGTGGATGTGCCGGTGGCCCTCCTCGGCGGTGAGGTCCAGGGCCTCGTCGGTGAAGCCGCCGGTGGTCAGCCGCAGGCCGCGCTCGGCGGACTCCTCCCGGACGGCGTCGGCGAGGGTGGCGACCTCCGCCGCGGTGACCGGCTCGGTGCCCCGGGAGGCCCAGACCACCCAGCGGCCGGGCAGCGCGCTGCCGGGCGCGCCCTCACCGGTGGCGACCAGTCCGGCCGGGCCGCGCAGCCGCACGCTCCACTCGGCGATCCCGCCGCGGGTGAGCAGGTCCCGGACCAGCTGGGCGAACTCGTTGGCGGACAGGTCGGGCGCGGCCGGCACGGTGGCCCCGGCCTGCGCGGCCGGCTGGACGCCGACCCGCCCGTACGGGTCGGGGGTGACGGCGGCGCCGAGCTGGCGCAGCCGGACCAGGGCCTCGTCCTGTTCGGAGTCGGCGTACACGCCCTCGTCGTCGCGCTCCTCGTACGGGGTGGCCGGCGGCAGCAGCCGGGTGCGGGCCAGCGCGTCGCGGTCGGCGTCCACGCTGACCAGGCAGAACGGCTCGGCCTCCGCGGGCTCGCGCAGCCAGCCGTTGAGGACCACGCCCGCGAGTATCTCGTCGGTGTCGACGGCGTCGGCGGCCTGGAGGGCGCGCAGCGCGAGCCGGGCGACCAGCCGCAGGTAGTCGGTGGCCCGGTCCGCGGGCGGGCGCGGGACGGGCAGGACGTCGCCGTCCGGGGCGAGCCGGTAGCCGGTGAGCGAGGGCACCAGGTCGAGCGGCGGCAGGTCGAGGTCGAGCACAGCGGTGCGGGTGAGCGGGCGGAACACCGCCCGGCAGGGGGCCGGCAGGTCCTGGGTGGCGGTCTCGGCGGCGGCGAGCGCCCGTTCCAGCAGCGACTCCACGGCAGCCGGTTCGGCCAGCCGGTAGGCCCGGCGGCACTCCTCCAGGCTCTCGTTGTACTCGCGGACGGCGCGGGCGCGGGCCTCCTCGGCGGCCTCGTGGACGCGCCGGGGCTCGTCGGCGGCGGGGTTGCCGGCCTCGGCCCGGCGGGTGCGCCACTCGCGCAGGGCGCGCTGGTGGGCCAGCCGGGCCCCGGCCAGTTCGCGCTGGTAGCCGGAGTCGAGCAGCCGGCGGGTCGGAGGGGCGTCCGGGTCGGCGGCGGGCGGTTCCGCGGGGGCGAAGTCCGCCCAGCGGGGTTCGGCGTCACCGCCGGGCTCGGGCCCGTCGGCCGCGTAGGGGCGGGGTTCGTAGTGGCGCAGCTGGCTCTCGAAGTCCATCGCGGAGACGGGCAGCGCGGCGCGGCGGAGCAGGTCCGCCAGCCGGTCGTGCTCCGCCTGGACGGTGACGGTGCGGTGGTGGGTCAGGGCCGCGGCCCGGGCGTGGGCCGCGACGGAGTCGGGATCGGAGGCGCCGTCACCGGAGGGGTCGTCACCGGGCCCGCCGGGCCCGGCCGGACCGGGCGCGGCGCCCGCCCGGTCCGGTTCCTGGTCGGCGTTGAGGTCGCGGAAGACCGAGGCGAGGAAGCCCGGTCGGGGGAACTGGACGGTGGCGGTGCCGTCGGGCTGGCCGTCTGCTGAGTACTGCATCGGTCGTCGTTCCCCCATGCTCGTCCGGCGCTGCCCGGGGCGGCCGGCGGCCCTGAGGCCCCGCCCCTGCCGGACATTGTCCACCGAACGGGCGCGGTGGTCAGCCAAGCCTCTCAGTTGGTCCGGGTGTTGGTCAGGTGCAGGCCGATGTAGCCGACATAGATCCGGCCACTGCCGGAGCAGTCGTCGAGGTAGTGCAGCCGGGGCGCGGTGCGGCCGCCGCCGATCCGCAGGTGGGCGCCCATGAACGCGCGGCGGGAGGCGTCCACGCACTCCGGCACCGGCAGCATCCGTTCGCGCTTCCACTTGGTGTGGCTGAACACCGTCCGGGACTCCCCGCGCACCGCCTTGCGGGGCGGGAAGTGGTGGCAGCCCTCGGGGGTGTGCTCGCACCACTGCTTGAAGTCGCCGCCGGCCGCACCGCGCACCGCCGCCTCGGCGTACTCCTGGAGGGCGGTCAGGCCGTCCCAGGCGAGCCGGGCCCAGCCCGCGCCGGCGCACTGGAGGCCGTCCAGGGCGAGCGCGTTCTTCTGGTCCCCGGTGAAGCTGAGCAACGGGAACTCGCCGAGCCTGGCCATGAGTTCGGTGAAGGTCTCGGGCTTGCCCGGCCGACCGGACGGCCGCTTCGCGGGGCGCCCTGAGGCGTTGTGCCCGGCGGCGCCCTGGGCGGTGCAGTGGCGCCCGGTCAGGGCCCGGGAGCCGACCCGCGGCCGGGCGTCGCGCCCGACCGGGGCGAGCGGGCCGTCGTGGCGTTCGCGGAGCTCGGGGCGGTCCCGGCCCGCGTCCCGGCCCTCCCGCCTCTCCTGGCTCAGCGTGTGCCGGACCCGCTCCAGCTCGTCGGCCCTGGCCTGCTGCTCGGCACGGTCCTGCTGTTCCTCCCGGGCCAGCGCGGCCAGCTCGGCGACTGCGGCGGCCCGGTCCGCGGCCCGCTGCTCGGCCCGGTCGGCCCGGTCGGCGGCCGGACGCGCCGGGGGTACGCGCAGCACCGGGACGGCCGCCAGCTCCGGCGGCAGCGGCAGGTCGGCGGCGAGCCGGCGCGGCTCGCGGGCCAGCAGCCCGGCCGCGCGGCGGACGTCCTGCTCTATTCGGCCGCGGGCCAGCACCGGGTGCCGGGCGCCGTCGTGGCGGGAGGCCGGGTCGACCTCGGGCAGGTAGGTGCGCACGGCACCGCCGTACACGGTGTGGTACTCCAGCGCGACGTTGAAGGCGGTGCGGGCGCCCGGGTCCAGCACGTAGGCGGTGGCGAGGCCGGGGATCTGGTGGCAGAGCGGACGGACGACGTCCTCGACCCAGCGGTCGAGCGGGAGGTTCACCGGGACGCTGGCGAGCACGACGGGCAGTCGGCGCTCAGGGTCGCACAGCTCGTCGATCAGGCCGTCGACCTCGCCGGCGGTGAGCACCCGGGGGCCGGCCTGGACGGCGGCCGGGCCGTCGGTGGCGTCGAGCAGCGGCAGCAGGGTGCGGGCGAGCTCGGGCACCGGCACCCGGCACGGCGTCCGCACGCCGCTGCCGGTGCTGTGCGTCTCGGCGTCCAGCCGGACCCAGGTCGGCCCGCCGGTGCGGGTGGCGACGGTCAGGGTGAGCTGGCGGGTGCCGTGCGGGGCCGGGGTGCGCAGCCGGCGGCGGTCGTAGCGGCCGGTGGCCGGGCCGCCGCGCAGCGGGCCGTGGTCGCGGTCGAGCAGGACGCGGTCCCCCAGCCGGAGGCGCTCGGCGACGGGGGCCGGGGCGGGCGGCGGCGTTCCGGCGGAGCCCTGCGGGGCGGGTGCGGCGGGGACGGGGAGGAGGGGGACGGGGAGGAGGGGGACGGCCGGGGGCTCGTCGCAGCCCTCGCGTTTCAACCAGGCCGCGAGCTGCTCGTCGGCCAGGGCGACGGCCTCGGTGTGCGGGAGGGTGGTGGTGACGGTCATCCGGTAGGGCGTCGCGGGGCCGGGTAGGTCGGCGCCGGCGGGCGACGGGAAGCGGTCTGAGGTCATGCGCATACCTCCGTGGTGCGGGGTGGGGTCTGGTGTCCTCCATCGATGGGGTTATTCGTCCGGTTCGGCCGGATCCTTGCCCAGGAAACGCCACGGCCCGGAGCGGAAGTTCCAACTCCGGGCCACGTCAATCCGTTCGAGTGAATCTACTCAAGTCACGTGCCGCGTGGCGCGCTGTCCCGGCCGGCCCGTGGACGGCGGTCGACGGCGCCCGGGACCGCCCCGGCCCCCGCGGCTCCGGCCTCGCCGGAGCGGGCCCCGCCGCGGCACCAGACGGGTTCCTCGACCGGCACGGCCAGCGGGAGGCCGTCCGGTGCGGCGTACTCGGCGATCAGTACCACGGGTTCGGCCCCGAGGTTGCGCCCCTCGTGGACGTGGACCGGCCCGGCCTCCTCGACCAGGGAGTCCCCGGCCCGGCTGACCTCGACCCGGCCGTCGTGCAGGGTCCGGGTGAGCGTCCCGGACAGCACCACCACGACCACCCGGCCCGGGTGGTAGTGCCAGCCGGTGCCGGCCCCCGGCTGCAGCGTGATGGTCTGGACGAGGGGCATCTCGGGCCGGCTTCCTGGTCGACGACCGGATCAGGCTAGGCAGGCCCGTCCGGGCGCAGGAACGGCCGGCCCCGATCCGGCCGGATCTGTGTCCGAAAAGCGGCGGCCGCCCCGGGCACGACGGTGCTCCGTCGGACGGCGCCGGCCAGGGCCTAGACCGGCACCTCGACGTACGTCCGGCCGGCCGGGACGGCGAGCGCGGTCCCGCCGGTCGCCCCGGCCAGCCAGGTGTGGAAGGCCTGGACCTCCGGCTCCGGGACGCCGACCTCGATCCGCACCCCGGCCGACTCGTAGGCGAGGTCGTTCACCGCGTACCCGGCCGCCCTCAGGTCGTTCTCCACCCGCCCGGCCCGCACGTGGTCGACCGTCACCGCGAGCAGCGCGACCGGCCGCCGCTCCAGCAGCCCCACCTCGTCCACGGCCGCCGACACCGCGTTCCCGTAGGCCCGCACCAGGCCGCCCGCGCCGAGCTTGACGCCGCCGAAGTACCTGGTCACCACCGCGACCGTGTCGGTCAGGCCGCGCCGGCGCAGCACCTCCAGCATCGGCACGCCCGCGGTGCCGCCGGGCTCGCCGTCGTCGCTGGAGCGCTCGCGGCGCTGCTCGTCGCCGACCACGAAGGCGGTGCAGTTGTGCCGCGCGTCCCAGTACTGCTTCCGCACCCCGGCGATGAAGGCCTGCGCCTCCTCCTCGTCCGTGACCCGGGCGAGGTGGCAGATGAAGCGGGACTTCTTGATCTCGGTCTCGTGGCTGCCGGCCCGCCGGATGGTGAGGTACGTCCTGGCGGCCGGTTCCGGCGTGGCGGACATGGTGCGGTGCTTCTCCCGGGAACGACGACGGCTGGCGGCCCGCACCCCTGGTCCCCGGGGGGCGGCACCGCCAGCCTATGGCCTGTCCTGCGGTCAGCGGCCGGCCAGGGCGTCCAGCTGCGCGCGGTCCAGGCCGGTCAGGGCGGTGACCTCGGCCGGGTCGACGGCGCCGCAGTCCAGGCCGCGCAGCACGTAGCCGCTGAGCGCCCGGGCGGTGGCCGGCTCGTCCATGACGTCGCCGCCAGCCTTGGCGACGTAGGCGGCCAGCCGGGCGGCGGCGGCCGCCAGGCCCTCGCGGTAGAAGGAGTACACGGCGACGTAGCGGGTGGGCAGGTGCGCCGGGTGCATGTCCCAGCCCTGGTAGTAGGCGCGGGCCAGCGAGCGGCGGACCAGGTCGTGGTGGAGCTTCCAGGCGGCGTGCACCTGTGCGGTGGAGCCGGTCGGGACGACGTTGGTCGAGCCGTCGGAGAGCCGGACCCCGGTGCCGGCCGCGGCCACCTGCATGACGGCCTTGGCGTGGTCGGCGACCGGGTGGTCCATGCTCTGGTGGGCCGCGCTGACGCCGCAGGAGGCGCTGTAGTCGAAGGTGCCGTAGTGCAGGCCGGTGGCCCGGCCCTCGGCGGCCTCGATCATCCGGGCCACGGTGGCCCGGCCGTCCGGGCCCAGGATGGCCTGGGTGGTCTCGATCTGGATCTCGAAGCCGATCCGGCCCGCGGGGAGCCCGGCGCGGTGCTCGAAGTCCTCCAGCAGCCGGACCAGCGCGGTGACCTGCTCGGCGTAGGTCACCTTGGGCAGGGTGAGGACCAGGCCGTCCGGCAGGCCGCCGCCGGCCAGCAGGGTGGCCAGGAACAGCTCCAGGGTGCGGATGCCGCGGGCGCGGACGGCCGCTTCCATGCACTTGATCCGGATCCCGATGTACGGCGGCGCGGTGCCCTCGGCCACCGCGGCGGAGACCAGTTCGGCGGCGCGGACGGCGGCGGCGTCCTCCTCGGCGTCCGGGCGGGGCCCGTAGCCGTCCTCGAAGTCGATCCGCAGGTCCTCGATCGGCTCGCGCTCGAGCTTGGCGCGGACCCGGGCGTGGACGTCGGCGAGCAGCTCGTCGTCGGCCACGCCGAGGGCGCGGGCCAGCTCGGCCGGGGTGCCGGCGTGGGTGTCGAAGGCCTCCAGGGCCTGGCGGCCCCACTCCCGGACGGTGTCGGCGGCGAAGGCGTCGGCGGGGACGTAGACCGTGTGCACGGGCTGCCTGGTCCCGGAGTCGCCGGGGTAGCGGCGGGCCAGGTCGGCGTCGACCGGGGCGAGCAGCGCCTCCACGGCGGCGCGGGCGGTGTCGGAGAAGGAGGCCCCGCCCGCCGGTCCGCCACCGTCGACCTCGAGCTGCGACATCCGTACTCCTCCACGCCGAACCAGCACTTCAACAATTTGTTGAGGTGAAGGTAGCTCCGGCCGGGACGGGCGTCAATGGCCGACCGAGCGGTGGACGCGCCGGGCGCACCGGCCGCGGGAGGGGCGGCCCCGCCGGTCGGGCCCCGGTCAGTCCCTCCCGGCGGCGGCGTAGCGGGTGCGCAGCTGCGGGTAGAGCTCGGCGACGTCCTTGGGGTGGACCGAACCGTCCGGGCGGTTGCCGCTGACGCCGTACTCCTTGGTCAGCCACTCGGCGAGGCGCTGCGGGTCGGGCTGGTCCCCGTACGTGTCCAGGTAGCTGACCAGGGCCTCGTAGGCCAGCTCCGGGTCCAGCCGGGAGGGCGCCGACCGCGGAGCCGGCTCCTCCTCGGGGGCGGACCGCTCGGGCCTCCCGGACTCCTCCGCCGCCGAGCGTCCGACCGGCGCGGACGGCCGGGGCTGCGGCTCGACGGCCGGCGGCGCGTCCTGCACGCCGGCCTGCTGGGTGCCCTCCTGCCCCGGGGCCTGCTCCTCGGCGACCGGGCGCGGCGGCTTGAACCACGGCGAGGCCTGGCCGGGCACCCGGCCGCCGGGGGCGGCGTCGGCCGGGTGGCCCGTGGTGCGCACCGGGCGCTCGGTCCAGACGTTCAGCTCCTCGCGGGGCGACTGCGGGGCCTCCGCGACGGCCTCCTCCGGCTCGTGCGCGGCGCGCAGCCGGACCGCGGCCAGCTTGGCCAGCATCGGCGCGGCCACCTCGGCGGACAGCGGCGCGGCGGCGGCCGGGACCGGCTCGGGCTGCGGCTCCTGCGGAGCCTGCTGGGACTGCTGCCGCGGCTGCTGCTGGGCCTGCTGGCCCTGCTCCGGCTGTCGGACCTGCTGCGTACGGGCGGCGGCGACCGCCGCGACGGGCACCGCGCCGGCCTCGACCGGCGTGCCCGCTGCCGCGGGGGCGGCCCCGGCCGGGGCGATGGCCGCCGCGGCACGGCTCTCCTGCTGCCGGACCTCCAGGGCCTCCTGCTCCGCCCGGGCCTCCTGCGCCTCGCGCTCGCGCGCCTCCTCGTCCAGCCGGTCGAACAGACCCGGGTCCAGCGGCACGCCGTACTTGGCGAGCTTGAGCGGCAGCAGGGCCTGGATCGGCGCCGCGCGCCGCCAGCCGCGCCCGTACCGGAAGCGCAGCTGGGCCCGGTAGACGAGGCGGTTCTGCTCCAGCCGGACGACCTCGTCGTAGGAGCGCAGCTCCCAGAGCTTCATCCGCCGCCAGAGCCGGAAGGTCGGCACCGGGGAGAGCACCCAGCGCATCACCCGGACCGAGTCCATGTGCCGGTCGGCGGTGATCGCGGCGATCCGGCCCACCGCGTGCCGGGACGCCTCGACGACGACCACGAAGAGCACCGGGATGACGGCGTGCATGCCCATGCCCAGCGGGTCGCCCCAGGAGGCGGCCGCGTTGAACGCGATGGTGGCGACGGTCAGCAGCCAGGCGGTCTGCCGCAGCATCGGGAAGGGGATCCGCAGCCAGGTCAGCACCAGGTCGAGCGCGAGGAGCACCACGATGCCCGCGTCGACGCCTATCGGGAAGGCATAGGAGAAGGCGCCGAAGCCCTTCTCCACGGCCAGCTCGCGCACCGCGTTGTACGACCCCGCGAAACCGATGCCCGAGATGATGCAGGCCCCGGCCGCGACCAGGCCGAGCAGGCCGCGGTGGGCCTTGGTGAGCGTTGGGCGTGCCATTACGTCTATCAACCCCTGGATGTCGGCTGCTGCCGTACGCTGCCTCGGCTGCCGATTCCCGCGTGTCGGGGCGCCGGACGGCTGAGCGACCTCCGGGCTCGGCCCACCGGAGTTTACTCGTACACCTGTTTCAGCGTTTCCGCTGGCCGGAGTGTCACCGTCGCGGCCCGCCCGCAGGGGCCGGGCGGGCCGTCAGCCCTGGGGCGCCGCCGTACCGTTGAGGTAGGTCAGCACCGCCAGCACCCGGCGGTTGGCGTCCTCGGCCGGGGCGAGTTCGAGCTTGGTGAAGATGTTGGCGATGTGCTTGGCCACCGCGCCGTCACTCACCGCCAGCCGGGCGGCGATCGCCGAGTTGGAACAGCCCTCGGCCATCAGCTCCAGCACCTCGCGCTCGCGCGGCGACAACCGCAGCAGCGGGCCGGGCCGGCGCGAGGTGGTCTGCATCAACTTCGCGATCACGTCCGGGTCCATCGCCGTTCCGCCCGCGGCCACCCGGCGGACCGCGTCGATGAACTGCTCGGCGTTGAACACCCGGTCCTTCAGCAGGTAGCCGATGCCGCCCGTGCCGTCGGCCAGCAACTCCCGTGCGTACAGCTGCTGGACGTGCTGCGACAGCACCAGCACCGGCAGGCCCTGGATCTCCTTGCGCGCCCTGAGCGCGGCCTGCAGGCCCTCGTCGGTGAGCGTCGGGGGCAGCCGGACGTCGACCACGGCCACGTCCGGCCGGTGGGTCAGCAACGCGTCCAACAGCTCGGGACCGGTCTCCACCGCCGCGGCGATGGTGAAGCCGTGTGCTTCCAGCAGCCGGATCAGGCCTTCGCGAAGGAGGTAGAGGTCCTCGGCGAGGACAACTCGCACGGCAGCTCCAAGGTGATGGTGGTCGGACCGCCCGACGTGCTGTCGATGGCGAGGACACCGTCGAAGGTACCCAATCGCCGCTCGATCCCGCGCAACCCCGTCCCCCTCGACGGATCCGCCACGCCCACCCCGTCGTCCGTCACCGTGACCCGCAGCGAGCCGGCCCGGTAGAGGATGTCCACCCACACCTGCTCGGCCCCCGAGTGCTTGGCCGCGTTCGCCATCAACTCGCAGATGCTGAAGTAGACGGCCGCCTCCACGGGCGCGGGCGGACGGTCCGGCAGGCTCACGCACACCTCGGTCGGCAGGGCGCTGTCCAGTGCCAGCGCCCGCACCGCGTCGCCGAGACCGCGCTCGGCCAGCACCGGCGGGTGGATGCCGCGGACGAGGTCCCGCAGCTCCTGCAGCGCCCGCGCCGACGACTGCCGCGCCTCGGAGAGCAGCTCCCGGGCCGACGCCGGGTCGGTGTCCATCAGGTGCTCGATGGTGCCCAGGGTCATCCCGATCGCCACCAGCCGGGCCTGCGCCCCGTCGTGCAGGTCCCGCTCGATCCGCCGCAGCTCGGCCGCCTGGCTGCCCACCGCGTCCGCCCGGGTCTCGGTCAGCTCGGCCACCCGCCTGGTCAGCTGGGCGTTCGTCGCCCGGCCGTCCTGGTCCAGCACGCGGCGCGCCACCTCGGCGTACCCGCGGACCGCGAACGGCGCCGCGGCCACGCCCAGCGCGGCCAGCCCGAGCCCCAGCGCGGTGCTGAGCACGACCGACACCAGCCGCCCCGGCACCGGCCCGAACGAGTCCGCGGACAGCGGGGACGCCAGGGCGTAGACCGCACCCCCCAGCACCAGCGCCGCCACCGGGCCGGCCAGCGCGACCACCAGGACCGGGCTCACGACCAGCCAGGCCACCTCCCCGCGGGTCGTCCGGTCCCGGGCGCCCCAGTGCAGCAGCTGCGCGTACTTCGCGACCATCCGCGAGCGGTGGTACGAGTAGCCCGTCCACCAGTGGCCGCGCTCGTCCGGCTCCAGCACCGGCATCGGCTCGTACCCGACCGGGATCCGGACGCCGTACCAGCGCTCCAGCTGACGGCGCGTACGGCCGGCGGTGCGACGGATGAACTGCCCCGCCACCACGGAGCCGGCGATCGCCGCCGCCACGAGCCCCACGAGGACCCCCGGGTAGTAGTTCCGCAGCGCCGAAGCCACCACGGCGCCCGACACCACGGCGGACGCGATCGGCAGCAGCACGCCCGGTACCGCGGCCACCACCAGGAGGGCCAGCCGAGCCAGGCCCTGGCCACCCGCCGCGAGGGCGTCCTCGATCTGGGCGCGCACCGTCGTGCCGCTCGTTCGACTCGCTGTTGCCACGGAAAGCTCCTGATGCCGGTCTCGATCGTCCTCCTTCAGTGTTCACGAACCGGCCGTGCGGGGCACTGGCCGTGCCACCCCGAATCCGGGGTGGTCCTAGCACCACCCGGCCGGGGCGTCACCCGGACGTCGCGCCTTGCCCGGGAAACCGTCCGGGAAACGCGAAGAACCCCCGCCGGATATCCCGGCGGGGGTTCTTCGTGAATGATTGTTCGGCGGCGTCCTACTCTCC
>NZ_JBFAZB010000051.1:0-68901 GCF_040681575.1 Kitasatospora sp. NPDC051702
GCCCGGACCGCCTCCCGGCGGTCCGGGCCGACCGCTCCGGCCGGGCCCCGCCGCCTCCGGCGCCTGTCGGCGGCGGCTCAGTGCGGCCGCACCGGCACGTGGCGCAGCGGCACCATCGTGGAGGTCCCGATGCTGGAGTTGGCCCGGCGGAACTGTTCCGCGACCCGCCCACAGCCGGGGCACTCCTGCAGGTGCCGGGCCAGCTCACGGGCCCGGCGGCGGCCCGGGCGGCGGGCGGCTCCGGTCAGCACCGACGTGAAGTACAGGCACCCCTGCCCCGTGCCCTCGTCCAGGTGCGCGCTCAGGTACGCCTCGCGCAGGCCCCCGCGGGCGCGGGCCGCGAGGGAGCGCACCCCGCTCGGGGTCATGCTCATCCGCTGGGCGACGGTGGCGGCGGACTCGCCCTCGACCACGAAGAACCAGAGCAGCACCTGCCACCGTTCGGGGAGGGCGCGGTAGGCGCCGGCGATGAGCGCCGTCTCCTCGGCCGCGAGCAGCGCGTCCTCGGTCTCGGCCTCGTCGGCCAGGCACTCCGCCCAGGTGTGGAAGTCGGCCGCCAGGACGACGCGGTCCCTGGTCTGGGCGCTCCACTCCATGGCGGTCCGGCGGACGCAGGCCTTCAGGTAGGGGCGCCAGGCGTGCCGGGGGCCACGGCCGCGGGCCACGGACTGGTAGGTGCTGGCGTAGGCCTCGGCGGCGAGGTCCTGGGCCGTCTGCTGGTCCCGGCAGAAGTGGCGGGCGTAGGCGAGCACGGCGCCGTGGTGCCGGGTGAAGACCTCGGCCATGACCTCCCGGATGCGGGAGGCGCCGGTCGGGGTCGGTGTGGTGAGCACCTCCGCGAGTTCGGCGTCGCTCAGGGCGCTCAGTCCCGGTTCGCGGGTGCTGGTCAGAAGGGTCACCTTGTCCTCCTCGGCTATGGCCTTCGTCCGGCGGGGAGCTCGCGGGCCCGGCCGGTGGCACGGCCGCAGGGGCCGGAGTCGCCTGGACGAAGGTCGCGACGGCGGTCTGCTGCTGGGCCGTCGGGACGGTGTGGCGGGAAGGGCCTCAGCACACCAGTCCCACGGGTTTCGGGGCAACCGTCCGGGGGGAGCCGTGCGCCGGGTGATTCCGGATCCGAATGTGCGGAGTCGGTGTGCGGCCCGCCGGGCGGGTCCGGGGTGGTGCGGGAGGGACCCGGGGGGTGGGCCGCGGCCCCGTCCCGGCCCGTGGCGAGGTCTCGTCAAGTGCCGGGGCCCCCGGATAACAGAAAAGGTCATACGGCATTCGCATGGTTGAACGACCCCCGCCGGCCGGGGCATGACACCGTGCCAGGCGTGGTCCGTACCAGCGTACTTGGGGCGGCCGCGCCGCCGGACGTACGCCGGCGAGGGCCCCCGCCGGCCCGACGCCGGTGGGGGCCCTCGCCCTTGTCGTCACTGCTCTCGCTGCCGCCCCGGGGCGTCACCCGCCTTCCGTGTGCGCGTGTCCGCCGGTGTGGTCGGCGCCGCCGACGACCGTCCCGCCGAGCAGCCCGTGCAGGAGGTCCGTGGTGGCGTCGGACAGCACCACCACCCACTCGTCGCCGACCAGGTACGACCCGCCGTAGGCCCGCGCCTCCTCGATCCAGGCCTGCTGGGCGCGCGGGGTGGGGAAGGTGGCGATCCAGGTCTCCTCGCCGCCGACGGTGCACAGGCCCTGCCGGAGGTCCGCCGCGTCGGCGGTGATCTCCGCCGCACAGCCGATCCGCTGCGCCAGCTCCTCGACGGAGCTTCCGCCCGGTCTCCGTGCGGCCTGCACGGTGCCGGCCTGCGAGGTGCCGGCCAACCCGCCGGATCCCCAGAGCAGTTCGGTGGCCCCGAGGGCGAGCAGGACGGTCAGCGCGGCCCACTTGAGCGGGGCGCCGACGCGCCGGCCGGGGCCGGCCTGCGCGAGGGCGGGGCCGGGAAGCCTCACTTGCCCGTCGCCGGCTTGCCCTGCGGGTTGATGGCCGTCCACTGGTTCCCGGCCAGTCCGTTGCCGAG
Source organism: Kitasatospora sp. NPDC051702 (assembly GCF_040681575.1). NCBI lineage: Bacteria > Bacillati > Actinomycetota > Actinomycetes > Kitasatosporales > Streptomycetaceae > Kitasatospora > Kitasatospora sp. NPDC051702. The sequence goes on from NZ_JBFAZB010000051.1 coordinate 2,001, forward strand.
GGCGTCACCGTAGCCCTTGTCGCCCGAGTAGACGTACACCGGCGTGCAGTTGATGCTCAGCTGCCAGGTGCCGTCCGGGCGCTGCATCTTGCCGACGAGCTTCGGGTCGACGCCCTTGATCTTGGCCGGGTCCACCGGCGCCGCGGGCATCCAGGTCTTGAGGCAGTCCCCCTCGCAGTTGGAGCGCATGGGCCAGGCGGTGTCCTTCCCGTAGTGGTAGAGGGTCCGGCCGTGGGCGTCCACCATGATCGGGCCGAGCTGGGGGTGGTCGAAGATCGAGAGCTGCACCCCGGCCGGGGGCTGCGGGGAGGACGGCGGCATCGGGGCGGCCGTCGCCGTGGGCGCGGCGGTGGGCGTGGCCGTGGCCGTCGCGGACGGTTGGGCACCGGCACCGGCGCTCGCGGCCTTCGACCCGTCCGGCGCCAGGGCGTGCCAGGTGCCGCCCACGCCCTCACCCTTGGTGTCACCGGGCGCGGTGTCCTGCGCGTAGCGGTAGGCGGGCCAGCCACCCACCGTCAGCTGGTGGGAGCCGTCGCCCCGGACGATCTCACCGAGCTTGGCCTGGTCGATGCCGGTGCCCGCCATGGTCATGGCGTCCTTGGTGACGGGCGGCCAGGTGGTGGCACAGGCGCCGGCGCAGTTGGACATCGGCGGCTTGGCCGTGTCCTTGTCGAACCGGTAGAGCGTGAAGCCCTGGCCGTCCGTCAGGACGGAGCCGAGCTTGTCGTCCACCCGGACGGCCAGCTGCCCGCCGGGTCGGCCGCCGCCGGCCGCCGGCGAGGCCGAGGCCGAGGCCGACGATCCGTAGTCGCCGTAGGAGCCGTAGCCACCGGCCGGGGCCGGCGCCGTCGCCCCGGCCAGCTGCCCGGGGTCGGTGCTCCCCTTGGCGGAGTCGGCGCTGCTGCTGCCGTTGCCGAAGGCCGCCATCAGCACGAGGCCGGCCAACAGGAGGCAGACCGCCACCAGTCCGTAGCGTTTCGTGGTCGTCGTCAAGGTGTTCCTTGCCTTTCCATCGATGGAGCCAGGGATCCCACGGGCGGTACGAGCCCGGGATCCGAAGGGGTACGGGACCGGACCGGTCGGGTCCGGAGCGGGTGGAACGGTGGCGCGCGGGCCGCGGCGCGGCGGCTCACTGGATCCGCAGCGCCAGGGCCGGGCAGCGGTCGACCGCGCGGGCCGCCTGCTGGAGCAGCTGCGGCGGGACGGGCATCACACCGGCGGAGGGGAAGCCGTCCGCCTCCAGGCTGATGACCTCGGGCAGGACGCTGGTGCAGAGCCCGTGGGCCTCGCAGAGCGTCCAGTCCACGACGATGCTCCCGGCGCTCTCCACGGCCGGCATCGGGAGCACGCCCTGCACGGGCCGGCCGCAGCCGTAGCGCTGCCCGTGCAGGTGCAGGTCCTCGTCGAAGACCTCCAGGGCCGAGGCCACGAACCGGGAGGCCGCATCGGGGTGGCTGCACGCACCCCGGCCGGTGACCGCCCGCATCCTGGTCTCGACGACGTCCAGGGCGGCCCGGCCGCCGCCGCGCACCACCTCCTCCAGCGCCTTCACCAGGGCCGGCAGCCCGAGGTAGCACGGCCCGCACTGGCCCGCCGTCTCGTCGGCCAGCCAGCGGGCGACCCGGAGCACCTCGCCCAGCGGGCAGGTGGTGTACGGCAGCGGCAGGATCGCGCCGGCGCCCAGGGCCCCGCCGAGGCTGCGCAGGGACTGCCGGGACACCTCCGCGGTGGCGGCGGCCGCCGGGGTCAGCCACGTGCCGTGGTAGCCGCCGGTCAGCACGCCCTGCCCGGCGTCCAGGCCGAACATCGCCAGCAGCTCGCCGAGCGGGACGCCGGTGGGCGTCTCCACCACCCGGGAGCCGGCGAGGGTCAGCAGGACCGTCCCCGGCTCCGCGGGGGTGCCGACCTCGCGGTAGGGCAGCGCCCCGAGGCGGGCCGCGACCGCGAGCTGCGCGTAGGTCTCGGCGTTGGAGAGCAGGGTCGGCACTCCCCGGACCCCGCTGTCGCTGGTCCGCACGCCGCCGCCGCGCGGCAGGGCGATCCCGTTGGAGATGCCGCGGGCCAGCGCGCTCCCCTCCCCCGAGACGAACCGCTCGGGGAGCCGGACGACGGACACCGGCACCCGGGTGACCCTCCGCTCGGCCAGCGCCCTGCGCAGCGACTGCTCGGTGTCCCCGCGGGTGACCCCGAGCGTCACCTGCTCGGCGTCCAGGGCGTCCGCCGCCAGCAGGGCGCCGTCCAGGACGAGGTGCGGGGTGCGCAGCAGCAGGGCCGCGTCCTTCAGGCAACTCGGTTCTCCTTCGGTGCCGTTGACCACCACGACCGGGCGGGCCCGGCGCCGGGCGGCCGCCTTGACGACGGCCCGGAGCTTGCGGGCGAACGGGAAGCCCGCCCCGCCCCGCCCCCGCAGGTCGACGTTCTCGGCGAGGTCGGCCAGCTCGTCGGCCGGCAGCGTCGGCATCCCGCCGTGCACGACCAGGTGGGCGCGGTGGTCCAGGCGCTCGTCGCGTTCGAGGCCGGCGAACAGGACCGGCCGGCCGAGCCAGGCGATCGGTGCACCGCTCATCCGTCCCGTCGCCGCCGTCCGGTGCCGAGGCCGACCCGCGGCCGGTCGGCCGCCTGCGCGCGGCCCGGGGCCGCGGGGCGGATCGGGGCGGCCGGGCGGACGGGGGCGCCGGGCCGGCGTTTGCTGCCACCGTTGCGCAGGGCCATCCGCAGCCCGAGCACCACGATCACGCCGACCACGGCCGCTCCGTAGAGGACGGAGACCCAGGGGGCGGGCAGCCGGCCCGCGTGCAGGCCGTGGACCAGGGCGGCGCCCCACGCCGGGTAGGCGCAGATGTGGACGATCCGCCACCGCCGCGCCCCGCCGGTCCGGGCCAGCAGCCCGCGGGCCGCCCCGGCGAGGGCCACGGCGAGGAGCAGGTAGCCGGCCAGGACGCCCAGTCCCAGGACCACCGGCCGGTGCGGGTCCGCGAAGGGGACGAACGCCGCGAGTGCGCCGATCCGGTGCTGGATCAGGTTCATCCACACGTGCAGGACGAGGAAGACCACGCCGGCGACGCCCATCGCCCGGTGGATCGCCTGGGCGGCCAGCCGGTGGACGGGGTAGAGCAGCAGCCGGTCGGTCGCGGCGAGGCCCCACAGCACCGCGGAGGAGAAGGACACCAGGGTGATGACCCCGGCGGCCACCCCGAGGAACGCCTGCAGCGCGCCGTTCACCGCCACGGCCGTCAGGCCGAGTGCCACCGCGAGCACCGGGAGCAGCGACCAGGCCCTGCGCGCACCCGGGCCGCCGGGTTCGGGGCGGTCCCCGGCGGTGCCGTCCGGCACCGGCTCCGCGCCGGCGACCCGGCGCACCTGGCGTCCGCGGCCCGCCCTGCGCGCCCGGCCGGCCCTCGCCGGCCCGGCGGCCGAGTGCCAGGCCAGGCGTCCGTCCTCCGTCACCATCGCAGAGCCCTCCGGGCTGGTCGGGGTCATCCGCAGCGACGCCCCTCGTTGATGCAGCTCGCCATCTGGTCCAGCAGGTTGCGGTTCATCACATTGATGAAGTCCCCGTGGTCGGTGATCGGGTTGTGGAGCTGCTCGGGGAAGGTGTCGACGGCGAAGCGCACGCCGGACGGCACGTCGTAGGCGACGCGCTCGGTCAGCTGGGGGATCGCCCGGAAGTTCTTCGGGCAGCTGCCGTCCGCCCGGGAGAAGGCGGTGTGGGTGCGGTGGTTGGCGCTGTCGACGTTCCGGCCGTCCCAGCAGTCCGGGAACTTCAGGGTCCGCACCACCCGGCTGCCGTTGGGGCAGATCGGGTACTTGTCGGCGAGCTGGCGGTCCTCGAAGCCGGTGCAGCTCCAGGAGGCGTGGGCGTTGGCCGGGCCGTTGGTCAGCGCCTTGGCGTCGCCGGTGATGATCCGCAGGAAGCGGGTCATCGGCTGGACCTTGTTCCCGGCGGCGGAGGAGTAGGTGATCCCGACCTCGGCCGGCTGCAGGATGCGCCCCACGTTGCGGTCCTTCCCGCCGCCCGGCGCCTTGGCGTCCTTCTCGGCGACGCCGTCGAGGACTCGCAGCACCGGCCAGTAGTAGGCCGACTGGTCGCCGTTGGAGCAGGTGGTGCCGGCGCCGGCGAGCTTGCCGTTGGCGGAGAACGCGTCGGTGACGAGGTTGCCGACGTAGTCGTGCATGTGGTGGGCGCCGTTGCTCACCCCGGGCGCCACGATCACGTTGTCCGGGTTGAGGTGGCGGTTCTCGTTGCGCCCGCACTGCGAGGTGAAGGTGCCGGTGGCCGGGCCGGTGCGGCTCGGTTTGGCGGTGTTCGGATTGACGGTCCTGATGTCGACGAAGCCGCGCCCGAGGCCCTGCTTCCCGCCGGCCGCCGCCGCGTTGCGGTCGGCCGCCGCGCTCTTGTCCTCGGGGGCGTAGTCCTGGGCCGAGGAGTCGACCACCAGGTCGTGCCGGATGGCGCAGGTGGCGAGCCCGGAGACGTCCTCGGGCAGACCGGAGTCGGGGCCGGCACTGGCCGCGAGCTTGCGCAGGGTCGCCGACCGCTTGTCGGCCAGCTCGCCCATGACGCGCTGCTCGCCGCCTCCGGCGCCGGGCTCGGAGAGGCTGCGGTACGCGTCCGCCACCTGGACGTCGAGGTCGGCGAGGTCCTGGCCGACCTCGGGCTGGGCGGCCTCCGGCACCGAGGCCAGCGCGTCGCCGACGTCCGCGCAGGCGACGGTGCCCGGCTGGGTGCCGGCCGCCTGGGAGGCGGACTGCGGGGAGCGCGACGGGCGCTGCCCGGCGAACGCGGCCGCGGCGAGCACCGAGGCGCCGCTGACCGCCAGTATCCCGGCCAGCAGAAGGGCGAGTGCCTTCCGCCTGGCCGTGTCACGTTTGTGAATCCTCATCTTGGCACCTTCGGAACGGGATCGGGCCTGTGGGACAGGCGGGGGAATTCCTCTTCGCCGCGGGCGTGGGGGCAGCCGCGCGACGGGCGTTCAAGACACTCCCTAGCGCTGGGTCGCCGGGCCGGACGCGGGGCCCTGGCTCGGGCTCGACGGCGGGGAGGCGGCGGTGGCCGACGGTCCGGAAAGGTCCCCGAATTTCACCAGGCCGGTTTCCTCCAGGACCGTCATGTGGTCGAGCACGGTGGAGTTGGCCGTGGTCGCGAGATCGCGGACGGTGGAATTCTGGGTCCCGGCGCGCACTTGGGCGACCACCGCGAACACCTGGCCGTGGGCATTGCGCACGATGTTCGCGAACAGCCGGTCGAATTCGGGCCCCTGGGCGTCGTCCAGCTGTTTCAGCCACGCCTTCTGCTGGGCGGAGGGTTCTTCCGGGACGCCCAGGCCCAGGGTTCTGGCCGTGTCCAGCACGGCCCGGTCGAGGTCGGTGTGTCCGTCGATCAGGTGCTGGCCGGCGGTCCTCACCTCGGCCGTGCCACCCTTGGCGACGGCCATCCGACCTGCGGGGATCTCCCACAGACCGGCCAGCCGGACCCGTTTGACGAAGTCCCGGTCGAGCGGGGTCAACGGCCCGGTCGGCGTCTGCACCGTGCCCGGCGACGCCTCCGCCCGCGGCGCGGTGCGGTACGAGCCCGCCGACCGCAGGACCGGGATCGCCAGGGCCGTCACCGTGAACACCACGGCCACGACCACGAGCAGGGTGGCGAGCCACCGCGGGGGGCGGTTCGCGCGGGGAATCCCGTAGACGGCCTTTCCGGGTTCGCGTTTCTTCCTCGAAGTAGACATCGACTTCCTCATCACGCCGGGATTCCGTTCACCGCCACCGGGCGGAACGGTTCGACGGCGTGCGCGCCGCGAAACCTCCCGGGAACCACCGGCCACTGGCGGGCCGGTCACCGTGAAAAGAGGCCGGAACCGGGGTTTCGTCCCGCGACTTTGCCCATCCTTTACCGACGGCGTTCGACGACGCCACGGCGGAGGGCCTTTCCCGACGCTTGTTCGACAATCCGTCAGCATGTGCGAGACGGCGAGGGAAGGCCACTGTGGCGCGAAGCCCGACAGGCGGTACATTGCCCTACCGGTCGGTACCGCAAGGCGCCGCACCGGCCCCCCGTGCCCCACTACCGTCCGGACGCGAGCGAGGCCATGTGCGACTGAACCTCAATCAACTGGCGATATTCGCCAAGGTCATCGAGTGCGGCGGCTTCTCCGCGGCGGGCCAGGTGCTGTTCCTGAGCCAGTCCTCCGTGTCGAAACAGGTGCAGAACCTGGAAATAGCCCTGCGGACCCAGCTGGTCGACCGCTCGGGCCCGAAGATCCGTCCGACCCTGGCCGGCGAGGTCCTGCTCGCGCAGTCCAGGGAGGTGCTCGCGCTCGCCGACCAGGCCGTCGCGGCCGTCCAGGCCGCGACCCTCCTCGCCGAGGACCCGCTGGTGATCGGCAGCACCAGCACGATCAGCGGGCACTTCCTGCCCTCCGTCCTGCTCGAACTGCGGCAGCGGGCCCCCGAGGTCCGGTTCAGCCTCGTCGTCGACAGCGCGGACCGGCTGGCCCAGGCCCTGGAGGAGGGCCGGATCGGTGTGGCGCTCAGCGGCGGCCCGCTGCCGCCCGGGCGCTACCGGGCGGAACGCCTCGCCGGCGACGACATGCTGCTCGTCTGCCCGGCCGACCACCCCCTGGCGGGGCGCGAGGTCACCCCCGCCGAGCTGTCGAACGAAACGTTCCTGCTGCGCGAGGCCGGGTCCCAGACGCGCCGTCAGCTCACCGACCTCCTGCACGGCTGGGAGCTGTCCGGCGCCCGGACGCTCGACCTGTGGGGCACCGAGGGCGTCAAGGAGGCCGTGCGGATCGGCCTGGGGGTGGGCCTGGTGGCGCACCGGTCCGTCCGCCTCGAACTCCGGCACGGCGAGCTGGCCGAGCTCCGGATCCACCCGGCCCCCGAACGCCGCACGGTGACGGCCGGCTCCACGCTGGCCCGGCCCCTGACGGCCTGCGAGCAACTCCTGCTCCTCGCACTCCGGGACGTCACCCGCGCACCCGCGCCGGTGTGACCTGCTCCTCGAAGGTGCGGCCCCCGCGGAGGCGCCACCGGTCCGCCGCCCGGCGGTGGGCGGCGGACCGGTGGGCGGCGGACCGGTGGGCGGCGGACCGGTGGGCGGCGGGTTTCAGGAGAGCTGGGACACCACCGCACCGACCTTGCCGGTGATCTCCGCGGGCAGCGGGACGTATCCCTTCGCGCCGATCGCCTGCTGGGCGGCGTCACTGGCGGTGTAGGTCAGGAAGGACTTGAGGGCGGGCAGGGTGGCGGCCTTGTTGCCCTTGTCGCACACGATCTCGTAGGTGACCAGGACGATCGGGTACGCGCCCTCCTGCTTGGTGGCGTAGTCGAGGGTCAGGGCGAGGTCGTCGCCGGTACCGGCGACCTGGGCACCCGCGAAGGTGGTGGCCGCGTTGGCGGCGGTCGCGTCGACCGGCTGCGACGCCCCGGTGGCGACGGCCGCGCTCTTCAGACCGTTCGTCTGGGCGTAGGACAGCTCCACGTACCCGATGGAGTTCTTGTTCTGCTTCACCTGGGCCGCGACCCCGGCGCTGCCGTTGGCCGACTCGCCGCCCTTGCCCGCCCAGGTCTTGCTCGGCGGGTACGGCCAGGCCCCGCCGGAGGTGGCGGCGAGGTAGGAGGTGAGGTTGGCGGTGGTGCCGGAGTCGTCCGAGCGGTGGATCGCCTCGATCCCGGCGGTCGGCAGGGTGACGCCGGGGTTGAGCGCGACGATCGCGGGGTCGTTCCACTGGGTGATCTCCGAGTTGAAGATCTTGGCGATGGTCGGCCCGTCCAGGACCAGCTTGTCCACGCCCTCCGCGTTGAAGACGATCGAGACGAGGCCCGCCACCATCGGCAGGTCGATGCCCTGGCCGCCGGTGCAGACCTGCTTCGTGGCGTCCACCTCGGCCGGCTTCAGCGCCGTGTCCGACCCGGCGAAGGCCACCTTCCCGACGGTGAACTGCTGGATGCCGGCGCCCGAGCCACCACCGCCGTAGTTGATCGTGATGCCCTGGCAGGCGGCGCTGAAGGTGGTCTTCCAGATGTCGATCGCGTTCGCCTGCGCCGTCGAGCCGGCCCCCAGGACCTCACCCGACCCGTTGCAGGCGATCGGCGATCCGCTCGCCCGGGCGCTCGCCGGGCTGCTCGCCGCGTCGCTCGCCCGGACGACCGCGGGGCCGCTCGCCTGCCCGGTCGACGCCGAGGTCGGGGTGTTCGAACCGGATCCGCACGCCGCGACCGACACGAGGACGGCGGCCGCGGTGGCGGCGTGGCGGAGGGTACGGCCGGGGAGGGTGGCCCGTCGGGGCATGCGCGGTCTCCTGGACGACGGTCGGCGGGGGACGCGGCCATCCTCGGCCCGCCTACCGGGCACGCCCGGCGACGACATGCCGCACACACGCGCCGTAGGTGAGGTGTTCACCTGCTGTACACCCACGGCTCCCCCGCGTGGGCGTCAGTCCTCGGTCGGGCCCAGGTCGGGGCGGTCGCGCAGCTCGACGGTGGGCGCGGTGCAGGCGTGGAGCTCCAGGACGGTGACGTCGTTGGCGCCGGGGCGGAGCACCGGCGCGGGGACGTACAGGGTGGCCTGCGGGCCGCGGGACCAGTAGCGGCCGAGGTTGAAGCCGTTGATCCACACCTGGCCCTTGGTCCAGCCGGGCAGCGCCAGGTACCCGTCGGCGGGCCGCTCGACGTGCAGCCGGCCCCGGTGGAAGGCCGGACCGACGACGGGGGCGGCGGGCGCGAGGGCGAGGCCGTCGAGGGTGTCCAGGGGCAGCGCGCGGCTGGACCAGCCGGCCGGCTCCTCGCCGTTGACGGTGACCGGGCCCAGCAGGCCCTTGCGGTCGTGGATGCCCGTCCCGTAGTTCACCCGGCCCTGGTTCTCCACCAGGACGGCCAGCCGCGCCCCGCGCCGGGGGGCGGTGAAGGCGATGGCGTGCTCGTGGTCCTCGCGCTCCAGGACGCCGACGGGCTGCCCGTCGACGAAGACCTGGGCGCGGTCGCGGACCTCGCCGACCCGCAGCACGGCGGGCCCGGCCGCCGGCAGGTCCGTCTCGTACAGCACGAAGCCGAAGGACCGGCCGAGCAGCTCCATGCTCAGCGGCCGGTCCGCGGCCACGGCCGGGCCGAACAGCTGGTCCTGGCCGAACAGGCCCGCGCAGGAGTCGAGTTCGACGGTGACGGGGGCGAGCTTCGGGCCGGGGGCGGGCACCGGCTCGGCCGGGACGGGCGCGTGCCGGGCGATGACCTCGCGGAACGCCCGGTACTTCGGGGTGGGGTCGCCGGCCTCGTCGAGGAGCGAGTCGTAGTCGTAGGAGGTGACGGTGGGCCGGTAGGTGCCCTTGTCGTTGGCGCCGTTGGTGAAGCCGAAGTTGGTGCCGCCGTGGAACAGGTAGACGTTGACGGAGGCCCCGGCGGCGAGCAGCCGGTCCAGGTCCGCGGCGGCGTCGGCCGGATCGCGGGTGGTGTGGGTGGCGCCCCAGCGGTCGAACCAGCCGATCCAGAACTCCGAGCACATCAGCGGCCCGGTCGGCTGGTGCCGGCGCAGCTCGGCGAGGCCGGCCTCGACCCGGCTGCCGAAGTTGGCGGTGCGCAGCACCCCGTCCAGGCCGCCGCGCCCGAGGTCGGCGGGCTGGTCGCAGGTGAACAGGGGGACGTCGACGCCGTGGGCGCGCAGCAGTGCGGCGAGGTCGGCGAGGTAGCCGGTGTCCTCGCCGTACGCGCCGTACTCGTTCTCCAGCTGGACGGCGATGACCGGCCCGCCGCCGGTGGACAGGTACGGCTTCAGGGGCGGGAGGAGGTCGGCGAAGTAGTCGTCGACGGCGCGGAGGAAGCGGGGGTCGCGGCTGCGCAGCCGGATGCCGTCCTCGGCGAGCAGCCAGGCGGGCAGGCCGCCGCCCTCCCACTCGGCGCAGATGTACGGGCCGGGCCGCAGCAGCACGTGCAGGCCCTCGGCGGCGGCCAGGTCGAGGAAGCGGGGCAGGTCGAGACCCCCGTCCCGCCGGAACTCGCCGCGCCGGGGCGCGTGGAGGTTCCAGGGGACGTAGGTCTCGACCGTGTTGAGCCCCAGCAGCCTCGCCTTGTGGAGCCGGTCGGCCCACTGCTCCGGGTGGACGCGGAAGTAGTGCAGTCCGCCGGAGAGGATGCGCAGCGGGCGGCCGTCGAGGCGGAAGCCCTCGTCGGCGATCTCCAGTCGAGGCATGCCGGGTGCTCCTGGCTTCGGGTGCGGGGCGGTCGGGGTGTGGGGGCGGATCAGCGGAGCGGTCGGCAGAGCAGGGCGTCGGGGGCGCCGCCGTGCATCCACCGCCAGGTGAAGGCGACGCCGGCGAGGTACTCGTCGTCGGCGCACTGGCCCTTGTAGTGGCCGGGTGCCCAGTCGCTGGCGTTCGATCCGCCGGTGGCGGGCCGGTTGTCTCCGTGGTCGAACCAGACGAGGCGGTTGGTGGCGGGCAGCGCTGTGGCGGAGGGCGCGCAGAGCAGGGTGGCCATGGCGTTGCCGTTGACGCTGTAGCCGACGGCGAAGCCGTTGTCGGGGCACTGGAGCTTGTTGTAGCCGCCGGCCCAGTCGTCCTTGACGTAGCGTTCGTCGGTGACGGCCGTCCAGGCGCCGGCGCTCTTGGCGGGTTGCCCGGCGTCGGTGCACAGACCGCGGTTGGAGCTGCGGGCGAGGCCGACGACGCGCTCGGTGTCGGGGCAGTTGCCCTTGCGGTAGCCGACCGCCCAGTCGGCCGCGGGGCGCATGGTGCGGGAGAGGTTCTGGTCGCCGAAGTCGAGGTCGACCGTGTTCCAGTGGTCGACCGGCGGGACGGCGCCGGTCCTGGCGGGGGCGTCGACGAGCTTGTTCCAGTCGGCGGCGCGCCAGTCGCCGGGGTCCTCGACGCCGGTGCGCCGGCCGGTGGCGTCGTAACTGATCAGCGCCCAGTTGTCGTTCGGCTTGCCGGTGGCGTCGCTCCAGCCGACCAGCGGCCACTGGGCGAAGTCGGTGTCGTTCTTCACCAGGATGTCGGTGAAGCGGTCGAACCAGTCCTTCTCCTTGGCGTTGTCCGAGCCCCGGCCGCCGGCGCCGAACTCGCTGATCCACACGGGGGCGGTGAAGTGCTGTCCGGCCTGGGTGACGAACAGGGCCTCGTCGTCCACGGCCTGGACGAGCTGTTCGGGGGTGAGGTCCTGGTAGCGGGGGTCGTTGGTCTCGCCGTTCTGCCAGCCGCCGCTCGCACCGGTGTGGTGGGGCCCGGTGTAGCCGTAGAAGTGCGCGGAGTAGACCAGCTTGCCGGAGTCGATCAGGGTGTTGGAGAGGGTGCGGACCGGGGTGAGCATCGGGCGGCCGTGGCTGAACATCCCGGAGGGGATGCCCTGCCAGTTGATGCCCTCCATGATGATCAGCAGGTCGGGGTCGGCCTCGAGGATCCTGTTGCCGGCCTGTTCGAAGGCGGCGTAGAGGTCGTGGTCGTCGCCCCACCCCCAGTTCGGGTCGTCCCAGGTGTCGCGGCGGACCTCGTTGCGCAGGTCGGCGCCCACCACGCGCTTGTTGTCCTTGTACCGCTCGGCCAGGAACACCCAGTCGTCGACCCACTGCTGGGTGGACTGGCCGCTGTTCCAGCGCTCGTTGCCGTCCAGCGCGCAGCAGAACCGGTAGCTGGTGGTGTGGTTGTTGAGGACGACGGCGAAGCCGTCGGCGGTGAGCGCGGCGACCACGGCGTCGTACACCTGGAGCGGGGTCTTCCCCCTGAGCTGCGGGTTGGCCGCGACGGCGGAGTCCGGGACGGGCGCCGTGTCGTGGATCATCGCGTTGGCGAACGGGAGCCGGATGCTGTTGACGCCCACCGCGTGGAAGTCGGCCGTGATCCGGCCGAGCGGGGTGCGGTCCAGGCCGAGCGGGATGTCGTGGGAGACCTGTCCGGCCTGGTTGTTCGCCGGGTCGTCGACGGCGCCGCTGCCCTCCCAGGTGCCCTGGGCGCCGGCCCAGTTGCCCGACTTGAGTTTGAAGCGCTGGCCGTTCGCGTCGACGACGTACCGGCCCCGGGTGGACAGCGGCCCGGTCCAGGAGGCGGCGAGTCGGTCCCCCGTCAGCGCGACGGGGGCGGCGGAGGCGGTGCCGGTGGTGGGCGCCGTGCCGGTGGCCGGCGCGGCGACGGCGCCGGGGGCGGACAGGACGAGCAGTGCCGCGGTGGCGAGTACCGCGGGCAGGCCGCGCGGGGCGGTTCCGACGGATCGCACGAGGGCGGATCGCACGAGGGCGGATCGCACGGGGGCGGATCGCACGGGGGCGGATCGCATGAGGGTTTCCCTCCGGTCTGGTGGGGTGAGGGAGGTGCTGGGTGGTGCGGGCCCCGGCTCACGGCGTCCGGGGAGACGGGGGCGGGCGGCTCAGCCCTTGAGGCCGCTGGTGGCGATGCCTTCGACGATGTACCGCTGGGCGATGAGGAACATCGCCACCAGCGGGGCGACGGTCACGACGGCGCCGGCGAACAGGCCCGGCAGGTTGATGGTCTGCGAGGTGAGGAAGGTGGACAGGGCGATCTGTGCGGTCCACGCGGACGGGTCCTGGCCGATGACCAGCGGCCACAGGAAGGAGTTCCAGCTGTCGATGAAGGCGAGCGCCCCGAGCGAGGCGAGCATGGCGCCCGAGGCGGGCAGGGCGATCCGGCGGTAGAGGCCGGTCCAGCCGAGGCCGTCGAGCCGCCCGGCCTCCTCGATCTCGGCGGGGAACCGCAGGTAGAAGTTGCGGAACAGCAGGACGGCGAAGGGGTTGAACAGGCCGGGGGCGATGACGCCCCACAGGGTGTTGACCCCGCCCATCGAGCCGACCACCACGAAGGTGGGCACGAAGGTGACCGAGCCGGGGATCATCAGGGTGGCCACCACCAGGGCCAGCAGGACGCCGCGTCCGGGCACCGGGATCCGCGCGAAGGCGTAGCCGGCGGCGGAGGCCAGGAGCGTCGAGACGGGCGCGGTGATCCCGGCGATCAGCAGGGAGTTCCCGAGGGCCTGCCCCATGTGCAGGGTCGGGTCGTCGAAGAGCGCCGTGAAGTTCTCCCAGTGCGGGTGGGCGGGCCACCAGGTCCACCGGGGCGAGGTGAGGCCCCTGGCGTCCATCAGCGCGTTGCGCAGGATCAGGTAGAACGGCGCCAGGAAGGCCGCCGTCAGCAGGCCCACCAGCAGGCCGCGCGCGCCGGGGCGCAGGCGCCTGAGCAGGTCGGTCGTCATGGTCGGTTCACTCCTCGCCCTTGCCGAAGCCGGTCAGCCGGCCCTGGATCAGGGTGGCGCCCACGATCAGCGCGGTGAGGACGAAGGCCCCCGCCGAGCCGAGGCCGTAGTCCTGGGCGCCCATCGCGGTGTTGTAGAGGTAGACCAGCGGGGTCTGCACGGGCGCGGTGGCGGTGCCCGAGAGGCCGCTGTTGAACAGGTTGTAGAACTCGTCGAAGGCCTGGAAGGCCGCGATGAACTGGAGCATCAGCACCGCGACGGAGGTGTTGCGCAGCAGCGGCAGGGTGATCAGCCGCAGCAGCCGCAGACCGGTGGCGCCGTCCAGGGCGGCGGCCTCGTGCACGTCGTGGGGGACGGCCTGCAGGCCGGCCAGGAAGAGCACCATGTAGAAGCCGACCTGGAGCCAGAGCCGGACGCTGACCAGGACGATCCAGTACAGCGGGGGGTCGGTGGTCTGCAGCCAGGGCACGGCGGCCATCCCGAACCAGCCCCCGACGGTGTTGGCGATGCCCGCGGGCAGGCCGTTGAACAGGCACATCTTCCAGAGCAGCGAGGCCGCGACGTAGGAGACGGCGGCCGGGATCAGGAAGGCCGTGCGCACCACGGCCCTCCCGCGCCGGACGCGGTGCACGAGCAGGGCGAGGCCGAGCGAGGCGGCGAAGGTGACCGGCACGACGGCGAGGGTGAACAGCACGATCTGGACGAGCGAGGAGCGGAAGGCCGGGTCGGCGAGCAGGTGCCGGTAGTTGTCCAGGCCGACCCAGTGGCCGAGGGCGATGCTGCCGTGGGCGTCGCTGAGGCTGAGCAGCAGGCTCCAGCCGATGGCGACGTACTTGAAGATCCCGAGGCCGATCAGCATCGGGCCGGTGAGCAGGGCGAACGCCGCCCAGGCGCGCCGGTCGGCACGCCCGGGGCGGCGGGCCGGGGCGGGGCCCCGCGGTGGGGCCGCGGGGCGCCCGGTACGTGCGGTGCGTGCGGGGCGCGGCACGGTGTCCGGGGTGGTGTCCGGGGTGGCGTTCATCAGCCGCGCTGCTTGTCCACGGCGGTCTGGGCCTGCGCGGCCGCGTCGGCCAGCAGCTGTGCGGGGTCGCCCTGCCCGGCGGCGATCCTGGCGGCGGCCGCGTTGAAGGGCGTGGCGACGGCGGTGTCCCAGGTGCTGGGATTGCTCCTGCCGTACCGGGCGGCGAGTTCGACGGTCTCCTTGGCGGCGCCCCGGGAGAGCTTGTCGGCGCTGGCGGCCACCGAGGTGCGCGGCGGTATGTGGAGGCCGTAGCTCTCCGCGAAATCCTTCTGGAGGTCGGTCTGTTCGATCCAGAGCCACTGGACGAACCGCTTGGCCGCGTCCACGTGCCGGCCCTTGGCGTTGACGCAGCTGGTCCAGCCGCCGACGCGCAGCACGGGGCTGCCGCCCGGCTTGAAGGCCGGCCAGGGCAGGACGCCGAAGTCGTCGCCGAGCGCGGTGCCGATCGCGGGCATCGCCCACAGGCCGCACCACTGGATCGGGACGACGTCCTGGGTGAGGGCGGACGGGTCCCACCAGTCGGTGGTGAAGCCGAGCAGCAGGGACTGGTCGTCGTGCAGCCGCTTGAGGCCGGCGATCGCCTCGACGGCCTGCGGCGAGGCGAAGCCCACCTTGCCGTCGGTCACCAGGTCGCCGCCGTTCGAGCGGACCGCCAGCAGGGGCGTGTCGCCGATGCCGTCGTTGCCGACGAACAGGCCCTTGCCGCTCCTGGTGGTGAGCGCCCTGGCCGCGGCGACCAGTTCGTCGAAGGTGGCGGGCGGGCGGATCCCGGCCTTGTCGAGGGCGCTCCTGCGGTAGTAGAGCATCATGACGTCGTCGATCATCTTGACGCCGTGGGGCTTGCCGTCGACGGTCACGTAGGCGAGGTCGCCCGGGTTGAAGTCGGAGCGCGCCGCGCCGTACAGGTCGTCGAGCGGGGCGATCTGGCCGCGCCGGGCCATGCCCTCGCTGAAGTCGCCGATCTCGAAGACGTCCGGGGCGCCGTCGGTGAGCAGGGTCGCGTTGATCTTGCTGGTGTAGTCGCCCGGCACCCAGGTGACCTTGACCGCGATGTCGGGGTGGGCCTTGGTGAAGGACTCGGCGTAGCGGGTGGCGGCCTGCTGGCTGCCGGCCTCGCCGTAGGCGTGGAACCAGACGTTCAGCGTGGTCCTGGCGCCGGAGGAGCCGCCGGTCGGGTCGGTGCTGCAGCCGACGGCCGCGCCGGCGACGAAGAGCAGCGAGCCGCTGAGGAATCCACGTCGGCTGAGCTGCGGTCCGTGTGCGCTCATTTCGCATCCTCGGGGGTGGGGGTGTGGGTGTGTCCGTCCCGGCCGGTGCCCGCTACGGGGGCCGGCGCCCGGCCCTAGGGGAAGAGGGCCTGGATGCCGAGCACCGCGGCTCCTCTGGCCCACTCCTCCCAGGGGAGCGGACGCAGCGTCAGCGGGCACTTCGCGGCGGCCTTGAAGCAGTGGGCGGCGTACGCTTCCCTGATGTGCGTGCCGAACAGGTCGTAGGTGTCGAGGCCCTCCCCGGTGACGACGACCCGTTCGGGGCCGAGCAGGTTGACCAGGGTGGCGATGCCGGTGCCGATCGCCCGGCCGGCCCGGGCGAAGGCCGCGCGGGCGGCGGGATCACCGCCGCGGGCGAGGTGGACGGCGCCGTCGAAGTCGAGGTCCGGGTCCGCGGCGGCGTGCCGGACCGCGGCCAGGATGGCGTCGCTGGAGGCGATCGCCTCCACGCAGCCGGTCTGGCCGCAGTGGCAGACCGGTCCGGCCGGGTCGATGGAGACGTGCCCCATCTCGCCGGCCACCCCGTACGCCCCGGCGATCAGCTGCCCGTTGACGACCAGTCCGGAGCCGATGCCCGCCCCGATGGTGACGAGCGCGAAGTACTCGGTGCCGATGCCCTCCCCGTACCAGTGTTCGGCGGAGGTGAGGGCCTTGACGTCGTTCTCGACGGTGACGCTCAGGCCGGTCGCCCGCGCCACCGTCGCGGCCAGCGGGACGTCCCGCCAGCCGGGGAGGACGGAGTAGCGGACCCGCCCGGCGGCGCGGTCCACGTCCCCGGAGACGGAGATCCCGAGGTGGCGGGTGCGCTCGCGGAACGCCGGGTCCGCGTCGAGCAGTCGCTCGACGAGCGCACCGACCAGGGCGCACACGGCCTCCGGGCCGCGGTCCTCGCCCAGCCGGACGTCGGCGGTGGCCCGCATGCCGGCCCGCAGGTCGCAGACCGCGCCGAACAGTGCCTCGGCGCTGATCTTGACCCCGACGAAGTACTCGCGGTCCACCGTGACGGCCAGCGGGTTGACGGGCCGTCCGGCGCCGGGGGCGGTGCGCTCCGGGGGGAGTTCGTGCAGGTAGCCGTCGTCGATGAGCGGCCGGGCGGCCTTGGTGACGGCGGTGGAGGACAGGCCGGTGCGGCGGGCCAACTCGACCCGGCTGAGCGGTCCTTCGGTGAGCAGCAGCGCGAGCATCGAGGTCTCGGCCGGTGCGGTGACCAACGGCTGGGCATGGGTGGGGAACACGGCTGCAACCTACGACAAATAAATAACTTCTTCCAGTATTGATTTTGACGATCCAACAGATCTAACCTCGGGGCCACCCGTGTGCCCCGCCACCACACCAAGGACCCTTCCCCGGAAGGCCGTTCACCGCTCCGGCTCCCGGTCCGACCACCGCTCTCCTCCCTGGGGGACACCCGTGCCTTCCGCCCCTTCCGCCGTCACCTTCGACGCCACCCTCGGCCTCGCCGTGCTCCGCACCCCGAACAGCGTCTACGCCCTGCGCATCGGCGCCGACGGCAGCCCCCGCCACGTCCACTGGGGCCCCGTGCTCGACCCCCGCGGACTCCCGCACCCCCACTCCCCCGCGGACAGCAGCTTCGAGGACGAGGCCGCCGCCGACGAACTGGGCGTCCAGAGCGGCGCCCGCTTCGGCCCGGCCGGCCTCCAGGTGCGCTTCCCCGACGGCACCTCCGGCGCCCAGTGGCGCTTCCTCGGCCACCGCGTCGACGGCGGCGAACTGCGCCTGCGCCTGGCCGACCGCGGCTACCCGCTGACCGCCGAACTCTGCTACCGGGTGCACCCCGACAGCGACGTCATCGAGCGCTGGACCGAACTCACCCACACCGCCGCCCCCGGAGACGACTTCGGCCCGATCACCGTCCACCGCCTCGACTCCGCGTCCTGGACGGCCCCGCCGCTGCCCGACGCCCGGCTCAGCCACCTGGTGGGCGGCTGGTCCAGCGAGTTCCAGCTGCACCGCGACCGGCTCCCCGTCGCCGAGACGGTGCTCACCAGCCGCCGGGGCCTCACCGGCCACCACGCGAGCCCCTGGCTGGCCCTGGACGACGGCACCGCCACCGAGGAGCGGGGCGACGTGTGGAGCACCGCCCTCGCCTGGAGCGGGAGTTGGCGGATCGCCGTGCACCGGGACCCGGTCGGCCGCACCACCTGGACGGGCGGCTTCGGCCACGAGGGGCTCAGCTGGTCCCTGCGGCCGGGCGAGACGCTCCGCACCCCGGTCTTCGCCGGCCTGCACACCCCGGACGGCTTCGGCGGGGCGAGCCGCGCCTGGCACCACCACGTCCGCACCCGCGTCCTGCCGGAGCCCGACCGCGACCGGCCCGTCCTCTACAACTCCTGGGAGGCCACCGGCTTCGACGTCGACCAGGAGGGCCAGTGCCGCCTCGCCGAGCTCGCCGCCGGGCTCGGCGCCGAACTCTTCGTCCTGGACGACGGCTGGTTCGGCGCCCGCACCGGTGACCACGCCGGCCTCGGCGACTGGACCCCCCGCCCGGAGGCCTTCCCCGACGGCCTGCGGCCCCTCGCCGACCACGTCCACGGCCTCGGCATGGCCTTCGGCCTCTGGGTCGAGCCGGAGATGGTCAACGCCGACAGCGACCTCTACCGCGCCCACCCCGACTGGGTGCTCCACTCCCCCACCCGGGACGCGACCGAACTGCGCCACCAGCTCGTCCTCGACCTCTCCCGACCCGAGGTCGAGGACCTGGTCCGCACCACCCTCGACCGGCTGGTCGGCGAGAACGCCGTGGACTGGCTCAAGTGGGACGCCAACCGCCCCTTCACCGAGGCCGGCCGGGCCGGCCACCCGGATCCCGACCGGGTGTGGATCGACCACACCCGGGCCGTCCACCGGATCATGGACCGGCTGCGCGCCGACCACCCCGGTCTGCGGATCGAGGCCTGCGCGGGCGGCGGCGGCCGCGTAGACCTCGCCGTCCTCGCCCGCACCGACCAGGCGTGGACCTCCGACAACACCGACCCCGTCGACCGGATCGCCATCCAGCACGGCTTCGGCCAGCTCCTCCCCGCGCAGTCCATGGCCGCCTGGGTCACCGACTCGCCGAACGGCCTCACCGGCCGCGCCACCCCGCTGCGCTTCCGCTTCCACGTCGCCATGGCCGGGGCGCTCGGCCTCGGCGGGGACCTCACCCGGTGGACACCGGACGAACTCGCCGAGGCCGCCCGCCTGGTGGCCGAGTACAAGCGGATCCGGCCACTCGTGCAGCACGGCCTCCAGCACCGGCTCACCGGCCCCGACGGGCTCACCGCCGTCCACTACGCCGCCGCGGACGACACCGAGCACGCCGTCCTCGTCTGGCGCCCCACCACCCGGTTCGGCCACCGGCCCGCCCCGCTGCGCCTGCCCGCCCTGCACCCCGCCGCGCGCTACCGCGACCCGGAGACCGGCCGGGTGTACGACGGCGCCCTGCTCCGGCACCGCGGCCTCGATCCGGACCTGCCCGCCGGCGACTACGCCAGCCGCCTGATCCGGCTGCACCGGGCCGACTGAGGCACCCCCGTCCCGGTGGGCCGGGCGTCCGCCCGGCCCACCGCGCACCCGCGCGGGCCCGGACCTCCCCCACGGCCCGGGCCCGCGCGCGCTGCGGCGACCCTAGTGGTCGTTGAGGCTGGTGCCGTTCCACCACCCCTGGCGTCCGACGGTGAACGTGACGGTCCGGGCGCCGATCTGCCCCTCGTAGCTCTGGCCCTTCGTCAGCAGGCTCCGGTCGATGACGCCCTTGGGGTCCTTGATGCCGAGGAAGGTGACGGCGCCGGCGTGGTCCAGGTTGCTCTGCTGGAAGCCGGAGGGCCGGACGGTGGTGATGACCTCGTCCCAGTTCCTGGGTGCGGCGAGCTGGTGGGCCAGGTGGACCTCGGTGCCCTGGCCGAAGGCGAGGTAGGTGAGGAAGTCGGGGTAGTCGGTGGCGTCGAGCGGCCGGTAGTGGACGACGTCCTCCTTCCGGCAGGTGGCGATGGTCGCGTCGAGGATCGTGGTGAAGGTGCGCCGCCCCTCGCCGTCGACCGTCACCCGCTCCAGTTCCACCGGCAGCGAGGTGCGGGTGCCGTCGACGATCTCCGCGAGCGGCCAGTGGCCCTCGGTGAACAGGGAGTAGTAGACCTGCTCGTTCTGGTACCGGGAGAGGTCCTTGAGGTACGTCTGGCGCAGCTGCGCGTCCAGCCCGAACTTGTTGATCATCTGGAAGGCGTGGACGGGCACGAAGTAGAGCGGCAGGTGGTAGGCGAAGATCGTGCCGGTGCCGATCAGCAGGAAGCGGTGGCCGTGCCGCGGGGCGGCGGATCCGTCGGTGGAGGCGGCGTCGGGGGTGGTCATGCGGGCGCTCCTGTGGGTGCGGGGGGAACGGGTCGGGTGCTCCCCCGGCCGGCGGCGGGGCGCGCGGCCCCGGCGACGCGGCGGCGGTGCCAGAAGGGGTGCTCGGGCCACCGGCCTTCGAGGGAGTAGTAGGCGCGCCGGTTGCGCAGGTGGACGGCACTGATCGTGTCGAGCTCGCTCGCGTACCCGGCGAGGGCCGTCCGGTCGCCCCCGAGGTGGCGGTGGACGGCCTGGCCGGCCCGCAGGCCCGTGTACAGGGCGGTGAGGATGCCCTGGGAGGAGAGCGGGTCGAACGCGGCGGCGGCGTCCCCCGCCGCGGTCCAGCCGTCCCCGGTGACGACGTCCAGCCGGGCCGTGTGGGCGGGCGCGCGCCGCACCGGGGCGCCGGCCGGCCACGGGTGCGCGGCCGCCCACCGGGCGGTGTGCCGGGTCGCCCCAAGCCCGGGGAGGGGTTCGGCACCCCCGGTCCGGGCGCCCGGCAGGTCGGCGTCGGTGTAGCGGGCGAGCAGCCGGCGGCCGCCGGGCAGCAGCGCCGTGTACCACCAGCCGTCGGGCACCGCCTCCACCAGGGTCGAGGCGTCGGCCACGGGTTCGGCCGGTGCGGGCAGGGTGAGGTGGAGCGCGACGAGCCGGTCGTCGACCGTGCGGCGGGCCCCCGCGGCCGTGGCCAGGGCGGCCCGGCGGCCGGTGGCGTCGACCAGCCAGCGGCAGCGCACGGCAGGGCGCGCGTGCCGGCCGCGCAGCTCGACCGTCCAGCCGCCGTCGCCGTGGCGCTCGGCCGGGCGGACCAGGGTGCGCTCGGCCACCACCGCGCCGCCGCCGCGCGCGCGGTCGCGCAGCCCCCGGTCGAAGCGGGCCCGGTCCAGGTGCCAGCCGTGGCCGTGCGGGTCGTGGATGCTGTCCTGCGCGGCGAGCTCCGCCGAGCCCCAGGCCGACAGGTTGGCGCGGCAGGGCAGGTGGTGGCGTCCGTCGAGCAGGTCCTCGGCACCGAGGTCCCGCAGCAGGACCCGGGCGGCGGCCGGGAGCGCCTCGCCGACGGACGGCGCGCCGGTGGCGGCGTCGGCCAGCAGGACGCTGCGGCCGGCCCCGGCGAGCGCCAGCGCGGCCGCCGCGCCGGCCGGGCCGCCGCCCGCGACCACCACGTCGTACCTCGCGGGGTGGATCCCGGCGCGGGCGATGTCGTCGTCCACGGGGTCGCGCACTCCTTCCGAAGGGGGAGCTCGGAGGTTCGTCGGACGGTGGCGGCCGGGTGACCGTGCGCGGGACTGCGGGACCGTCGACGGACGGTTCACGGACGGTTCACGGACGGGGTTCGGCCACCGGGGGAACCTCTGACGGTGCCCCCAGACTGACAGATCGACCACGATCCACCGGTGGGGCTGCGGGCCGGATCGCGCACTTCACCCGGACGGCTGGACGGGGCGGGCACGCCGGCGGGCGCCGGGCGGCCGCCCGGGTGGTTCCGCCGATCGGCCTGCACCCGCCGGAGCGAACCGCGGCGGTGGCACCCCGCCGGCCCCGCGGTCGCGTGGTTGACTGAGGCCGAGCGTCCGGCGATGGGGAACCACATTGAGTCAACTCGACCTGGCCAGGCTGCAGTTCGCCATGACGTCGGTCTACCACTTCCTGTTCGTGCCGGTCACCATCGGCCTGGGTTTCCTGACCGCCCTGCTGCAGACCGGCTGGCACCGCACCGGCCGGACCGAACTGCTGCGGCTCACCCGGTTCTTCGGCGTCCTCCTGGTGATCAACATCGCCGTGGGCGTGGTCACCGGCCTGGTGCAGGAGTTCCAGTTCGGCATGGACTGGTCGGAGTACTCGCGCACCGTCGGCGACGTCTTCGGCGCCCCGCTGGCCATGGAGGGGCTGGCCGCGTTCTTCCTGGAGTCGACCTTCCTCGGCCTGTGGCTGTTCGGCTGGGACCGCCTGCCGCCGCGGGTGCACCTGGCGACGATCTGGGCCGTGGCCGTGGGCGGCGCCCTGTCCGCGGCCTTCATCATGATGGCCAACTCCTGGATGCAGCACCCGGTCGGCTACACCATCGACCCGTCCAGCGGCCGGCCCCGGCTCGACGACGTGTGGGCGCTGTTCACCAACCCGGTGTTCCTCCGCGGGTACCTGCACGCGGTCCTCGCCTCGGTGGTCACCGGGTGCGCGGTGATGCTCGCCGTCTCCGCCTGGCAGCTGCGCAGGGGCTCCTCCCCGACCGCCTTCCACGCGACCGCCCGGCTGGCGCTGGTCGTGCTGGTCCCGGTGCTCCTGGTCGCGATGCTGGTCGGCAGCGAACTCGGCGTCACCGAGGGGAAGTACCAGCCGATGAAGATCGCCGGCGCCGAGGCCCAGTGGGACACCTGCCAGCCCTGCTCCTTCTCGCTCTTCCAGGTCGGCGGCGGCAAGAACGACATGACCCCGACCCGGATCGTCTCCGTCCCGCACCTGCTCTCGCTGCTCGCCACCAACCACTGGAACGGCCAGGTGCTGGGGCTCAACGCCGTCCAGGCCCAGTACGAGCAGCAGTACGGGCCCGGCGACTACGTCCCGAACATCTTCGTCCAGTACTGGGCGATGCGGGTGATGGCGTACCTCGCCGTCGTCCTGCTGCTGGTCGGGCTGTGGGGCCTGTGGCTGCTGTGGCGCAAGCGGCTCGGCACCGCGCGCCGGTTCCTGCGGGTGGCGGTCTGGGCCTCGGTGCTGCCGTTCCTGATGAACACGGCGGGCTGGCTGCTCACCGAGAGCGGGCGCCAGCCGTGGATCGTCCAGGGGATCCAGCTCACCCGCAACGGCGTCTCGCCCTCGGTGGGCACCACCACCGTCGCCATCAGCATCCTGGTGTTCTTCCTGCTCTACGCCGCGCTCGCGGTGGTCGAGGTCGTCCTGATCGCCCGGTACGCCCGCAAGGAGCTGTCCCCGCCGCCCGCCGAGGACGCCCCGGTCCCGGCCCTGAGCTACTGAGGCCCCCGATGGCGCTCGCCACCTTCTGGTTCATCGTCACCGCCGTGCTGTGGACGGGCTTCTTCGTCCTGGAGGGCTTCGACCTGGGCGTCGGCATGCTGCACACCGTCGTCGCCCGCGACGAAGCCGGCCGGCGGGCGGCGATCAACACCATCGGCCCGCTCTGGGACGGCAACGAGGTCTGGCTGATCGTCGCCGCCGCGGCGATGTTCGCCGCGTTCCCCGACTGGTACGCCACCGTGTTCTCCGCGCTCTACCTCGCCCTGATCCTGCTGCTGGCCGCACTCATCGTGCGCGGCGTCTCCTTCGAGTTCCGCGGCAAGGGCGAGGGCGCCCGCTGGCGCCGCACCTGGGACACCCTGCTCACCGGCGGCAGCCTGCTGGTGCCCCTGCTGATCGGGATCGCCCTCGGCGACCTGCTGCACGGCCTGCCGATCGACGGCGACCGGGAGTTCACCGGCTCCTTCGCCGACCTGTTCTCCTGGTACTCGGTGTTCGCCGGCATCACCCTCGTCCTGCTCTGCCTGCTGCACGGCGCGACGTTCATCGCCCTCAGGACCACCGGCGCGGTGCGGGCCCGCGCCAAATTGCTGGCCCGCCGCATCGCACCGGCGGCCGTCCTCGCCGTGCTGGCCTTCCTGCCGTGGACCCACTCCACCGCGGGCAAGGGCGTGCTGCCGGACATCCTCGAACTCGTCGCCGTGCTCGCCGTCCTCGCCGCCGGCTGGCTCGTCACCGGGCGGCGCGAGGGCTGGGCGTTCGTGGCCACCGCGGTCACGATCGGGACGACCGTCCTGTCGATGTTCGTCGACCTCTACCCCCGGCTGGTCGTCTCCAGCACCGACCCCGCCTTCGACCTGACCGTCCACAACAGCGCCTCGGGCGGGTACGCGCTGAAGGTCATCAGCGTCGTCGCGGTGGTCTTCCTCCCGCTGGTGCTCGCCTACCAGGGCTGGACGTACCACGTCTTCCGCCTGCGCGTCTCCGCCGAGGACTTCGCGCCGTCCCGCACGGCGGAGTGACGGGCCGGGGCCGTCGCGGGACCGGACGACCGAGGGTCCTCGCCCGGGTGGGGCGAGGACCCTCGGGGTGCGGGGCCTGCTGAGCCGTCGGGCCGTCAGGCCTTCGGGGCGGTCGGGGCCGTGCGGGCCGGCTAGGAGGGGAAGGGCCAGACCGGGCACCACGGCCAGACGATCTGGCCGGGGATCGGCGGGCCCCACGGCGGGCAGGGCGGGAGGGGCTGCGGGGCGGGCGGGGCGGAGGTCCACAGGACCTTGCCGTCCAGGGCGACCGCGATCGCGCCCTCGTTGTAGATGTCCAGCTCGGCGCCCCAGCGGCCGCCCGTCTGGCTGTTCCACAGCGGCGCGTTGGCGGCCGAGTAGACGACGAGATTGCCGTCGCCCTGCATGACCAGCACGTTGCCGTTGGGCATGGCGCCGGGCGCCACCCAGACCGGCTTGTTGTCGCGGTAGAGCACGACGTTGCCGTCGCCCTGCATGGCGAGCATCACCCGGCCGTCCGGCGAGTACCAGGCCTGGTTGCGGGAGATCGACGTGTTGCCCGGGATGCGGGTGGGCGTGGACAGCGCCGCGAGCGCGGTGGCGGACGCCTGGACGGGTGCCTGGGCGGACGCCTTCGCGGTCGAGGGCGCCGCCGGGGCGGCGTGGGCGGATCCTGCGGTCAGGGTGGCGAACCCGACGGCGGCGACGGCCGCCAGGGCGGCGGCCCGGGTGCGGAAAGTGGTCATGGCAGGGCTACGGGTCCTTTCGAACGGGGACGGCGGTGGGGCCGCTGGGGCCCGTCCCGCCGACGGCGCGTCAGCTGGGTTCCGCGCGCCGGGCGCTCAGGCTATGGCCGTCACCCGTGGGGGCTGCGGCAGTTGGACCGGCAGCTGACCGGCACCCGCGCGGGCGCCGGCGAGCCGCCCGCTAGCTCCGGGCGACGAGGTCCGCGAGACGGGTGAGCGAGGTCTCGACCACCTCGGTCTGGGTGCCGAGGCGGTGCGCCTCCTGCGGGGGAAGGTCGACGCGGGCGGTGATCCGGGTGGCGCGGCCGTCGTCCAGGGGCTCCAGCCGCCACCTCAGGCCGTCGGCACGTGGATCGAGGACGTCACGTCCCGGGACATGACCCACCGGATCGAGAACGAGGTCCTCCAGGCGAACCGGGCGGCCTTCACCGAGGCCTGCCGCTACCCGGACGGGACCAACGTGCTCTGCACGGCGGTGCTCGACCTCGACGACGACGGCCGGATCGTCCGCGAGCTCGGCCTCCAGGCCTGGGACGGCTGACCCGGCCCGCCCCGGGCCCGGCCCGCCGGCCCGGGGCACCGACCCTGCCGCTCGCGCCCGGGCGCCGGGCCGGGTCAGGGCGCGGTGGCGGCCGCCTCCGCCTCCTTCTCGCGGCGCAGCCGGTGCTCGGTGCGGATGCCGCACCAGGCGGTGCAGGTCAGGCTGGCGGCGATGATCCCCTCGGCCCAGAAGAAGGCGACGTAGTCCATCAGCGAGCCGATCGGCGGCGAGCCCGGCGCGGCGTTGCGCATGCCGATCAGGGCGAACAGGCTCGCCGCCATCCAGCCCAGCGAGGGCCAGACCAGGCCCTCCCGCTTGCGGTACAGCACCTCGGCCGCACCGAGGACGGCCAGGGCCAGCGCCCACATCGCCGCGATCATGAACCAGGAGAGGATGAAGGTGCTGCGGGAGCGGGTGATCCGCGCGTCCAGGGTCACGACGCCGGCGCTCGCGGGCGCCGCCTGCGGGCCGGGCGCGGCCTGCGGGCCTGCCGCGACCTGTGGGCGCAGGACGAAGAACGGGTCGGTGTCGGTGAAGACGATGCCGACCGGGACGGCCGCGCCCCCGCTGGTGGCGCCGAAACCGACGTCCATCCGGTAACGGTCGAAGGGGTAGTCGGTCTTGGTGCCGTCGTACATCCCCACCTGGACGAGCTGGGACGGCGCGTTCTCCCCCTCGGCCGCCCTGATGGTCACCTTGGGGGTGCCGGTGACGGAGATCTCGACCGGCCGACCGAAGGTCTGGGAGTCCGGTGCGGCGGCGAACCGGCCGTGCGGGACGGGTGTGACGTAGAGCGTCAGCTGCTGGGCCACCGGGTCCACGTCCTGCGCGGTGACGTCGAGTTCGATCCAGTCCGGCGCCGACGGGACCGCCAGCTCGCGGGTCTGCTCACGGGTGTTGCGCTCGTTCAGGTAGAGCCCGATCCCCCCGCCGCACAGGGCGGTGACCATCGCCAGGACGACGATGAACCGCCAACGGCGGCGGCGCGGGCGCCGGTGGGGTGCGGTGCGGGGCGCGCTGGTGACATCGGTGCTGACCTGCACGGTCGTCCTTCCTGCAGTGCTGGTGCTGCCCCACACCTGCATTTAACTGAAAATTCAGTCAAACCCCTCGAAAGACCGCCGTCGCCGTCCCGGTCCGTGGCCGGGAACCGGGCTCGGCACCGGGATCGACGCCGCCCGGGGCCGCCGCCGCGGACCCGGCACCCCGTCCGAGCGGGCGATCCGGGCGCTATGGGACCATACGCGCCATGTTCAGCACGTTTCCGCCGGATCGGGGCCCCCACGCCCCGGCCGGCCCCCCGACCGACCCCCGCCGCCGCCTCCTGCTCGAACTGGGCGCGGCCCTGCTGAGCGGGGGCCTGCCGGTCCACGACGTGGAGGAGGAGCTGCGCGGGCTCGGGCGGGCGCTGGGTGCGCCCGAGGTGCGGGTCGCGGCCTTCACCACCGGCCTGTTCGTCGCGCTCGGCCCGGACGACGCGACCGTCCTCGAGCCCGTCGGCCCCGCCCTGCGGTTCGAGCAGACGGCCGACCTCCTCGATCTGGTCCACCGGCTGCGCGCGGGCGCGGTCGACGGACACCGGGCGCTGAGCGATCTGGACGCGATCCGCCGGGCACCGGCCCGCTGGCCCACCTGGGTCGCCGACCTCGGGATGCTGCCGGTCGGGGTGGGGCTCTGCCTCTTCCTGCAACCGGTGGCGGTGAACGTCCTCGCGTCGGCGATCGGCTCACTGATCGTCGTGGGCCTCACCATGACGGCCCGCCGGCTGCCGCTGCTGCGGCCCCTGCTGCCCGTCACCGCCGGCTTCCTCGTCTCCGTCCTCGTGCTGGCGGCCGCCCGGGCCGCGCTGCTGGACGGGCCGCTGCGCACGATCGTCGCCACCCTGGCGATCCTGCTGCCCGGCGCCCTCCTGGTCACCGGGCTGTCGGAGATCGCCGCGGGTGCGGCCAGTGCGGGGACGGCCAGACTGGTGTCCGGCTCCGTCCAGCTGGCCCTCTTCCTCGCCGGCGTGGTGGCCGCCACCGCCGCCACCGGCGTCCCCGCCTCCGCGCTGGCCGACACCAGGGTGGCGGAGCCGAGCTGGTGGGTGATCTGCCTGGGGCTGGCGCTCGCCGTGGCCGGGCTGGTCGTCAACGTCTACACCCCGCCACCGGCCATCCCCTGGATCGTCGCGGTGATCGCGGTGACGGCCGCCGTCCAGATCCCGGTGACCTCCGCCAACGGCGCGGCGCTCGGCGGGCTGGCCGGCGCGGTCACCGCCGCCGCCGCGGCCACCGTCGCGCACTGGCTGCCGGGCGGTCCGTCCTGGCAGGTGCTCTACCTCCCCGCGTTCTGGGTCGTGGTGCCCGGCTCCTTCGGTCTGCTCAACACCGCGCAGATCGAGGTCGGCAACGGGGCGCACGCCGTCCTCGCCGCGGTGTCGGCGCTGTTCGGGGTCAGCGTCGGCACGCTGATCGGCTCGGTCATCAGCCGGATCCCCCGGCCCGCACCCGCTCTGCTGCGGCCGGGCGCCTGAGCGGAGGCACCGCGGCCGGGCGGGCCGCTCCCGCTGCCCTCACCTCGACGGGAGCGACGGGAGCGACGGGACCGGCGGGACCGGCAGCGGAGTGCGCTTAACGGCGTGACCGACGATGGCCGTCTCGACGTGGGTGATGCCCAGGCCGACCAGGTCACGGGAGAGGAAGCCGTAGAGGGCCGTCAGGTCCGGGAAGTACGCGGCCGCGTGCAGGTTGGAGGGGCCCGAGGTCGCGAACGCCCCGTGCACCGAGGGGTGGTCGGCCAGCGCCTGCCCGGCCGAGGCCAGGTGGTCCGGGGCCACCTGCAGCAGGAACTTGGCCTCGATGGACAGCCCGAGGCGGCGGGGGTCGACCAGCACCTGGGTGACCAGCCGGCCCTGGGCCGCCATGTGGGCGAGGCGCCGGCGCACCGTGCTCTCCGGGTGGCCGGTGCGCGCCGCAAGGGCCACCGCGCTCAGCCGTGCGTCCGGCGTGAGGGCGTCGATCAGCGAGCACTCCACGGCGTCCGTCTCGACGCCGTACGGCCCCGGGGCACCGGAGGCGGCCGCCCCGGGGGCCGGCTCGGCCGGGCGCAGGGCCTCCCGTTCGGCCGCGGTCAGCACCTGGTGGCGCCACTCGGAGGTGAGCCGGAAGACGTGCAGGATGGTGGCGCTCTCCAGGGACGTCACCGCCTGGGTCGAGGGCAGCCGGCGGAAGACCAGGTGGTCGCGCGAGCCCGGCTCGGTACGGGCGACCGCGAAGACCTCGTCGCCCGACGTGGTGACGTCGATGAACGGGATGTCCTCGCGCGCCGCGAGCGCCGCCACGATGGTGTCGAGCTTGCCCCGCAGGACCCGGATGCGCAGGAAGAGGGCCCCGGCCGAGCCCCCGTTGCGCGGCCGCGCCACCGGCGAGATCACCACCCGCACGGTGCCGTCGGCGCCGAGCGCCTGCAGACGGCGGCGGACGGCCGCGGCACCGAGCCCCAGCACCTGGGCCGCCCGCTCCGCCGTGAGGCGGCCGTCGCACTGCAACGCGGCCACCAGCCGCTGGTCCGGGAGGCTCAGGACGGAACTCGCCGATTCACGCGCCATGCGTGCGAGTTTCGCCGATTCACGCACCGTGCGTGCGAGTTTCGCCCATTCCGGGGCCTCGCGGCGCATCTCCCGGGGAGCCCGCCCCGAGGATGGAGGTCATCCGTTCCGCCCCGTCCCCGACGCAGGTCGGCGGACCCCGAGCCCCGGAAAGGAGCGACCAGTGATCCTCGACCCGCGCATCTGGTTCCCCGGCCTCACCGACTGATCGTCAGCACCACCGGCGCCGCGCCGACGGCACGGGGGTCCGCCGGCGCGGCACCCATCGGAAATCCCGGACAGGAGAACGCACATGATCATGGTCACTGGCGCGACCGGGACGGTCGGTCGCGAAGTGGTGGAGCTGCTGGCGGCGCAGGGCCGCGAGACGGCGGCCGTCACCCGCGGTCCCGCCGCCGGCGGGTTCGCCGACGGCGTCCGGCCGGTCGTCGCCGATCCGTCCCGGCCGCGGTCGCTGGCACCGGCGCTGGACGGCGTGGAAGCCCTCCTGCTCAGTCCGCGCGCCGTCGACGGCGCCGCTGCCGAGCTGCTGGCGCTGGCGGCCGAGCACGGCGTGCGACGCGTCGTGGTGCTGTCGGCCGTCACCGTCGAGTACGGCGGCGGGTACCGGCGCTTCGCCGAGGAGTTCGCGCTGGTGGAGGCCGCGGCCGCGGCCTCCGGGCTCCAGTGGACCTTCCTCCGGTGCGCCGACTTCGCCGCCAACGCGCTCGCCTGGGCACCGCAGATCCGTGCGAACGGCACCGCCCGCGGTGTGCACGGCGCTGCGGCCACCTCCCCCGTCCACCAGCGGGACGTCGCCGAGATCGCCGTACGGGCACTGCTGGACCCCGCCCACGCGGGCCGCGCCCACCCGATCACCGGGCCGGAGTCGCTCACCCAGCACGACAAGGCCCGGATCATCGGCGAGGCGATCGGCAGGGACCTGTCCTTCGAGGAGATGCCCCCCGAGCAGCTGCGCCGGGCGATGCTCGCCCAGGGGCTGCCCGAGGACGTGCCCGACCGGCTGATCGGCTACGCGGCCGCGTGCCTGACCGACCCCGGACCGACCACGGACACCGTCGCGCGCCTCCTGGGGCGCCCCGCCCTCACCTTCGCCACCTGGGCCGCCGAACACGCGGCCGCCTTCCGGAACTGAGGCCGCCATGGACGTCACCACCGGGAACGACCGCACCGCGCCCGACCGCAGTGCCGTCATGAAGCGGATCGAGCTGTCGGCCGGGACGATCGAGTACCGGGACACCGGTGGCGACGGCCCCGTCCTGGTCCTGCTGCACGGTCTGCTGATGGACGCCACGCTGTGGGACGACACGATCGCCCGTCTGGCCGCCGACCACCGCTGCCTGGCACCGACCCTGCCGCTCGGGGCGCACCGGCTCCCGATGCGCCCCGACGCCGACCTGTCGCTGCCCGGTGCGGCGCGACTGGTCGCCGAGTTCCTCGACCGTCTCGGGCTGCACGACGCCACGCTCGTCGGCAACGACACCGGCGGGGCGCTCCTCCAGCTCCTCATGAGCGACGGCGCCACCCGGATCGGGCGGGCCGTCCTCGTCTCCTGCGACGCCTTCGACAACTTCCCGCCCGGGCTGACCGGCAGGACGCTGCTGCTCACCGGACGGCTCCCGCCCCGGCTGTTCGGGCTGTTCATGCAGCAGATGCGGCTGCGCGCCGTCCGACGGCTGCCGGTCGCGTTCGGGTGGCTGACCAAGCGCGGCGACGCCGCCACCGCCCGGTGGATGACACCGGTCCTGCGGCAGTCCGGCATCCGCCGCGACACCGTGCGCCTGCTCCGGGCGGCGGCGGCCGACACCCGCCTCCTGCTCGAAGCGGCCGAGGGCCTGCCGGGCTTCGACCGCCCCACCCTCGTGGTCTGGGCGGCCGAGGACCGCGTGATGCCACCCGAGCACGCCCGCCGCCTCGTCGAGCTCGTCCCCCGTGCACGGCTGGCCGTGGTGGACGACAGCTACACGCTCGTCCCGCTGGACCAGCCCGGACGACTCGCCGACCTCCTCCGCGAGTTCGCCCGTGCACCCGACCCGTCAGGTGCCGGCCGAGCCGGCTGACCCGGGGGCCTTCGGCCGGTCGTCTGCGCCTGCGAGCGGCACCCGACGCGCCGGGCGCCGGGGACCGGCGCGCGGGCCGGGACGTTGACAGTGCCGCGACGGGCTCCTAGCGTGGCGCAGCCGACTACCCGCGAGTAGGGACCCTTGATGGCCGAGCCCCGCCCGTACGACCTCGTCCTGTTCGGTGCCACCGGGTTCACCGGCGGACTCACCGCCGAGTACCTGGCCCGGACCGTGCCCGAGGGCTGCCGCTGGGCACTCGCCGGACGCGACGAGCGCAGGCTCGCCGCCGTCCGGACCAGGCTGGCGCGGATCGACCCGCGCTGCGCCGACCTCCCCCTGCTGACCGCGGACGCCGCCGACCGCGAGGCGCTGCGCGCCGTGGCCGCCGGGGCCCGGGTGGTGGTCTCCACCGTCGGCCCGTACCTGCAGCACGGCGAACCCCTGGTGGCGGCCTGCGCGGACGCCGGCACCGACTACGTGGACCTCACCGGCGAACCCGAGTTCGTCGACCGGATGTACCTCCGGCACCACGAGCGCGCGGTGGCGACCGGCGCACGGCTGGTGCACGCCTGCGGCTTCGACTCCGTCCCGCACGACCTCGGCGTGCTGTTCACCGTCGAGGAACTGCTGCGCCGCGGCGGCCCGGCGACCGCGCTCAGGGTGGAGGGCTTCGTCCGCGCCGGCGGCACCATCTCCGGCGGCACCTTCGCCTCGGCGATGACGGCCTTCTCCCGACCGCGCGCGATGGCCCGGGCCGCCCGGGCGCGCCGCGCCGTGGAACCCCGGCCGAAGGGACGGCTGGTCCGCACCCCGACCGGCCGTCCGCACCGCTCCCGGGTGGCCCGGGCCTGGGCGGTGCCGATGCCCACGATCGACCCGCAGGTGGTGTCCCGCTCGGCGGCCGCACTGGGCGCGTACGGCCCCGACTTCGGGTACGCGCACTACGCCGCGGTGCGACGGCTGCCGATCGCCCTCGCTGGTGTCGCCGCGGTGGCCTCGATCGCCCTCGCCGCCCAACTGCCGGTACTGCGAAGGGCCCTGGGGCGGCTGCGCAAGCCCGGAGACGGCCCGGGAGAGGACCAGCGGGCCCGCTCCTGGTTCGCCGTCCGGTTCGTGGCCCGGGAGCGTGGCGGACGGACCGTCCTCACCGAGGTGTCCGGGGGCGACCCGGGCTACCAGGAGACCGCGAAGATGCTCGCCGAGGCGGCTCTCTGCCTCGCGTACGACGACCTGCCGCCCGTCGCGGGACAGCTGACCACGGCGGTGGCGATGGGCCGACCGCTGATCGACCGGCTGATCGCGGCGGGCCTCTCCTTCCGGGTCCTGGACACGCCGCCGACGGCCGCCCCGGGCCGCTGACGGGCGGACGGGTCGGCAGCGGGCGGCCGGCGCCGCGCCGATCAGAAGACCGGTCCCGGTGGCACCCCGGCACGTCATCGGGCCCGGTCGACGAGGGCGTCCTGCACCTGCTGCGGAGGTGGGGGGACTCCGCCGAGGCCGTCTACCAGCTCCTCAGCGCGTAGGGCCGGATGCCCCGTCATCGACGCCGGCCTGCGCTGGTCGAAGGTCAGGCCGAGCCGGTCGCCCCCTCCACCGTCCACCAGGACCGGGGGTCGTCGCAGCCCTCGACGGCCACCCGCTCGCCGTAGCCGTGCTCGGCGAGGCAGCCGCCCCCGTTGGCGTGGAGCCTCAGCCGGGTGGCGGTGCGCCCGTCGGACGCCTCCCGGCCCGGCGGCCCCAAGGGGGTGTGGGCGTCCACGACGCCCCACCGCTGGCCGCCGTCCTGCTGCCGCTCGTCGGCCAGTTCGTACGCGAGGTAGACCGAACCGTCGGGGTCGGCGGTGAGTACGAGGGGCTGAGGCGCCTCCTCGTCCGTGCTCACCAGCAGCGACTGGAGGACCACCTCGCCGTCGGCAACGGGCCGGACGAGCCATTCCTGGTCCCCGCCCGCGCTCTCCGGCATGGCGATCACGCCGGCCCCGTCGGCCGCGCGGGAGCCGTCGACCCCGGCCGCCGCCATCCTCAGCGCCGCCGGTCGGGCCGTCAGGGTGCCGAGCCCGCCGAGCTGTCGGGGTGCGGCCACCGGCGCGTCGGCCGGCCACAGCGGCGACGTGCCCGTCCGGTCGGTCTGCTCCTGCGGGAGGAGTCCGCCCCGGGCATCCGGCTGGTCCGGTCCGATGACCGCGGCGGGCGGCGGTGCATCCGTCGTCGGCTCCGCCGGTCTCTCCTGACGGACCACCAGGACACAGGTGAGCAGGGTGAGCGCGGTGGTGGTCTGCGCGGCGACGCGCACGGCCATGTGAGGCAACTTGACTTTCCTCCCGAGCGGTTGGGGGTGTCGAAGGATGCGGCGGGGGTCCCGGGCCGCCGGGTCAGGAACCGCCCGGCACGGCGGCCGGCGTGACCCGGACCGGCGCCACGACGGTGGCGGCCACGGCCGGCAGGGCGAAACGCCGCTCCTTCTTGCGCAGGTCGGCCGGGCTCTCGTTGCTCAATGAATCTCTCCTCGTGGTGGTGCGGACCCGGCCGGGGCCGGAGTGGCGCGGTGGTTCACGGTGCGGTGCCCGGCGCTTGGGTGGTCTCACGGTTCGGTGTCCGGCGCTTCGGTGGTTCACGGTGCGGTGGTCGACGGGCTTGCGCTCGACGGTTCAACGATTCACCCGGCGAGGGTTGACGGTTCGGCGGCGACGGACGGCGGGCGACCGGTGCACGCGCGCCGCCCGGTCGGCGAAGGCGCCGCCCGGTGCGCGATGCCAGGGCGGTTCACCACCGTCGGAGCGACCGCGCCCTGCCGTTCGGTACCGTGGTCCAGGGTGTCGCGCCGACCCTGCGGGGCACCGGCCCGCCCGCTGGATCGTCAGGACCGGGCAGCGCGGCCTGACCGAATCCGACCGGGCGATGCTGCTCGGCTGGCGCGACCCGGTCGAGGGTGTCTTCGAGGTCCGACGCAAGGACGGGGACGCCGTCATCCTGCTGAACCTGGTGGACGACCAGCGACGAGCTGCTCCTCCCCCCTGGCGAAGCGGGGGAACGCCTCGCCGCCTGGCCGCCGCCCACCCGGACACGGTCGACGCGGTGTTCCGGGGGCTGCTGCGGAAACCCGGGTTCACCTGGAGCGAGCACGGCGAGGACCTGCTGCACCGGCGCAAGCCCTGGTACTTCGAGCGGGAGCCCCGCCCGGGCGTCTCCGTGATCGGCGAGCGCCTCGGCGAACTGGCCGCCGGCACCCGACCGCGCTTCACCAGGGCGCGGCGGGCCTGACCGGGCTGCTCCCCCATGAGTGAGGGGAGGCGGCGGACCGGTTCGCCGGCGCGGCGCTGAGCCGGGCCCGGGGCGAGCCGGGCCCGGCGGGGGGCTCAGGCCCGGCGGGGGGCTCAGGCGTCCGTGTCGGGGGTGACGAGGTGCTCGGCCAGGAACCAGACCTGCGTCTCGCCGGTGCGGATGACCTGGGAGACCAGGAGGTCCTGGGTGCCGTCGTCGCCGAGGCCGGCCGTCCGGGTCGCCGCGTCGCGGGTGTCGGCGAGGATGCCCTCGTGCGCGTCGAGGAGGCGCGAGAGCATCGACTGCACGTCCTCGATGCCGTCCGGCGGGCGGTGGACGCCCGTGATCAGCGCGGCGTGCCGGGGGTCGCCGACGGCGACGCCGCCGAGGCTCTGCACCCGTTCGGCGAGCGCGTCGACCAGCTCCAGCTGCTCCTGGGCGTGCTTGTCGAAGAGCAGGTGCAGTTGGTAGGCCGTCGGCCCGCGCATGCCCCAGTGGCACTTCTTGTAGAGGGAGTACAGGAACTGGGTGTCCGCGAGGACGCGGTTGAGCCGCTGGCACGAGTACTGCCGGGCGTCGTGGGAGAGGGCGATCGGCAACTGCGTGACGGTGCCGAACTCCTGGATCTCGGGGCGGTGCTGGTGGAGGCGGGGCTGGCTGGGCACGGTGGTCCTGGGCTCCTCGGTGGGGTCGGGTGAAGGGTGCGCATCGAGTCGGCGCGTCCTGCCGGCGGTGGCGCGCCGATCCGGTGGCCGGGCACGCGGCCCGCGGCGGCATCAGACTAGGAGCGCGCGGGCCGCGGACTGTTCCGACGGCGCACCGCTCACCGCCGGTGCGCGCACGGCGTCGACGGACCGGGCCCTCGGGCGGCACCTGCGGCCAGGGCACGCCTCCGTGACGCCGGAACACCCTCAGGCGTGCGGCGGCAGGACCTCGATGATCTCGGCGATGCCGCCGGCGGTCCGGGTCTCGTACATG
Organism: Kitasatospora sp. NPDC051702; assembly: GCF_040681575.1. Classification (NCBI taxonomy): domain Bacteria; kingdom Bacillati; phylum Actinomycetota; class Actinomycetes; order Kitasatosporales; family Streptomycetaceae; genus Kitasatospora; species Kitasatospora sp. NPDC051702. The sequence goes on from NZ_JBFAZB010000051.1 coordinate 36,953, forward strand.
ACGATCACGTCACCGGGCTTCAGGTGCCGCCACTGCTCCACCTGCAGGGGTGCGAGGCGGACGTCGGCCGTCTCGCCCGGGCCGAGCCGCGGCGCGAACTCCACCCAGAGCCGCGCGACGTTCAGATCCTGTTCCCCGGCCGCGGTGCGGTGACCGATGTCCCACAGCGGTCTGAGCCGGCCGTCCCCGTCGAAGGCGTTCCGGCGTCCGCTCTCCTCCGTTCCCAGCAGGGTCAGGCCGGCCCGGATCGTGCCGTGCCCGACCTCCCAGGCCCGCCACCGGCACCAGCGGCGGGTCCGGTCGAGCATCATCTGCCGAGCGGCTTCGGCGAGCTTCTCCCAGAAGGCGGTGGACACCGGGCGGACGTCCGCGATCTCGATGAGCATGTCGAGCACCGTCTCCCACTCCTGGAGCTCGATGTCCCGGCGGACGTCCGCGATCGTCAGGCCGTTCTCGGCCGTGGCGTTCCCGGGCAGCAGGTCGACGGCCTGCCGGAGGAGGGTGAACGCGTCGTCCGTGCCGTTGGTCGTCAACTGGCACCGGCCGCCCGGTCAGGCCCCGGGATCACGTTGGCCGGCGGGAGGCCTTCGAAGAAGGCGACGGCCTCCTCCCGCCAGTGCGGGCGCCAGCCCGCGGCCTCGGCGCGGGCCGCGTCGGCGCAGCGGCGCATGTCCGCGCGGAGCTTGCCGTCCACGCCCAGCTGCCGGGCCAGCCCGCGGACCTGCTCGACGGTGGCGGCCGGGCAGTGCGGGTCGCCGAGCGCGGACTCGACGACGGCCCGCTGCGACGCGTCCGCGCGGGCGAGCAGGGCGCTCACGGCGTAGCTGCGGCGCCCCGCGCGGAGGTCGGCGCCGGTGGACTTGCCGGTGGCGCCCTCGTCGCCGAAGAGGTCGAGGTAGTCGTCGCGCAGCTGGCCGCCGATGCCGACCAGGGTCGCGTACCGGCGCAGCCGTGCGTCGTGGCCGACCAGGTCCGCGCCGGCGGCCAGCAGGCCCAGGCGCAGCGGGGCGAGCACGGAGTAGCGGGTGGACTTGTACTCGCAGACGGTGTGCAGGAACTCCTCGTCCGGGATCGGGAGGAAGTCGCGTTCGAGGTCGACGATCTGGCCGGTGACCGTCTCGGCGGCCGCGTCCAGCTGCACCTCCAGCATGGCCTGGCGCAGCTCGGCGGGGACGTCGGCCTCCAGCAGGACCCGCATCGAGAGGAAGGCGGCGAGGTCCCCGGCCAGGACGGTCAGGCCGAGCGCGGTGCGGTCCGCGTCCGGGAACTCCCGGCGGTAGGCCTCGTGTGTGGAGGGCCCGCCGCGGCGGACGGGCGCGTCGTCGATGAGGTCGTCGTGGACGAGTCCGTGCGTCTGGAGCAGTTCGATGCTCAGCGCGGCCTCGGCCAGGCCGGGCACCGGCTCGGTGGTCACCAGCCGGGCGGCCTCGTACAGCAGGGCGACCCGCAGCCGCTTGCCGCCGCGCAGTGAGAGGTCCCGCAGCAGCTCCAGGCAGCGCGGGGTGAAGCGGCTGAGCGGCGGTGTGTCGAGGCGCTCCGGCAGGGCCGCGAAGTAGGCCTCGAAGCGGAGGTCGATCCGGCGGCGGTGTTCGGCGGCTCGTGCGCGGGCGGCTGCCATGATCGTCTCGTTCACGGGGCCCACCCTCGCATCCGCCCGGGTCGGCCCGCGCCTCCGGGGTCGGGGCGGGCGGTTCGCCCGGACGGCCGGGGCAGACCTTTCGGCCAGTCGTGCGAAAGGTCTGTTCATGACCACGACACCCCCCTAGAGTGGCCGCGATCCTCCACAAGTGGCCTTTTCTTCACGTCGGTTCACCGGCTCTTCACGGCCGGTTCGCTGACCTCGGGACGTTCAGCGCAGCCTGTTCCCATCATCGAGCCGGAAGGGCCGGGTCCGTGACGCAGGCGTTCCAGTCCCCCGGCTTCGCCGCGTTGGCGGCCGGCCGCGCGGTCGAGACCCGGCTCGTCGACGAGCGCTGGCAGGCGGTGGCCTGGGACCTCGGGACGGGCCGGCGCCGCGTGGTCACCGACCGGCCGGAGGGCGTCCACCTCAGCGAGATCGAACCGGACGGCGACGCCGTCTGGTGGTTCGACGCCGACCACGCGGGGGAAGGGCGGTGGCGGCGCGAGCCCTTCGCCGGCGGTCCGGCCGGCGAGGCGCTGCACGGCGTGCCGCGCGGACGGGCCTACGGCGTCGCCTTCGACCGGACGGGTGCGCTCGCGGCGGTGGCCGTCGGCGTCGACGGCGCCTCGCACTGCTACGTCGGGCCGCCCGCGGGCGAGGCCCGGCTGATCGGCTCGGCGCCGGGGTACCTAGGCCTGGCCGACCTGTCGCCGGACGGCCGGCTGCTCGCGCTCGCCGGGCAGCCCGACGGGGACGACGCGGTGGTCCTGTGGCCGACGGCGGCGCAGGCGGACGACGAGACGGACGGCAGCACGGACGGCACGGCGAACGGCACGGCGAACGGCAGCGCGCACGGACTGCCGGGCGCCCGGCCGGACGGCCCGCTGCGGATCGCCGGGAACCGTGGACTGCGGCTCTGGCCGATCGAGTTCAACCCGCTCGCGGTACCCGAGCCGGAGCTGCTGCTGGTGGTCGAGGAGGAGGACCGGTACGCCCTCGCGACCTGGAGCGCGGACGCGGGGCTGCGCCGGCACCCGGGGCTCTCGTTCGACGCGCAGATCACGGCCGGCTGGTACCAGGGGCCGCGCGGAGTGCTGATCCAGCACGAGCGGGCCGGACGGAGCCGCCTGCTGCTCGCCGACCTCGACCCGCCGGACGGACCGGGGGCGACGACACGGAGGGCGGCCCGGCGGGAGGAGGGAACGCGGCAGGAGCCGGCCTGGCAGGGGACGAGGGACCAGGAACCGGAGCCGGCCCGACGGGCCCCGTCCGTCCGGGAGATCAGCACCCCGGGCGGCACGATCCACGACCTCTCCTGCGCCCCCGACGGCACCCTGTACTGCGTCTGGAGCCGGGAGTCGACACCGCCCCGCCCGCTGGTGCTGCGCCCCGGCACGGAGGTCGCCCACCACCCCGGCCCGGACCACGACGGCACCTCCCGCACCCGGCGCTGGACGACCCGGCCGTACGGGCGCATCCACAGCTTCGTCAGCACCCCGGCCGGCCCCGGCCCGTGGCCGACGCTCTTCCTGGTGCACGGCGGCCCCGCCACCCACGACCGGGACTCCTACGACCCGCGGGTGAACGTCCTGGTGGAGCAGGGCTACGCGGTGGTGCGCACCAACTACCGGGGCTCCACCGGCTACGGCGCCCGCTGGCAGCACGAGTACGGCCACCGGGTCGGGCTGGCCCAGATCGAGGACCTGGCCGCCGTCCGCGCGGACCTGGTCGCCGACGGTACGGCGCTCGCGGAGCGCACCGGCCTGTGCGGGTTCTCGTGGGGCGGCTACCTGGCCCTGCTGGCGATGGGCGCGCAGCCGGACCTGTGGTCGCTCGGCATGGCCGCCCAGCCGATCGCGGACTACCCGGCCGCCTACCGCACCACCACCCCCGCCCTGCGCGCGCTGGACCGGCAGCTCTTCGGCGGGACACCGGACGAGGTCCCGGAGCGCTACCGCGCGGCCGACCCGCGGTCGTACGTGCACCAGGTCCGCTCGCCCGTCCTGCTGGTCGCCTCGCGGACCGACGAGCGCTGCCCGCCCGACCAGGTGGCCCGCTACGCCGCCGACCTGGGCCGGCTGGCGGTGCCGCACGAGCTGCTCTGGGTGGACGGCGGCCACTACAGCCGCCGGACCGCCGACCACCGATCGGTGCTGACCGCGATGGTCCGGTTCGCCGGGCGGTCCTGGCCCGCACCACTCCCCCGGCCACCCCGGGGCGATCGCCCCGGGGTCCCCGCCGAGTCGATGGAAGGAGGTGAACAGCCATGAAGCGACGCAGCATCCAGAACGACCCGATCAGCACCCCGGAGCGTGACCGGGGCGCCGTGGTGGTCCAGAACTTCGCGCTCGACATCACCAAGGCCGCGCCGGTCGCGCCTGCCCTCAAGGGGCAGCCGAAGCCGAAGCCGGAAGCGAAGAAGTGACCCTCCGTCGCTCCGGGGCGCCCACGGTGCCCCGGAGCGACACCTCACCGACCGTCTGCGGACAACAGAAGTGGCCACCATGCGTATCGTCCTGCTGCACATGCCCTGGGGCGCGATCGACGTGCCGTCGCTGGCGCTCGGGATCCTGCACACCGCCGCCGTCCGTGCGGGCCACCGGGTCGACGTGCGCTACGCCAACCTGGACTTCGTGGACTGGGCGGCCGGGACCACGGGATTCGGCGCGGACGACTACCAGTACTTCTCCGAGAAGTCCTACTTCCAGGGCGCGGGGGACTGGGCGTTCGCCGGCGCGCTGTACGGCGACGACGAGCCGGCCCCGGGCCCCGACGGCGACAGTCACGGCGACGGCGACAGTCACAACCACGATTTCGCGGGCTACTTCGAGTACCTCGCCGCCAACGGCGCGAGCGAGCAGGAGATCGCCCTGACCCGGGCCACCCGCGCGATCGCCCCCGCGTTCATCACCCGCCTGGTCGAGGAACTCGCCGCCGACCCACCGGACCTGGTCGGCTTCACCACCACCTTCCAGCAGAACACGGCGAGTCTGGCCGCCGCGAGGCTGCTCAAGCAGCGCTGCCCGCAGGTGCGGACGGTGTTCGGCGGCGCGAACTGCGACGGTCCGCAGGGCGCCGCGCTGCACCGCAACTTCCCCTTCCTGGACTACGTGGTGCGCGGCGAGGGCGAGGCCGCCTTCCCGGCGCTGCTGGCCGGCGGCGACCTCTCCGCGGTCCCCGGGCTGTGCTGGCGCGACGGCTCCGGGAGGTCGACGGCCAACGCGATGTCGACGCGCCCGCTGCCGCCCGCGGCGATCCTGGCGCCCCGCTACGACGGCTTCTTCGAGCGGCTCGACGCCTCCGTCGCGGCCGGCTGGGTCGACCCCAAGCTGGTCGTCGAGGGCTCCCGGGGCTGCTGGTGGGGCGAGAAGCACCACTGCACCTTCTGCGGGCTCAACGGCTCCTCGATGGAGTTCCGTTCCAAGCCCCCGGCGGACTTCCTCGCCGAGGTGCTCGCGCTCGCCGAACGCCACCAGCTGCTGGACGTCTACGTGGTCGACAACATCCTGGACATGGGCTACTTCGACACCGTCCTGAAGTCGCTGACGGAGCTCCCCGTCGACCTGCGGCTGCACTTCGAGATCAAGGCCAACCTGCGCCGCCACCAGTTCCAGCTGCTCGGCGACTCGGGCGCGGCCCAGGTGCAGCCCGGCATCGAGAACCTGAGCACCCGGGTCCTGCGGATCATGGACAAGGGGGTGACGGGCTGCCAGAACGTCCGTGCGCTGCGGGACGCGCAGAGCGCCGGGGTCTCGGTGACCTGGAACTACCTCTACGGCTTCCCCGGCGAGCAGCCGGACGACTACGAGTCGGTGATCCGCCAGCTGCCCGTGCTGCACCACCTGGACCCGCCGACCGGCGCGGGGCGGATCGCGATCGAGCGGTTCAGCCCGTACTTCGACCGCCCCGAGCTCGGCTTCGCGATCACCCGGCCGGCCTTCCAGTACCGCGCGACCTACCGCCTCCCGGAGAGCGAACTGAACGAACTGGCCTACGTGTTCACCGCGCCGCCGCGCGGGATCGGCGGCGGGCTCGCGGAGCGGCTGGGCGCGGCCGTGGACACCTGGCTCGCCCGGTTCCCCGACAGCCGGCTCACCCACCGGGACGCCGGCGACCGGATCGTGCTCGTCAACACCCGTCCCGGGTTCGACTGGCGGGTGGTCGAGCTGACCGATCCGGTGGAGCTCGCCGTCTTCCGGCTGCTCTCCCAGCCCCGGTCGGCCGCCGCGCTGGCCGCCAAGACCCCCGGCGGCGCAGCGGCGGTCGGGCCGGTGCTGGAGCGCTTCACCGCCCTGGGCCTGCTGTTCCACGACGGGGACAGTTTCCTGCAGGTCGCCGTCGAGTCCGACAACCAGGTGCTGATGCGGATGCAGCACCGGCACGGCCCCGTCGCCGTCCACCCCCACGCCGAGGAGGTGCTCGATGCCGTCGCGATCGGCTGAAGCAGCCGACGCCGCCGCCTGGCGTGCGGCCGACCCCGAGGTCGAGCTGTGGCTCGACTACGACCCCGCCGCACGGGAGTTGCCGGGCTACGCGCTCGGTCGCCGCAGGCTGCGCGGCCCGGTGCAGGAGGAGGTCACCGAGCTGCACCGCGCCGGGGTCCGCTGCCTGCGGCTGACCGGGCCGGTGCACCTGTGCGCGGACGCGCCGGCGGCCTCCGCGCGGGCGCTGACGCTGCTGCGCGAGGCGACCGGGCAGGGGCTGGCCGTGCTCTGGCAGGCGGTCTGCACGGACGGCTGCGCCGCGCGGCGCCGGTTCCACCACCTCTACCCGCCCGAGCGGGTGACCGGGTGCGCGCCGGAGGTCGCCGACGGGTGGCGCGCCACGTACTACCCGAGCAAGTGCGTCTTCCGGCGCGGCCCCGGCTTCGTCGAGGTGCGCGACCGCCGGTTCGGGACGCTGGAGCTGTTCACCATCGACGAGCCGGGCCACCTGGCGCAGGTGGAGGCGCTGTCCGAGGGCGTCGACCTCGAGCTGCTGCCGGACGCCGTCCACCGGGACTTCGCCGACGCCGGTCTGATCGCCGAACAGGCCGGCCGCGCCTGGTTCCTGCCCATGCGGGTGCGGCGCTGGCCCTTCCCGTCGCTGACGGTTTAGCCGCGCACGGCCGCCCGTCCGCGAGAGCTTCGATCCCGAGGAGAGATCCATGACCACCGCGGTCGACGACGCCGCCGCGCGGATGTCCGCGTTCATCCGCGACCCCTACCCCACGCTCGCCCGGATCCGCGAGGGCGGCGCGGTCTCCGTCGTGGAGTTCGGCGAGGGCCTGCCGGTCTACCTGGTGACGCGCTACCAGGACGTCCGGGCGGCGCTGATGGACCCGAGCTTCGGGCAGGACGTCCGGCGCAGCCAGGCCATCGCGAGCGGGCGGGGCTCCGGACTGACACTCGGTTCGGAGGTGGTCCACATGCTCAACAGCGACCCGCCGGACCACACCCGGCTGCGCCGGCTGATCCAGGGCGTCTTCACCCGCCGGCGGGTGGACCTGATGCGACCGCTGGTCGAGCGCATCGCCGGCGGCCTGCTGGACGGGCTGCGCGGCCGGGAGACCGCCGACCTGGTGACGGACTTCGCCTTCCCGCTGCCGATCATGGTCATCTGCGATCTGCTGGGCTTCCCCCCGGAGGACATGCAGGCCTTCCGCACCTGGTCGACGGCGATCCTCACCCAGGGCGGCGACCTGACCTTCGCCCAGGCGACCACCGAACTGAACGACTACCTCCGGGAGTTGATGACCGCCCGACGGTCCTCGCCGAGCACGGACATCCTCACCGACCTGGTGCAGGCCTGCGACGCCGGCGAACTCACCGAACAGGAGGTGTTCTCGATGGTCTTCCTGCTGCTGATCGGCGGCCACGAGACCACCGTCAACCTGCTCGGCACCGCCACCCTCGCCCTGCTCCACCACCCCGACCAGCTCGCCTGGCTGCGCGCCAACCCGGCGGCGATGCCGGTCGCGATCGACGAGTTCCTGCGCTACGAGTCCCCGGTGAGCATGGCCACGCTGCGGTTCACCAACGCCGCCGTGACGGTCGACGACGTGGAGATCCCCGCGGACGAGCTGGTGCTGCTCTCGCTCGGCGCGGCCAACCGGGACCCGGCCCGCTTCGCCGACCCGGACCGGCTGATCCTGGACCGCGGCGATCCGGGCCACCTGGCCTTCGGGCAGGGCCTGCACCGGTGCCTCGGCTCCTTCCTCGGCAAGCTGGAGAGCGAGGTGGCGCTGACCGGCCTGCTGGAGCGCTTCACGCGGATCGAACTGGCCGCCGCGGAGGAGACGCTGCCCTGGCGCAACACGATCATGCTGCGCGGCCTGGAGTCGCTGCCGGTCTCACTCGATGGCTAGCCGCTCGGGAGCGGGCGACGCACCGGCGGGCGGCACCGCGGCGGGCGACGCACCGACGGACGGCGCGCCGGCGGGCGACGCACCGACGGGCGACGCACCGACGGACGGCGCGCCGGCGGGCGACACCGCCCGGACGGACGCCGCCCGGACGGGAGGCCCGGGAGCGCGCACCGCGACGGGCCCGGGGCGGTTCCGCCCCCGGATCGGCGCCGCGCCCCTGCGGGCACGCGGCTACCGGCTGCTGGTGATCGGGCAGGGCACCTCGGAGTTCGGCAACGCGTTCCAGCTGGTCGCCCTGCCGCTGCTGGTGTACTCCCTCGCCGGGGGCGCCCGCCAGTTGAGCCTGGTGGTCGCCGCCTACGGCGCGGGGCGGCTGGCCGCCACCCCGCTCGGCGGGATCCTCGCCGACCGGTTCGGGGCCCGGCGGGTGATGCTGACCGCCGACCTCGGCCGGCTGCTCGCCACCGCCGGGCTGTGCGGGATCGCCGCGGCCGGGGTGGCCCGGTTCTGGCTGATCGGCGGGCTCGCGCTGCTGGTCGGCCTCGGGGCGGGGGTGTTCCTGCCGGCCGCCTGGGCGATCACGCCGACCCTGCTGCCCGCCGAGGACCTGCACGCGGGCAACGCGCTGAACAGCACGGTCACCTTCGGGGCCGGACTGCTCGGTCCGGCGCTGGCCGGCCCGCTGGTCGCCTGGCTGGACCCGGCCGCCGCCCTGGGCGTGGACGCGGCGACCTTCGCCGTGTCGGCGGTGACGCTGCTGCTGATCGGTCGCGGCACCCCCGTCGCACCGCCCGGCCCGGTGTCCGAACGGGCCTCCGTGCCGCGGAACTTCCGTGCCCTGCTGCGGGAGTCCCCGTTGCTGCGGGCGGTGCTGACGGTGACGGTGATCGCCAACCTGACGGTGGGCGGTGCCACCCGGGTCGCCCTGCCGACCCTGGCCACCCACGGCTTCGGCGCCGGTGCCGTCGGGCTGGGCCTGCTGCTGGCCGCGTTCACCGGCGGCGCGCTGGTCGGCGGCCTGTTCGCGGCCGGGCTCACCGAGGTGCGCTCGCGGGGCCGTACGGCGATGCGCTCCGGTCTGGTGATGGGTGCGGCGATCGGCCTGGTGCCGTTCACCGGCCTGGTCGGCGCCGTGCTGCTGCTCTGCCTGGCCGGCGGCGCCAGCACGGTGACCAACGTCCTGGTCGTCACCGGCGTGCAGAGGAGCACTCCGCCCGCGCTGCTGGCCCGGGTCATGGCGGCCGTCACCTTCTGCGCGCTGGGGGTCTTCCCGCTCTCGGTGATCGCGGCCGGCGCGGCGGTGGACGCGTTCGGGAGCCGGAGCGTGTTCGCGGCCACGGGGCTCTGCCTCCTGGGCGCCTTCGGGTACGCGTTGACCAGGCCCGCGATCCGCGGACTGTGAGGGCACCGCCCGCCCGGTGGCGGGGGTGGCAGATGCCAGGTCGGACGGCCGTTCGGTCGGGCCAATGCGATCCGAATGTCCCCTCGGGGCCATCGGGGGTCAGGAGACGGGTTCGAGGAGGTCCCCGAAAGCGTCGGGCAGGACCTTCCCGCTCCGCTCCCCCGCCATCAGCTCGGCGTCGGTGAGCAGGCAGGAGTCGAGGAGTCCGACGATCCCGTGGGTGTCCAGCCCCTCGGCGGTGAAGACGAGTTGCTGGACGCGGTCACCATGGGCGGCGTGCCATCAGACCTTCCCTCCTCGGGCGCGGATGCGGGCGACGGCCGCCTCGACGCCGATCGCGTCGACGGTGCGGATGCCCTTGGCGCTGAGCGTGAGCCGGACGTACCGGCCCTCTCCGGGCAGCCAGTAGCGCTTGTGCTGGATGTCGGGGTCGAACCGGCGGGGGGTGCGGCGGTGCGAGTGCGAGATCGCGTTGCCGAAACCCGGCCGGCGGCCGGTCAGTTGGCAGTGGGCGGACATCGGGGCTCCGTCCTGGGGTGCGATGCGAGCGGGTCGGGCGGTCGGTGCGGCCACTCTACATGAAAATGGATGTCATTTCACAAGGCCCTCGCTCACCCGCCCGGCGGCCACCAGCCCGGGCACGCCGGTTCGACCGGCGGCAGGCGTTCAGCCGCCCGTAACCCCGGCCATGACACGACGTCGACAGGGCTTCTCGTCACCGTGTCACCGTGCGACGGCCCGGAGCTACCGACCGGTAGACCGATCCGACCCGAAGGGCCGCCGTGAAGCGCACCGCCCCCCTGTCCGCTGTCATGGCCGTCTCCCTCGCCGCCGGCGTGCTGTTCACCGCCGGCACCGCGTCCGCGCGGGAACGGCCCGCCACGTCGCACACCGGGCACGACCTCTACGGGACCAAGACCCCCTACGCCCCGCAGGGCGGGCCGGGCCACTACCAGAAGCCGCCGAAGGGCTTCGTGCCGGTCTTCACCGAGAACGTCGCCCGCCACGGCTCCCGCGCCATGACCGACAGCGGCGACGGCGACGCCGTCCTCGCCGTCCTGCGCCGGGCGCAGGACCGGGGCGCGCTCACCGGCCTCGGTGCGCGACTGGGCCCGCAGGTGCAGTCGCTGCTGTCCGCGGCCGCCGCCCTCGGCTACGGCAACCTCTCCGCCCGCGGCGCCGAGGAGCACCGGCAGACCGCGCTGCGCATGGAGCAGCGGCTGCCGTCCCTGTTCGCGGGCATCGCCGCCCGGCACGAGCCGATCGTGGTGGAGACCTCGGGGGTGCCGCGGGCGGTCGCCAGCGCCGGTGCGTTCACGGGCGGTCTGACCTCCGGCGATCCGGCGCTCACGGGCCTGATCAAGGAGCCGGTCACCGACAAGGACCTGCTGTACTTCCACAAGCAGCCGCAGAACGCCGACTACCAGGCGTACGTGAAGGGCGATCCGGCGCTGGCCGCGGTCCTCGCGCGGATCGACGGTGACCCGCGCACGGCCGAGACGGCGCACCGGGTCGTCGCGCGCCTGTTCCGGGCGGACTTCACCGCGACGATGTCCGCCGCGGACCAGGTCTCCTTCGCCCGCTCGCTGTACCAGCTGTACGGCGCGGCGCCCGACCTCCGCACCGAGGCGCCGGACGTCGACCTCGCCCCGTTCCTGACCGACCGCGACGCCCGGTGGCTCGCCTACCTCGACGACGCCGAGGAGTTCTACCAGAAGGGCCCCGCGTTCAGCGGACGCACCATCACCTACCGGATGGCCGGGGTCCTGCTGGACGACCTCCTCGCCCGGGCCGGGGCCAAGGCCGCCGGCACCGACGGCGACGGCGCGGTGCTGCGCTTCACCCACGCCGAGGAGATCGAGCCGCTCGCCGCCCTGATGGGCCTGCCGGGCAGCACCGCGCCCGCCGACCCGGGGCAGCCCTACACCTACCGGAACAACCCCTGGCGCGGTGCGGAGGTCTCGCCGATGGCGGCCAACATCCAGTGGGACCTCTTCGCGAACACGCCCTCCGACGGCCGGCCGGCCACGCACCTGGTGCGCATGCTCTACAACGAGAAGGAGACCGCCTTCAAGGCGTCCTGCAAGCCCGTGGCCAAGGGCAGCTACTTCTACGCGCTCGACGAGCTCGAGCACTGCCTGGCCCACGGCTGACGCCCGCCCGCCGCGGGCGGCGGGCCCGGGTGAGCGCCTGGTGGGCGCCCACCCGGGGCGGGGTCAGGACCGGCGGCCGTCGCGCCGGCGCAGGCCGAGGACGCCGAAGGCCGTCCCGGCGACGCCGACGAGGATGCCGACGACGCCGAGGGTGCGGGCCGTGGTGTCGGAGGAGGACGAGGACGACGCGGCGGCCGCGGGTGCCGCCTGCGGGGCGGCCGCCGGGTGGTCGGTGTCGCCGTCGGCGGCGGCCTTGGTGAGGGTGAGGGTCGGGGCCGGGTGCTGGGGCTCGGGCTGGCCGGCCGCGCTCTCGTCGATCCAGCGGACCACGGTGCCGTCGTCGTAGGTCTGCAGGGCCTTGAAGACCACCTTGTCGGTGTCGGTGGGCAGCGCGCCGAGGGAGATCCGGAAGTCCTGGAACTGGCCGGGGGCGATCTTGGTCCCGGCGGCCGCGGTCCAGGTGACCTTCGAGACGGCCTCGGTGATCTCGTCGCCGTCGTCGGTCTTGATCGGGGTGGACAGCTTGGTCTTCTCGGTCGTGGCGGTCCAGCCGGGCAGCGGCTCGGTGGCGACCGAGGCGATCGGGTGGTCGGCCGGCAGGGTGACCTCCAGCTCGGTCGTGGCGGCGGTGTCGCTCTCGTCCGGGACGCGGAAGGCGATGGCGGTGTAGCCGCCCTGGGAGGCGGTGCCGGGCTGGACGGTCACGTGCGCGAACGCGGGGGCGGCGGTGGCGAGCACGGCGGCGGTGGCCAGCGCGGCCGCGGTGGCGACGCGTCGGGAAGCGGTGGAGCGCATGGGGCGGGGTTCTCCGTCCGGGAGATGGGCACGGCGTGCACCGGCGCGGCGGAAGCCGGGCCGGGGCCGTGCGGGGAGGGGGATCGTGACGGTCGGTGCGGCGCCCTGGGCCATGAGCCGGCGGCCCTAGACACGCCCTAGACGCCGACCGTCCGTGGAGGCCCCCGGAGGACCAGGCTGTGCCGCAGGACCGCCGGCCTCGGGAGCACCTCGTCGGCGCGGCCGACCGGAGCGGCGCGGGGCGCGGTCCGCGGGCGGACGGGAGCGGCCCGACCGGCCAGCCGGGCCACGGTGTCGGAGAACCGTCGGCGCCAGCCGCGGGCCGACTCCGGCAGGGCCCGCGCCAGGTCCATCAGCCGCCACAGGAGGACCTTGACCCGGTGCAGCAGCCACCCCGTGGCGAGCGCCGCACCGGCGTGGGCGGCGAGCATGGCCGGCGAGTGCCCGAGCATCCCGGAATGGGCCGCCGTGTGCGCGGCGCCGCCGCCGGTCACCGCGGCCGGGTGGTGGACGTGCACGTGCCCGCCCGGAGCGGCGACCCTCCTGGTCCGGTCGGGCAGGGGCGCTTCCGGGGCCGCCTGCAGCCACAGGTGCAGGCCCAGCTGGCCGACCGAGAAGGCGCCCGTGATCGTGGGCAACGACCGTCGCCGCCCCGACCCGGCGGCACCGGCGAGGGCCGTGACCAGCCAGCCGAGGAGCAGCGGGCCCGGCTCCACCCGGCCACCGGCCGCGGTGTGGGCGGCCGCGGCCAGCGCGACGCTCACCGAGGCCAGCACGACCGCCCGCACCAGCCGCACATCGGCGGCGGCGGTGCGGGAGCGCGGGAGGGACGGCGGCGCGGGCATGGCCGCCCCATCATGGCAGCCCGGCCCGGGCCGGGCGGCCGTCCCCCCGAAACCCTCCCGGGGCCCCCGCAACGGCGTGCGGCATCACCACGCGGCATGGCGCCGGGGAGCGGCCCGGGAAAATCCCGGACGCACCCGGGAACTACTCCGGCGCCGGGCCCGACTACCAGAGCCGGGCCCGCAACCGTCGGCCCACTGCACCCGGATGTTCCCAGGAGAGTTCCATGCGTTCTCGTGTGTTGTGCGGCATGGCCGCCGCCGTCGCCGTCCTCGTGACGGGATGCAGCAGTGACGGAGGTGCCGGGGCCGGCGACGCGGGAGCGGCGACGTCCGCAGCTGCTTCCGGGGCCCCGTCGGCAGCGGCGTTCCCGGTCACGGCCACGGACTGTGCCGGCAAGGAGACGGTGTTCGACGCGGCGCCGAAGAGGATCGTCACCAGCAACGCCTCCGGCCTGGAGATGCTGCTGCAGCTCGGTGCGGGCGACCGGGTGATCGGCACGGGCTTCCCGCCCGGCAAGGGCACCCTGCCCGCCGGGATCGCCGACGCCGGCGCCAGGGTGCCGGTGCTCGGGGACATGGTGATCCCCAAGGAGAAGCTGCTCGGCTCCGGCGCCGACCTGTACGTGGAGACCTTCGCCGACATGGGCGGCATGGGCGGCGGGATGGGCACCACGCCGACCGACCAGGAGTACCGGGCCGCCGGGATCAAGCGGGTCTTCCTGCACTCCACCTCCTGCGCGGCCACGGCCCCGGCCGCCGTGCAGGACCTCGCCGGTGTCGAGACCGACATCAGGAGCCTCGGCAAGGTCACCGGCACCTCGGCCAAGGCCGAAGGCCTGGTCGCGGACATGGAGAAGAAGGTCGCAACGGTGCGGACCGCGCTGGCCGGGGTGCCGGCGGACAAGCGCCCCGGCTACTTCTTCTTCGACTTCGACGCCGGCACCAAGCAGCCGATGGCGGTGGGCAACCGGCAGGTCGGCAACGCCGTGATCGGGCTCGCCGGTGCCCGCAACGTGTTCGGCGACCTCGACGGCGACTTCAAGCCCGTCTCCTGGGAGGACGTCGTCGCGAAGAACCCCGACTGGATCCAGCTCGGCGTGCGCAACCGCGGCAGCGAGGCCGAGAACGGGAAGGCGTTCGACGAGGCGGAGAAGTTCCTGCGCGAGTTCCCCGCCACCAAGGGGCTCAAGGCCGTCCAGGAGGGCCGCTTCGTGCGGATCGGCTCCGAGGTGACCACCATCGCCGGCACCCGCAACGCCGACACCGTCGAGCAGATCGCACACGCCCTCTTCCCCGACCTGGTCAAGGACGCCCGGTAGATGACGGCCGCACCCGCTGCGGCGCCCGTCCGCCGGCCCGCGCGCACCGCGCGGGCCGGCGCCGTCGCGTCCGCCCTCGTCGCCGCACTGGTCCTCGCGCTCACCCTGGCCGTCTCGTTCGGTTCCGTGGACATCCCGGTCCACGAGGTGTGGACGGTGGTGGCGCACCGGATCACCGGGACGGCGCCCGAGGCCGGCACCCGGGACCTGATCGTCTGGCAGCTGCGCGTCCCCCGCGCCCTGCTCGCGGCACTCGTCGGTGCCGGACTGGGCCTGGTCGGCACCGCCGTCCAGGCCCTGGTGCGCAATCCGCTGGCCGACCCCTACCTGCTGGGCATCTCCTCCGGTGCGTCGCTGGGCGCCGTCGCCGTCATCGTCCTCGGTGCCGGCACCGGCTTCGCGTTCGGCTTCGGCGTCTCCGCCGCCGCGTTCGCGGGGGCCCTGGGCTCCTTCGCCCTGGTGTGGGCGATCGCCCGGCGCGGCGGCGGCTTCGCCCCGATGCGCCTGGTGCTGGCCGGGGTGGCCATCGGGCAGTTCCTCTCCGGGTTCACCAGCTTCCTCGTCCTCCAGGCCGGGGACGACCAGCAGACCCGGGGCGTGCTGTTCTGGCTCATGGGCAGTCTCGGCGCGGCGACCTGGGACCAGCTCGCCGCCCCGGCCGCCGCCGTCGCCCTGGGCTGGCTGGCCCTCCAGGCCCGGGCCCGGCACCTCAACGCCCTGCTGATGGGCGACGAGACCGCCGCCGGACTCGGCGTCGACACCGCCCGGCTGCGCCGCGAGCTGTTCGCCGTCACCAGCCTGCTGACCGGGGTGCTGGTCGCGGTCTCGGGCGCGATCGGCTTCGTCGGCCTGCTGGTCCCGCACGTGTGCCGGCTCGTCGTGGGCGGCGACCACCGCCGGCTGCTGCCGCTGTCCGCGCTGACCGGTGCCGTCCTGCTGGTCGCGGTGGACACCGTCGCCCGCAACGCCCTGGACACCCAGGAGCTGCCGATCGGCGTCGTCACCGCGGTCGTCGGCGCGCCCGTCCTGCTGTACCTGCTCGACCGACGGCTGGAGCGCGGATGAGGATCACCATCGAGCAGGTCACCGTCGCCCTCGGGGGCCGGGACGTGCTCTCCGACGTCGGACTGATCGCCGCCGAGGGCGAGATCGCGGGGCTGGTCGGGCCGAACGGCAGCGGCAAGTCCACCCTGCTGCGCACCGTCTACCGGCACCTGCGTCCGCGGGCCGGCCGGGTGCTGCTGGCCTCGCGCGACGTGCGCTCACTGGCCCCGGCCGAGGCCGCCCGGCACGTCGCGGCGCTGCCCCAGGAGCGCGGCTCGGACTTCGAGTTCAGCGTCCGCGAGGTCGTGGCGATGGGCCGGACCCCGTACAAGCGGGCCTTCGCCGGGGACGACGAGCGGGACCGGGCCGCGGTCGCCGAGGCGCTGGAGCAGGTCGGCCTCGGGGCGTACGCGGACCGCCGGTTCGCGCAGCTGTCCGGCGGGGAGCGGCAGCGGGTGCTGCTGGCGCGGGCGTTCGCGCAGCAGCCGGACGTGCTGGTGCTGGACGAACCGACCAACCACCTCGACGTCCGGCACCAGGTGGAGCTGCTGGCCGTGCTGCGCGCGCAGCGCCGCACCACGCTGATCTCGCTGCACGACCTGAACGCCGCGGCCTCGCTCTGCGACCGGCTGCACGTCCTGCACCGGGGTGCGCTGGTGGCCTCCGGCACGCCGCGGGAGGTGCTGACGCCCGAGCTGCTGGCGGAGGTGTTCGGCGTGCGGGCGGCCGTGGTGGAGCATCCGCTGACCGGTGATCCGCTGATCGCCTTCGACCACCGGCAGCCCGCCCCGGCGACGCGCGCGGAGGCGTCCACCGGTGGGACCGCCGGTGAGACGTCCACCGGTGGGACCGCCGGGGAGGCCTCCGCCGGGGAGCGGACCGTCCCCGTGTAGTGCCGCCGGACCGCCGCCCCCGGGCTCCCGTCGGGAGCCCGGGGGCGGTCGTGCGTCGGGCGCCTGCCGCGCCCGGCCGACGGATGGTCAGGACTCCTCGAAGTGGCTGGGCCGCCCGGCCCGCAGCACCAGGCTGCCCTGCTGCTCGGCGTCGGCCCGGCGCATCAACCGCCAGCTGCCGTCCGCGCGGTGCAGGACGGTGGAGTGCCACGGGGTGGTCCAGGCGTCCGGGGCGTCGAGCAGACGGATCCCGAACTTGGCGGCACCGCGCGGCTGCGGGTGGATGGACAGGCGGACGGTGCGGGGGTGGTGCTCGGCGATGAGGTCGCCCCAGGCGCGGCTGCGCTGGATGACCCCGTACGCGCGGCGGCGGCACTCCCGTTGGAGGGCCGATCTGGTGCCGGTGAAGTCCACGGTGTCCTCGGTGAGGAAGCGGGTGATGCCCCGGTAGAGGGCGAGGGTGTGTCCGTCGCGCTTCACCTCGGCGCGCAGGTCCTCGACGGTGGGCGCGTACGCGGCGTGCACCCGGGCGCGCTTCTCGTCGTACGGGAGGTCGCCGAGCACGTCGCGCAGGTCGAAGACGGAGAGGCTGGTCAGGCCCTCGCGGCGGATCATGGCGGCGAGTTCGTCGGAGTAGGCGTCGATGTGCGGATCGGGGACGCGGATCAGGTCGCCGAAGATGTGCCCGTCGGAGCAGATCTCCATCCGGGCGCCGGGCTCGTACACCTCGCCGACCGCCCGGCAGAGGTCGTCGAGGAAGGTGAGCGAGAGCCGCTCGCCCTCGTCGGGGAGGTGTCCGAGGACCTTGGCGGGGCTGGGCGACTTGCAGGGGAAGCCGGGCAGGGTGAAGACGATCCGGTCCCCCGCCTCGACGAACTCGGCCAGTTGCCGGAGCTGTTCGGGGAAGTCGTCGGCTCCGGCCGCAGCGGCGGTGTCGGTGGCTCGGCGGTGGGGCAGCAGCAGGTCCAGGACGGCGGCGCAGGTCTGCCGGACGGATCTGGAGGTACCCAGAACGGACGGGGTGGGCATGCGTCTCCTCCGTGAGGGCATGGCGGGGCGGCGGCCCGGCGCCCGTTCCCCCGGTGGGGCGGGTGCCGGGCCGCCCTGGCGGGCGGGGCGGGAGCGGGGTGTCAGGTGGTCGGGCGGGTGTGGAGCGGGGTGCGCCGGTCGTAGGCGACCGGGAGCCGGTTGACGCCGCGGGCGAGGACGGCCGGGATCCAGGTGAGGTCGTCGAGGGGTTCGGCGGGCCGCAGTCCGGGCAGCCGGGCGAGCAGGGTGGCGAGGGCGGTCTGCAGTTCGGCCCGGGCCAGCGCGGCACCGGGGCAGAAGTGGACGCCGTGGCCGAAGGCCAGGTGGGAGTTCGGGCTGCGTTCGAGGTCGAGCGTGTCGGCGTCGGGGAACTGCCCGCCGTCCCGGTTGGCCGCGCAGAGCGAGACGATCACCGAGTCGCCGGCCGGGATGCGGGTGCCGTGCAGGTCGCTGTCCTCGGCGAAGAACCGCCAGGTGGTGAGCTCGAAGGCGCTGTCGTAGCGCAGCAGTTCCTCGACCGCGCGGGGCAGCAGGGCGGGGTCGTCGCGCAGCCGCTCCAGCTGGTCGGGGTGGCGGAGCAGGGTGATCAGCATGGTGGTGATCTGGTTGGTGACGGGCTCCTGGCCGGCGACCAGGAGCTGGAAGATCATCGAGTCCAGTTCCTCCCGGGTGAGCTCCCCCTCGTCCCGGGCGGTGACCAGGCGGGAGAGCAGGTCCTCCTCCCGGTGCGCGCGCTTGTGGGCGACGACCTCGGCGATGTACGTCTGCAGGCCGAGCAGCCGCGCCTCGTAGGCGGGCCGGCCCGGGTCCTGGGGCCCGACGGGCTGGACGACCTTGCCCCAGTCCCGGTCGAAGCGGGCGGCCAGCTCCGGCGGGAGGCCGATGACCTCCGCCAGGACCCGGAAGGGGAAGTGCGCCGCGAAGCCGGCCACCAGGTCCGCACCGCCCTCGGCGGGCAGCCCGTCCACGAGGGCGTCGGCGAGCTCCTGGAACCGCGGGCGCAGCGACTCCACCCGGCGCGGCGCGAAGGCGTCCAGGACGAGGCGGCGCATCCGGGTGTGCTCCGGCGGGTCCTGGTGCAGCAGGTGGGCCTGGAGCTGGGAGTGCTGGGGCTCGGGCATGATCGAGGCGAGGGCGCGCCAGTCGTCGTTGCCGAGCGCGTGGTTCTTGCCCAGGCGCGGGTCGTTGAGCGCCTGGTGGGCGGCCTCGTAGCCGGTGACCAGCCAGGCGGCGATGCCGGAGGGGAAGCGGACCCGGTGGACGGGGGCGGTGTCGCGCATCCGGCGGTAGAGGTCGTACGGGTCGGTCTTGTAGGCGGAGCCGTACAGCGGGATCGGCTCGCCGGCGGTGGCTCCGGTGACGGGGCAGCGGGCCCCGGTGCGGTCGGGGGTGGTCATGTCCGGTTCCTTCGGGCACATGGCGGTCGGGGTGGGGCGACGGGGGTGCGGCGGAGGTGGGGCCGCCGGGTCAGAGGGCCAGGGCGGGGCGGTGGTGGTCGAGCCAGAGCGCGAGGTCCACGACCCGTTCCAGCCGGAGCCGGTGGCCCCACTGCAGGCGGTCGGCCGGGGTGTCGAGGGTGGCCCTGACGACCGTCTCGTCCGCGATCTCCCGCACGTGGGGTGCGTCCAGCGCCTCCAGGGCGAGCCGCTGGAGGCCGGCGTTGTAGTCGGCGTGGTGGGTGGCCGGGTAGTGGTTCTTGGGCCGCCACAGCACGGAGTCCGGGGCGATGCCCCGGCCGGCGTCGCGCAGCAGGCTCTTCTCGCGCCCGTCGTGGTTCTTCATCGCCCAGGGGGTGTTGAAGGCGTACTCGACGAGGCGGTGGTCGCAGTACGGCACCCGGACCTCCAGGCCCCGGGCCATCGAGAGGCGGTCCTTGCGGTGCAGCAGCTGGCGCAGCCACCGGGTGAGCGAGAGGTGCTGCATCTCGCGCTGCCGGTGCTCGACGGGCGTCTCGTCGTCGAGGTGCGGGACGCCCGCCAGGGCGGTGCGGTAGGTGTCCTCGCGGAAGTCGCGGATGCGCAGGTCGGCGGCGAGCTCGGGGTGGAGCGGCATGGCGGCCTCGTCGCCGGTGACGAGCAGCCAGGGGAAGGTCCGCGCGGCGAGGGCCTTCGGGTCGTGGAACCACGGGTAGCCGCCGAAGACCTCGTCCGCGGCCTCACCGGACAGGGCGACGGTGGAGTGCCTGCGGATCTCGCCGAACAGCAGGTGGAGCGAGGTGTCCATGTCGCCGACGCCGATCGGCGAGTCCCGGGCGACGACGACGGCCCGCCGGTTCTCCGGGTCGAGCAGGGTCCGCGGGTCGAGGACCACGGTGGAGTGGTCCGTGCCGATGAAGGCGCCGGCCTCGGTGGCGAAGGGCGTGTCGTGGCCGGTGCGCAGCACGTCGCCGGTGAACCGCTCGGCCTGGTCGCTGTAGTCGACGGCGTAGGAGCGGAGCCTCGCCCCGGGGCCGTCGGTGCGGCGGAGTTCGCCGGCGATCAGGGCGGTGACGACGGTGGAGTCCAGGCCGCCGGAGAGCAGGCTGCAGAGCGGGACGTCCGCCTCCAGCTGGGTGCGGGCGGCGCGGTCGACCAGCTCGCCGACGCGCTCCTGCGTGGCGGCCAGGTCGTCGGTGTGCGGGCGTGCGGTCAGCTGCCAGTAGCGGCGCTCGCGGACGCCCTCCCGGTCGAGGACGAGCAGTCCGCCGGGCTCCACCTCCCGGACCCCGGCCCAGACGGTGGGGCCGGTGTTGAACAGCAGGCTGTACGCCTCGCGCAGGCCGTCGGCGTCCACGGTGGGGGTGAGCTCGGGATGGGCGAACAGGGCCTTGGGCTCCGAGCCGAAGGCCAGCCCGCCGTCGACGGCCGCCCAGAACAGCGGCTTCACGCCGAGCCGGTCACGGACCAGCAGCAGGCGCTGCTCGCGTTCGTCCCAGACGGCGAAGGCGTACATGCCCTCCAGGTGGTCGACCAGGGCGTCGCCCCACTCCAGGTAGGCGCGCAGCACCACCTCGGTGTCGCTGCGCGTCCCGAAGCGGTGGCCCCTGCTTCTGAGCCGCTCGCGCAGCTCGTGGTGGTTGTAGACCTCGCCGCTGTAGGTGAGCACCACCCGCGGCCGGTCGGGCCGGTCCGCCATCGGCTGGGCGCCGCCCTCGGGGTCGAGCACGGCGAGGCGCCGGTGGCCGAGCGCGGCGTGGGCGCCGAGCCAGACACCCCCGGCGTCCGGCCCGCGCAGGGCCATGGTCTCGGTCATCGCCTCGATGACGGGGGCACTGTGCCGGACGTCCTGGTGGAAGGACGCCCAGCCGGTGATTCCGCACATGCGCATGCTCCAGTGGTGTGAACGGTGGTGGCGGGAGGGGGAGGTGGGGCGGGATCAGGCGGCCTGGGCGACGGCGGGGCGGCCGTGCCGCGCCAGCAGCGGCACCGCGAGGCAGCTGCCGGCGGCGGCGAGGCCGAGGCCGAGGTGCAGGCCGCCCGCACCGGAGCCGCCGAGGCTCCAGGCGGCGGTGGCCAGGGCCGGGCCGAGGGTGAAGCCGAGGCTGCGGGCGAGCTGCACGGTGGAGGCGGCGGTGGCCACCGTCGCCGGGGTGGCGGAGGTCATCACCATGGCCTGGGTCGGGCCGCCGTACAGGCCCATGCCGGTTCCGGCGAGGGCGAGGCGCCAGGCGACGTCCGGCAGGGTCCAGGTGTCACCGAGCGGGGCGAGCAGCAGGAAGCCGAGCGCGGTGAGCGCGGCGCCGGCGGTCGCGGTGGGCCGGGCGCCGTAGCGGTCGGCGAGCCGGCCGCCGAGCGGTCCGGCGATCCCCATGGCGAGGGGGAAGCACAGGATGGTCAGGCCGGTGGCGGTGGCGCCGGCGGCCTCGTCGCGCTGCAGGTGCAGGGCGAGCAGGTAGTGCACGGCGGCGAAGGCCCCGGCGACGGCCAGCACCGCGGTGTTGAGGCCGGCCGTCCGGTTCTCCCGCAGCACCGACCTGACGGGCTGTCCGCCGGCCCGCCGCAGCCACAGCGCGGTCAGCGGGACGGCCGGGGCGCCCAGCAGCAGCCAGCCGGGGGCGTCCGCGGTCAGGGTGAGCCCGAGGAGGACGACGCAGACGGCGCCGCCGATGAGCGCCGCGTCGGTGACCTCCGTCCGGGCCGGCCGCGCCAGGGCGCCTCCCCGGGGCAGGTGCCGGCGGGCGACGAGCCAGGCGGCCAGGCAGACCGGCAGCTTCACCAGGAAGACCGCCCGCCAGCCAAGGTGGTCGACGATCAGCCCGCCCAGGGCCGGGCCGGTGACCGCACCGAGCGGCCCCAGCGTGGCCGGCACGCTCATCGCACGGCCCCGCAGCCCGGGCCGCACCGACCGCATCGCCAGCACCGGCATCAGGACGAACAGCACCGCGCCGAAGGCCCCCTGGACCATCCGGGCCGCGATCAGCGCACCCGCCCACGGCGCGGCCGCGGCCGCGGCGCTGCCCAGCGCGAACCCGCCGAGGGCGGTCAGCAGCGCCGGGCGGGTGCCGACCGCGCCCAGCCACCGACCGGCCGGCAGGAGCAGCGCCACCAGGGGGAGCTGGTACCCGAGGGCGGCCCACTGGGCGGTCTGCGCGGACACCCGCAAGCCCCCGGCGATGTCCGCGAGGGCGATGTTGACGATGTTCATGTCGAGCATCGCCACGAACGACAGCATCCCCGCGACCGCCACCAGGCTCCAGCGGTCCGTGACCGCCGCTGGCGCCTCCCGGCCCGTCACCGCGCTCACAGCGCGCACCCCCGGCCGACGCGTCCCGGCCGACGCGACGAGCAGCTCCTGGGCCGCATGCTCCGCCCTCCTCCCGTAGCGGACACCGTCGGCGACGGCACCCGGCACAGGAGTCGGGCCGGAACCCCGGGAAGTTCCGAACACCTGGATGAATCTTCGCCGGGCGGGCGCAGGGCCCCTGAGCTGCGCGTCCCACCCCCGGCACGGTGGTCGCCGGCGGGCGCTCGCCTATCCTTGTTGCCAGTTATTCGCAAATACTGAACTTAGGCAACAAGGAGTCGTGGGTGATGGCGGGATCGCCGGTGGTGCTCGGGATCGAATCGTCGTGCGACGAGACCGGCGCCGGGCTGGTGCGCGACGGCGTCCTGCTGGGGCACGCGGTGGCGTCCAGCATGGACGAACACGCGCGGTTCGGCGGCGTGGTGCCCGAGATCGCCGCCCGGGCCCACGTCCACGCCATGGCCCCGGTCGTCGACGAGGCCCTGACCCGGGCCGGACTCACCCTGGCCGACGTCGGCGCCGTCGCCGTGACCGCCGGCCCGGGCCTGTCCGGCGCCCTGCAGGTCGGCGTCGCCGCCGCCAAGGGCTACGCCTTCTCGCTCGGCGTCCCGCTGTACGGCGTCCACCACCTCGCCGGCCACGTCGCCGCCGCCACCCTCGACGGCGGGCCGCTGCCCGACCCGTGCATCGTCCTGATCGTCTCCGGCGGGCACACCTCGCTGCTGCTGGTGCGCGACCTGGCGCGCGACCCGATCGTCCACCTCGGCGACACCCTGGACGACGCCGCCGGCGAGTGCTTCGACAAGGTCGCCCGCATCCTCCACCTGCCCTACCCCGGCGGGCCCGCCATCGACCGGGCCGCCCGCGACGGCGACCCGAAGGCCGTCCGCCTGCCCCGCCCGCTGAGCGGGCCGAACGACCCCCCGTACGCGTTCTCCTTCTCCGGCCTCAAGACCGCCGCCGCCCGCTGGGTGGAGGCCCAGCGTGCCGCCGGCACCGAGCCGCACGTCCCCGACGCCGCCGCCGCACTGCAGGAGGCGATCGCCGACACCCTCACCCGCAAGGCCGTCCGGGCCTGCACCGACCACGGCATCGACACCCTGGTCGTGGTCGGCGGGGTCGCCGCCAACTCCCGGATCCGCGCCCTGACCGAACGGCGCTGCGCCTCCGCCGGCATCACGCTGCGCGTCCCGGCGCTGCGGCTCTGCACCGACAACGGCGCCATGATCGCCGCCATCGGCGACCTGCTCGTCCGCGCGGGTGCCGCACCCGCCCCGATGAACCTCTCCGTCGACCCCTCGGCTCCGCTGGAGTACGCCGCCCTCACCCCCGTCGCCGCCACCCGCGCGGCCTGAGGGGCGCCGAGGCCCGCATCGACGACGCCGGAGGCCGCAGGAGCACGCACTGCGACCTGCGCCGCCGCGCCAGGATGTGAGATGCTCGCGCCAAGGCAGGCAACAGGGGCGCGTACGCCCGGAGTTGCCACATACGTCGGAGGGGGCCGATGGAGCCGTTGGGGGACGCGGACCGGCTCACCGTCGGTCCGTACCGGGTCGTGGCAGAGTTGGGGCGCGGCGGCATGGGGCGCGTGCTGCTGGGCGTCGCACCGGACGGGCGCCTGGTCGCGGTCAAGGTCGTGCGCTCACAGTTCGTGGAGGACGGCGGATTCCGTGCGCGCTTCCGCCGCGAGGTGGAGACGTCCCGGCGGGTGTCCGGCGCGTACACGGCGGCCGTGCTCGATGCCGACGCGGACGCGCCGCTGCCGTGGCTGGCCTCGGTCTTCGTGCCCGGCCCGGCCCTGAGCGACTCCGTGGAGCGGGCCGGTCCGCTGCCGGCCGAGGCGGTGGTGCGCCTGGCCGCCGGGCTGGCCGCCGCGCTGGGCGGGATCCACCGGGCCGGGCTCATCCACCGCGACCTCAAGCCGTCCAACGTCCTGCTCGCCGCCGACGGGCCCCGGGTCATCGACTTCGGGATCGCCCGGGCCACCGACAGCGAGGGCGGCACCGAGATCACCCACACCGGCTGGCTCGTCGGTTCCCCCGCCTTCATGTCCCCCGAGCAGGCCGAAGGAGGTGAACTCACCCCGGCCAGCGACGTGTTCTCGCTCGGTGCGGTGCTGGTCCAGGCGTGCACCGGCCGCAGCCCGTTCACCGGCACCTCCGCACCGCAGACGCTCTACAACGTGGTCCACACCCGACCCGACCTCTCCGCCGTCCCGGAGGAGCTGCGCGAGCTCGTCGCGCGGTGCCTGTCCAAGGACCCGAAGCTGCGGCCCACGCCCGCGGGGATCGCGCACGAACTCGGGCCGCTGGCCCCGGCCGTACGGCCGTGGCCGGCCGCCGTGCACGCCCTGATCGACGAGCAGCAGGCCGCCGTCACCCGCCTCCTCGGCCTGACCGAGGGCGCCGGCCGGCTGGTGGCGTCCGACACCGGGACGATCGTCCTGACCGGACACGTCGCGAACGAGGACCTGCCGACCAGGACCGCGCTCCCGGTGCCGACCGGGCCCGCCGGGCCGGAACGACCGGTCCCGACGCCCGGTGCGGCGGATCCACCGGCGGCCGAGGGATCCGACGTGGATCCGGCGCGGCGCCGGCGCCCGAGTCGGCGAACGGTGCTGTTCGCCGTGCTCGGCGCGGGTGCCGCCGCGGCGACGGCCGTGCCGCTCGCACTCGACCGGACCGCGGGCTCCCCGACCGCGGGCGGTCCGCAGACGCTCCCGCCGCCGACGACCTCGCCGAACACGTCGTCGGCGGCCCCGGTCGGACCGAGCCCGTCGCCCACGCCCGCGGCCACCCCGACGTCTCCCGGTACTCCGTCGGAACCCGCCTTCAGGGTCTCCCCCAAGTGGCGCACCCGGCAGACCGCCCTGGACTACAGCCCGGACGGCACGCTCCTCGCGGTGGGCGACCACGGCAGCGGCCTGACGTTGTGGAACAGCCCCGGCCTGGACGTCGCGGCCGACCTCGGCACCTCGGCCGTGCCGGGCATCGACGGCAACCTCACCTTCGCCGTGAAGTTCAGCCCGGACGGCTCGCTGCTCGCCAGCGTCGACGACTTCGCGACGATCACGCTGTGGGACACGGCGTCCCGGAAGAAGGCGGCCACCCTCCAGGGCGACCGGAACCAGAAGAAGGCCGGATACGCGAACCTCGCGTACAGCCCGGACGGCAGGACCCTGGCGTACAGCGCCAACCGCGTGATCACCGTGTGGGACGTCGGGAGCCGCACCCTGGTCACCACCATCACCAATCCGATCGAGCACCCGGCGTTCGAGGCGGACGGGGAAGTGTTGTGCATGGCCTTCGCCCGGGACGGCCGCACCGTCGTCGCCACGACCGGCCAGGACCGGCAGAGCCTGCTGCGCTTCTGGGACGCCCGCCAGGGAAGGCTCCTCGCAACGGTGGAGAACGCCGGGGACGGTGCGATCGCCCTCGCGGTCAGTCCGGACGGCAAGGTCCTCGCCACCGCCTCCCGGGGAGAGGTGAAGGTGTGGGACATCACCACCCGCGCGGTGGTCGAGACGCTCCCCTTCCCCTCCAACCCGGTGTCCGCCCTGGCGTTCAGCCCGGACGGCGGCCTGCTCGCGGGCGCCGAGCAGGACGGACGGGTGCGGGTCTGGTCCACGGCCACCTGGAACCCCGTCCGCGGACTCGACGAGGCGAACGCCCTCACCCCCAGGCCCTTCATGCCGGAGCACCTCGTCTTCAGCCCCGACAGCAGGTTCCTGGTGGGATGCTTCGACGCCTACCTGGCGCTCTGGAAGGTCGGTTGAGCCTGCGGGACCGGTAACCGCGGGCCCGGTACCCGCGGGACGCCCTACCGGTGCGGGTGGCCGAGCCAGCGGGTCGCGCCCCCCTCCACAGCTGCCGCGCCCCCACGGCCCGGCGGACCGCGCCGGCGCCCTTCTCCGCGGGCGGCATCGCCGCTCCCCCGTGGCCGGGAGCAGCCCGCTCGCGCCCGTCCGGACGGACGGCGATGATGGGTGGATGCGACGGGATCTCGTCGTGGTCGGCGCACCGACCAGTGCGGGCAGCTACGCGCCCGGCCAGGAGGCCGCACCACGGGTGTTGCGCGAGCTGGGCCTGGTCGAACGCCTGAGCGCGGCGGGCCGCCGGGTGCGGGACGCCGGGGACGGGCCGCTGCACGTGTGGGCCCCGGACCGGCAGCACCCGCGGGCCCAGAACCTCGCGGCGGTGGTCCGGGCCGTCGAGGCCGTCGCCGACCACGTCGCCGCGGCGCTGGACGAGGACGCGGACGTCCTGGTCATCGGCGGCAACTGCACCGTCGCCCTGGGCGTGATGGCCGCTCTCACGGCACGCGACCCGGACGCCGGCCTGCTCTACATCGACCGGCACTTCGACCTCAACACCCCGGCGAGCACCCGCGAGGGCGCCCTCGACTGGATGGGCCTCGCCCACGGGCTGGACCTGCCCGGAGCCGCGGAGCCGCTGGCGGCCGCGTTCGCCCGTCGCCCCCTGCTCACCCCGGACCGGCTCCACCTCCTCGGCATCGACCCCCAGGCCGCGACCTCCTGGGAACGCGAGCAGGCACGGGCCCTGGGCCTGCGCTGGGGCTCGCACACCGACCTCGCCACCGCGCCGGGCACCGAGGTGACCCGGGCCCTCGGTACGCTCCCCGCCGGCCCCCTGGCCGTGCACGTCGACGTCGACGTCCTGGACTTCACCGACGCGCCGCTCGCCGAGAGCACCGACGGCCGCAACAGCGGCCCGACGCTCGACGCCCTGTCCGAAGCACTGGACACCGCCTGCCGGGACCCGCGCTTCCGGGCGCTGTCGATCTGCGAGCTCAACCCCTCCCGCGCCGCCGGAGACCCCGCCGTCCTCGACCGGTTCACGGAGTGCCTCCGACGCGCCCTGCGCGCGACCCCGTGAACCGCGGCCGGGACATCGGGTACCGCCTCCGGGCCCCCGCGGCCCCGGCACCGTAGGGTCCTCTCCGAGGAGACGGGCCCGACCGGTCACCCGGACCGGGGCGCCGGAAGGCGCCGGGCCCCGGGACGATCGAGACGAAGGGCTGGCACGCCACATGCAACAGCGCAGTCTGCGGGACCTCCAGGTATCGGCCATCGGCCTCGGATGCATGGGGATGTCCGCCTTCTACGGCACCGCCGACCAGGCCGAGGGCGTCGCGACCATCCGGCGCGCCCTGGACCTGGGCATCACGTTCCTCGACACGGCGCAGGTCTACGGGCCGCTCACCAACGAGTCCCTGGTCGGCGAGGCCGTCCGGGGGCACCGCGACGAGTACGTGATCGCCACGAAGTTCAACTACCGCATGGACGGCGCCGTTCCGGGCGACATGTCGACCGTGGGCCGCCAGGACGGCTCGGCCGAGCACGTCCGCGGTTCCGTGCACGGCTCGCTGAAGCGGCTCGGCACCGACCGCATCGACCTGTACTACCAGCACCGGGTCGACCCGACCGTGCCCATCGAGGAGACCGTCGGCGCGCTCGGCGAACTGGTCGCCGAGGGGAAGGTGCGGCACATCGGGCTGAGCGAGGCGAGCGGCGACACCATCCGCCGCGCCCACGCCGTCCACCCGATCACCGCCGTCCAGAGCGAGTACTCGCTCTGGACCCGGGACGTGGAGGCCGAGGTGCTCCCCACCTGCCGGGAGCTGGGAATCGGCTTCGTGCCGTACTCCCCGCTCGGCCGCGGCTTCCTCGCGGGCCGCTTCAGCTCCCCGGACGAACTCGACGAGGGTGACTTCCGCCGCACCAACCCGCGCTTCACGGAGGCCAATCTGGCGGCCAACCTCAGGCTCGCCGGGAAGGTGAAGGAGATCGCCGCGGAGAAGGACGTGACACCGGCCCAGCTGGCGATCGCCTGGGTGCTGGCCCGCGGCGAGCACCTCGTGCCGATCCCGGGCACCAAGCGCCGCACCTACCTGGAGCAGAACGCGGGCGCCGTCGACGTCGAGTTGACCGATCAGGACCTGGCCCGCATCGAGGCCGAACTGCCCGAGGTGTCCGGCGAGCGCTACGACGAGGACGGGATGCGGGCGGTGAACCGCTGAACGACCCCCGCCGACCGACCGCGGACGACCCGCGGGACGGCGTTTCGACGCGCTGAGGGCCGCTGCCCGTCACGCGAAATTCACAGGCGGGGGTCTACTCGCATAGACACCGGTCGGGCATCCTGGGGCGGTGTCGGCGCCCGGCGGCGCCGCGCTGATCGGCACCCGCACCCCCGACGAGGGTGCGGGGCCGCACAACATGACGCACGATCAGCCGTAGAACCGCCAGATGTGGTCGTCGTAGCCCTCGTACACGCCACCGTGCCACGAGCTGTCGTAGCAGGGGTACGCCGTCAGGGGCAGGTCGTCGGCCCGGTCGCTCCCGTCTCCGGCCCAGCCGGCGACGTCCAGGCAGAGGCCGCTCTTGTAGTTGACGATCTCGTAGCCCCCGTTGCCGACGACGTCGACGAGGTACCACTCCTGGTTGTCGGTCGCGGGGTCGGAGGCGCAGGTGTAGACGGCCACCGGGGCACCGGCCGGGGCCGCGCCGTAGTCGGGCAGGTCGAGGCAGTAGCCGCTCTTGTCGTTGGCGAACTGGTACAGGGCCCGGCCGTCGACGGTCCGGGTCCGCTCCAGCCGCCACATCTGGTTGTCGTCGCGGCCGGGCCGGCAGGGGTACTGACTGACGCGGGTGTCCACCGGGTTCCAGCCGTAACCCGGTAGGTCGGCACACTTCATGGTGGTGACGTTCATGAGCGAGATCGTCTGCAGGTACGTGGCCGCGTGTGCGTCGGCTGCGAAGGACAGCGGGAGCAGCGCCGCGACACCGGCGGCGGCCAGGAAGCGGGCGATTCTGGGCCTGGGCATGAGGACTCCCCCATCGTGGGTGGTTCGGGCGGGAATTCCGTGCGTGTGTCGCCCGGCTCCGACGGAGCCGCGATCGGGCACGAGAATAGGGGGACCGGATCCCGTGCGAACCGTCGATGGTCCGACTACGGCCGAAAATGACCGCGCGGCCGAAATGCGCCCAATGGTCCAGACCACCCGGGTCGGGGGTCGGGGCGGTGGCCACTGCCCCGACCCCCGACCCGGGCCGGCCGGATCAGTACGCGGTGTCGTACGTGTAGAACTTGGTGTGGTCCAGCAGGTCGGCCGGGGTGACGTCGTTCCACGGCTTCATGCTGTCGTTCAGGGCGACCACGTTCCTGGTGCGGCGGACGGGCTGGTAGCCCTCGCCCGGGTGGCGGCTCTGCCAGCCGGCCCAGAGGCGGTCGATCATGCAGTGGTGCATCCAGAACACCGGGTCGTTGGGCGACATCCCGGTGCTCATGGTGCCGCCGACCCAGACGTGCACCCGGTTGTGCACGTTGACGCCCGTCCAGCCCTCCAGGTTGTTGCGGAAGCCGGCGCTGGAGCTGTTGAACGGCGCGGCGTCGTACGTGGCCATCCCCAGCACGGCGTCCACGTCGGCCCTGGTCGGCAGGCCCTGACCGCTCTGGCCCAGCCGGCGGATCAGGTAGTTGCGGGAGTCGGGCCTGACGGTGAGCGTCCAGTTGCCGGAGCTCTGCGCGAACGGGCCCGTGGTCACCCGGCCGTCGGTGGCGCCGCCGCCCCCGCCGAGGAAGTCCGGGCCCCAGAGGGAGGAGTCCGGGGTGCGGTCGGTGGTCCAGTCCCAGTACGGCAGCGTGACGGTGGCGTCGATCGCCTGCAGCGCCCGCTCGAAGCGCAGCAGGAAGCTGCGGTGCCAGGGCAGGAAGGACGGCGAGCGGTGACCTGTGCGCTCGGTGGTGTCGGTGTCGCTCATGATGAAGTCGTTGTGCGTGCTGACGAACGCGTCGTAGGCGCCGCGGCGCTTGAGTTCCAGGACGGCGTTGACGAAGGCGCGCTTCTCCGCGGCCGTCATGGTCGCCTGGTTCTTGCGGACTGCCATGGTTCTTCCTTCGAGGGTGGTCTGTGCGGAGGCCGTTGTGCGGTCCGGAGTCAGGCGGCGATCGGGGCCAGGTCGGCGCCGTCCAGGGAGTTCACGGCGGCCCGGACCAGCGCCCGCGGCGTGGTGAAGGTCTCGTAGTGGTTGATGACGCTGATCCAGGTGCCGTCCGCGTTGCGCATCATGTGCAGCTCCCGGCCGTCGATCAGCACCATGTAGCCGCTCATCGCGTGGTGGCCGTCGCCGGACATCGGCATGCCCTGGATGCGGCGGCCGCGGAAGACCTCGTCGAAGCTCTCGCCGCCCGCCGTGTCGGCGCCGACGGCGGGGGTCGCGGCGGGGCCGGTGAGGCCCAGGACGACCGTGCCCGCGGCGACGGCGGTCGCGACGACGGCGCCTTGCAGCATCCGTCGGCGGGTGAGGTCGGTGGTGGTGCTTTCGGACATGGCAATGCCCCCCAGGTGGAATGTGTGAAGAACTTTCGGTGCCCCCCGTTCTTCGCGGACCGGTCGGCGACGTCGACTGCCCGGCGCGTCGTCGGCGCTGGTCAGGACGTCCGGTGGCGATCGGCCCGCTCGGAATCATTCCTACCAGTCGTGGGCGAACAGCCCCGATTCGTGATCGGAATGAGGAGCGAAAGTGATCGGTTCAAGCCGGTCACGTGAAAGTCGTTGCATCTTCTACATCAGCCAGAGATTCGGTCCGCCGGGATTCCTGCACGCGGAAACCGAAGATCCTTCGCCCGGACGACCCCGCGCCGCAGAACCTGCGGCCTTGACGCGCCCTTTGTGACCGTCGCTACACGAACAGGATGACGCGATGCCGACAGGTGGTCACACCGCCTCCGCGGCGGTGACGACGGGGAGCCCGGAGTGGTCGCTGATCCCGCCGGTCCGCGGGTCCATCCACATCCGCTGCTGTTCACCGTCCTGGAAGGCGGCCCTGGAATCGTGCCGCTCGGATCGCTCACGACCCTCGAACGTCCGGTGGTACGGGCACGAGGTGGTCCACGGGCACGCAGGGCGGGTCAGGCCGGCCTGCCGCCGTCCGGGTCGTCGCCGTGGACCGGGGCCGGTGAGCCGGGCGGGGGCGGGATGCGGGCCAGGAGTTCACCGGCGGCCCGGGTCAGGTGTGCGGCGATCTCCTCCGCGGGCGCCTGCGATCCGGCCCGGCCCAGGTGGACCGCCACCGCGTCGACCACGGGTGCCAGCTCCTCGCACGACCCGTAGACCTCGGCCACGTTCTCGACGATGAGCAAGGCCCCCTCGACGGGGTCGAGCCACCCGCCGGCGATCTCGGCGGCCCACCACCGGGCGAGCGCCAGCCGGCCCTGCCAGTAGTCCCCGGCGCCCTCGGGCGGCCGGAAGCCGAACCCGAGCTCGTCCATCACCCGGTCGAACAGCCCCGGGGCCTGGTCCTCCTCACCGCTGAGCAGCCAGGCGAGCAACCACAGCGACGGGGTGTCCACGCCCGCGGACAGGGCGCGGACAGCGGCCTGGATCAGCGACTCCGGCTCGGCGTACCGGCCGTCGACCCACGCGTGGGCGATCCCCCGCAGCTCCTGCACCGCCCCGGCCGCCGTCCCGGGGGTTCCGCTCGTCGTCATGGCGGCATCCTGCCCGCCACCGCCCGCCGCCCACCAGCGGACATCCCCGGCCGCGGCGCGTGCGGAGCGCACCGGCCGTGGCCGGGCCGTCCCGTCGGTGGCCCCGAGGCGCCGAGACGGGCCCGGCTCCGCCCGGAGCCGGGCCCCATCGGGCGTCCGGGGTTACGGCTACTTGCGGGTGTTCTTGACGTTGGGTTGGGTCTTCTGGTTGTAGATCTCCTTGCCGTTGGCGTCGTAGGCGTGGACGTAGGGGGCCGGGGGGAAGGAC